>CAYLHG010000011.1:0-54846 GCA_964383495.1 uncultured Gammaproteobacteria bacterium
TGCAACTCGCTCTTTATCGGTGCCAGGATCAGTTTGACCAAGAATAATATCTGGTTTGGTCATATAGTAGTAAATCCCTACAACAAGGAACGATAGGATAAGAGGGGCGAGAATTCCCACACAGAATAAGTAGGCTGAGCCTTCAGAGGTTACCGCTTCGTATTCAAGATCCGTTCCTTCGTACTTTATTTTGGTGCCATCTATGGCGCCAAGCGTGACAATGGATATAGGCAAACTAATAACACTGAAGGCTCCCCATAAGTAAAACATGGAAGTAGCAGCCTCTTCGATCAGCGTTTCTCTGGGAGTCGTGTAAATCTCGGGGAGATGCTTTGCTGGTGCGGTAGTTTGGCTTCCAGTACCAATAATATTGTCATAGTTAGCAGCCATAGTGCCCCCCCCTCATTATCTATTTTTTATTATACCATGTTCAGAGTGAGGAATAAAGCTATTGCCGCTGATGCTATATTATTGATTTGATTAATAGTAATCGATTTTTGTTTTGAGGTGTTTGCCTTTAGCTTGTCTCGCTTTTTTCTTCCTTCTATAGCGACAAATCCTTAAATTAATGGTAGAATGCCGCTTGCAATGAGATAGAAGATATTTTAGGAGTTTATTCATGGCATTAGCAACCGCTGAAAAGGCAAGTATTGTTACCAAAACAACCCAATCTTTTGGCTTAACCGCAAACGACACAGGCTCTCCTGAGGTGCAGGTCGCGTTGTTGACGGACTCGATTGTTCGCTTAACTGCGCATCTTAAAACCAATAAGCAAGACAAGCACTCTCGTTATGGCTTGATTAAAATGGTTAGCAAGCGTCGTCGTTTGTTGAACTATTTACGTGCAAAAGATACAGAGCGCTATCAAAAATTATTGGCAGAACTTGATTTGCGCCGTTAATTCACTATATAGCTAAAATTTTATTTTTATTATTTTAATTAAGGAATAATCACTCGTGATGAAAGTGACAAGAAAGACGTTTCAATTTGGTAGACACCAAGTAACATTAGAAACAGGCCGTATTGCTAGACAAGCGTCTGGTTCAGTATGGGTAGATATGGCAGGCACTATTGTATTGGTTACAGCAGTTGCTGTGAAGAAAGCAGATCCTAATAAAAATTTCTTTCCTTTAACAGTAAATTATCAAGAGCGTACTTATGCTGCAGGGTTGATTCCTGGTAATTATTTTCGTCGGGAAGGGCGTCCTTCAGAATCTGAAACGTTAACTTCAAGATTAATTGATCGTCCTATACGTCCTTTATTTCCTGATGGTTTCATGAATGAAATTCAAATCATTGCGACAGTGAAATCACTCAACCCTGATGCTAGCCCTGATATTGCTGCATTAATTGGTGCTTCTGCCGCATTGCAATTAGCAGGCGTGCCATGGGCTGGTCCTATTGGTGCTGCACGTGTGGGCTATCAAGACGGCGAGTTTTTGCTTAACCCTTCAGAAAAAATGTTAGAAACGTCTGAATTGGATTTAGTCGTAGCGGGCACTGCAAAAGCGGTGTTGATGGTAGAGTCTGAAGCTAAAGAATTACCCGAAGAAATCATGTTGGGTGCGGTGATGTATGGTCACTCGCAATTCCAAGTGGTTATTAATGCGATCAACGAGCTTGCGGATGAAGCAGGCAGAGAGTCATGGAGTTGGCAACCGCCTGTGGCGAATTTGGCATTGAAAGCACAAATTGAAGCAGCTGTGAAAGCAGATATTGTGAAAGCTTATGAAATTTGCGATAAATTAGCACGCCGCGATCAATTGGCTGCGCTGAAATCAGATGTATTAGCAAAGTTTGTGGTTGAAGGTAGTGGTGTCGCTGCTGATCAAGTCGCAACCATATTTTCTGATATTGAAAAAGAACATGTGCGTCATCAAATTTTATCTGGCCATTCACGTATTGATGGCCGTGATAATCAGACGATTCGTCCTATTGCAACAGAAGTAGGGGTATTGCCTCGTACACACGGCTCTGCTTTGTTTACACGTGGTGAAACGCAAGCGATTGTTGTAGCAACGTTAGGAACAGAGCGTGATGCGCAAAAAATGGATGGCTTGAGTGGTGAGTTCAGTGAAAGCTTTATGCTGCATTACAATTTCCCACCTTTCTGTGTGGGTGAAGCAGGCATGGTGGGTGCGCCGAAGCGCCGTGAAATTGGTCACGGAAATTTGGCGAAACGTGCACTAAAGCCGTTGCTGCCTGACATGAAAGTATTTCCTTATGTGCTGCGTATTGTTTCTGAAATTACAGAATCAAACGGTTCCAGCTCAATGGCATCTGTTTGCGGTACCAGTTTGGCTTTGATGGACGCTGGTGTGCCTTTGAAAGCGCCTGTAGCAGGTATTGCGATGGGCTTGATTAAAGAAGGCGAGCGCTTTGCTGTGCTGACAGACATTTTGGGTGATGAAGATCATTTAGGTGATATGGACTTCAAAGTAGCGGGTACAGAAGAAGGTGTGACTGCGTTACAAATGGATATTAAGATTGAAGGTATTAACCATCAAATCATGCAAGTGGCATTGGAGCAAGCACGCAAAGGCCGTATGCATATTTTGGGTAAAATGGCTGAATCGTTGACAGGGCCGCGCCAAGACATTTCTGATTTTGCGCCGCGGATCACAACGATCAAAGTAAACCCAGATAAAATTCGCGACATTATTGGTAAAGGTGGTGCGACCATTCGTGCTTTAACAGAAGAAACAGGTACGACGATCGACATTACCGATGATGGCACGGTAAAAATTGCAGCGGTGGACGGTGAAGCAGCGAAACATGCAGTTGCACGTATCCAAATGTTAACAGCGGAAGCGGAAGTGGGTGCTATTTACAAAGGCAAAGTGGTAAAAGTAGTAGAATTTGGTGCCTTCGTAAACTTTTTGCCAGGTAAAGACGGGTTAGTGCACATTTCTGAGTTGAGCTATGAGCGTGTTCAAAACATTAATGATTTTGTTCAAGAAGGACAAGAATTAATGGTGAAAGTGCTTGAAATTGATAAGCAAGGGCGAGTGCGCTTGAGCGTGAAGGCCTTACAGGAACCGCTGGCGGTTTAATTTTAATCATTCAGAGAAATCATTGGGCGTAGGGGCGCATAATATGCGCCCGTGTGCGCGCAACTGCACGTCTTTTTAATATCCTTCACATAGGTAACAGTGTGCCGTCATGGGCGGCAAATTGGGTGTGAATGATGTTAGGAACATGTGAGCCTCAGAAGGGCGTAAGAAAGCTTGTGAACCAGAGCAGAGAAGCTATACAATGGATGGATATCCAGGAGGGCTTATGAAACTGCGCGCCGTTTTTCTCAGTCTTCTACTTTCCTTCATCTTTTCCACATTTTCTTGGGGGGGCTCTCAAATGGTTAATAATCTACAGCAGGTTGATTTCCCTCAAAAAGCCGCTCTCACTAATGACGTATTGCAATTATTGAAAGCGTCCACTGAAAAAACAGACGCGTATGAATTGAGCATGGTGCTGTTAATGAGTGCTATCTTAGGACATCAAGATTTTTACAATCAAGCTTCTGATAATATGCAATCTGCAATGAAAAATGATCGTTTCCCTTCTTGGGCGAGTGATAATATTCCTGGTATGAAAGCGTGGATGCAAGGGCGCATGTTTGTAGCCGCAAACATGATGGGAGATACACGCCAAGCAGATAAAATGAATGAGGAGCTGGAAGGCTTTTTAAAAAATCGTCCTGCGGAATCGAATGAATTGATTGCATGGGCTTGGGCTTACTGGGCTTCGGGCTTAGAGGGAATAAAATATAGTAAAGCCAAAGATAGGATGCTTGCAGACGCAGACGCATTAACCAATCTTCATGCTAAATTCAAAACAGCAGATGTAAAAAAAGAACCAGCCGCTCGCTCTAATGCATTATGGGCTTGGGTTATGAATTTATTTGCTGCTGCACACGCCAATGATAAAGCTACCTATGATATTGCTTTGAATAATATCAAACGATTGGTCAAAGCTGATAATGATAAACCAGAAATGTTTATTCAAAAATTATTCGAGCAATTTCCTGCGAGTGATTACCGCGCATGGGGGCTTGCGAACATGCGTGTGGCGGCGAGCATGATGCGTGATACTGAATTATTGAATGCGTTAGAAGTGCCTGTTAAAAAAGCGATTCAAGATTCGAAGATTGAGCAAGATAAAATATTGGCAACATTGAATAATCAATTTTCTGAAACATGTTGTCATAAAAAACCTAGAGCGAAGATCTGACGGGATATAAGTGTTAATCTTATTTCCCATCAAAAAAACTAAGATCTAGATCCGTTTCATTGCCAAGAAAAAAAGAATATTTTTGATGCGCTTTGATTTCTTCTTCACTATCTCTTTCTTCCCACGTAACAGGATGCATAAATACTGGCAAATCACCTCGATTTACCATTAACCATCCGACAACAATACCAATGTGCTCAAAGGGGGATTCATCACGCCGCTCAAATTTGATCTCCCATCCACCGTTGATGTGCGGACCATTTTCACGGGGTCCATAAAGACGCGTGCTGGTAGGGCGAATCTCATGTTCTAAAAGATAACACATCAATTCATCAAAGATGTGATTCGCCTTGGAAATATGCGCTTCAGGTATATCCATGTGAATATGAAATCCTTGGATAATTTTTTTGAATGGATCCTTATCCTGGAAATTAGGCAGCGCTTTTTTGCCTTCATTCAATTTAAGGTTTATGATATTTTGACTGAGTTTATTCGGATTACGAGTATCAATGACATTTCCCTGTTTATCTAATGGTGGATTATCAAAAAATTCATGATATTGATCGACACGTTTTCCAAACCATAAGGTATTTTTTTGATTGGTTTCTCCTTCTTGTTTGATCAATTCCACTTCTGGAAGATTATTATCATGCATCAACGGGTGAAGATACATGGGGTTCGGGTGCTGATTAACAGATAAATATCCAATGATTTTCCCCAATTTTTCAAGCAAGTTTTCCTTCAGCGTTTTAATATGAATTTCCCACATCGGATGTAGGTGAGCACCATATCCTGCATTGAACGCATCTGCACTATCAAATGCAATGTTTGATTTTTGTAAGAAAGCAATCAGTAATTCTCGCTGTACTAATGCCTGTGGGAATATCGAGTCAGGCACATCTTGGTGAATATGTAATCCCCAGATGATTTTTATAGGATCTTTCATGGATAACCTCCAACACGACGTAATGAAAATGCCATGACAACTGGCAAGGCAATACATAAAATGACTTCAAATAGCGATCCATAAGCGAGTGCACGCTCGAAACCGTTTGGGAAAACAAATAAAAATAGAGCAGGTGGAATAAATGTCAGTAAAAAAGATATTATTTTCTCATGTTTCATGGGGTTTATTTCGCGAATATTTTTATTCCAAAAATCAAACAAGCTTAAAGACACACCCAGAAATGAGGTGATTAATGCTAGGTTTGAAAAAATGGACAACACTGCACGCAATGTATGAGAATCAACCATGTGATTCATCATCACGATCAATTCTCCGATAGAGGCATTTTTTTCTCGAAGTACCGCAAAGCTCATCTCTCCTTGAAGTGGCACAGTGCCTAAAATCATGGCAACCCAAACGGCGTATACTATCAATGGAATAAAGCTTCCAATCAATAATGGATATTTCAATTTCGGCGCTTCATCGCCCATGTAGGTGACGAGCGCTGGAATACATAAGTGAAAACCAAACGAAGTCAATACAACAGGTGCTGCTTTTACCCATAGGCTATTGTCGTTGACAAAAAGATAAGATGTATGAATGTGTGGAACGAAGAGTGTACAGAGTAAGACAAAGAAAAGCATTTGAGCGCTGAAAAACCATTGATTGACCTGATCAACAGCCTGTGTCCCAAAATAAATCACACTCCCCAATGAGCATAAAAATAAAATGCCTGATACAGTATGGGGTATTTCTAAATCAAAAAGGTAGGATGCAAAATTGCTGATCATGGATGATCCGCCTGATAAATATGCTGAAATCAGCGCATAAATAAATGCCAAGAAGGTGATATACATCACGATTTGCCCGCCACGCCCTAAGGTCGCATACGCCATTTGGCTGAAACTATTTTTGTCTTTATCAAACTGAAGTGTGACTTGAAGCAGCACCAAGGCAGAAGTCGCCATCAATGCCCAGCATCCGAACATCAGAAACAAGATTTTGATGAAACCTAGCTCTGCTGTTGCCATGGGAATGGCAAGCATCCCAGCACCAATGGCCATGCCTGAGATCAGGCAGGTAACACCCAGTAATCGATAATGTAGCATTATTCCATTTCTCCCCATACGAGAGGCATAGTTTCGCCTGATTTAATACTTTAAAAAAGCGGATATATTTGATACAATTAATCGAATATTTAGAACAATAGGTGCTTATGAAAATCCCAAAATCCACGGTAGAACAATGGGTTACATTGCAAACAGTGATTGACGAAGGTAGCTTTGCAAAGGCTGCTGAAAAATTGCATCGCAGCCAATCTACCATCAGTTATACGCTTCACACATTACAAGACCAATTAGGCGTGGAATTATTGACTCAGGAAGGCCGGCGTGCGGTGCTCACTCCGCTGGGGGAAATTCTATTGAATCGTTCTCGAGATTTTTCAAAGATGCTGAATGAAATAGAACGTTCGATTCAAGATGTAAAACAAGGTTATGAATCGCATTTGAATTTAGTGGTCGATGCGCTTTGTGCACGTGAATTCATCATGCCAGCGATTCGATGTTTTGAGCAATTGAACCAACAGACGAAACTGGATATTCGATTTGAAATTTTATCAGGACCAATTCGTGCAATTCAACAAGGTACGGCTGATATTGTAATCACACCGCATGTGCCGAAAGGTTTTCTTGGAGAAATTTTCCGAACGGTCGAGATTCAGCCGTATGCTCATATTGATAATCCGGTGCATAAAATATCGCATTCTTTAACAGAACGTGATTTAAAAAAAGTACGATATATCACCGTGCGTGATACGTTTGAAGAAGAAAACCGAAGCGATGGCTGGTTTGGATCTGAATTACGTTATCGAGTAGACAGTTTTGATACTTCAAGAGCTTTAATATGTGCTGGCGTAGGTTTCGGCTGGTTGCCATTAGCCATGGTGAAAGGCTATGAATCCATACTCAAGCCTTTAAATTTGGCCAAAGGTGGGAAGGACAGTTACACACTTTACCTGGTTCAGCAGCATCAAGGTATTATGGGGCCAGCGAGAGCGTTACTAACGAAGCTACTCTTTGCTGAGCTTGGCAAATAATATTTGATAAGCTTTCTGGAAAACAAAAACATATTTTTCTTTAATGTTGCTAAATATTTTTTGTGCAATTATCTCATGATAACTATGTGTTGTCATATTTCTATCATTGAGCAAATCGAGCCAAATGTTTTCATCTTCAATCAAGCCGGATTGATAGGCAAATGAAAAAGCAGATTTCGGGCTTCCAATGGCAATACCTTCAGATCGGCCTATTTTTTGAAATGTTTTCCGGAAAACCTCAAAAGTGAATTCAAAGGCTTGTATCACAGCTGCCTGCGTATAATCTTTATTTAAATGCTGGGTAACAGCTAAAAATTCATTGAGCTTTTGAAGCGCTTTCTCACAGTTTAAGAGTGATTGTTTGTACATGTTATTCCCCTTTTTGATAAATAATTATACCTTCCATGTGGATCTTAGCTAAAAAAATATCTGATATTTCAGCCGTGTTGATGCAGTCAATCGGTAGCAATGTAGGTGCATTTTCTTGAATTTCTGTGCAAAATCGGCCCCAATTTTTTTGATATTGATGTGTGTCAAAATCAAATGCAATATCAAAATCAGATGTTTGTTGCGCATCCCCGCGAGCGCGGGAGCCAAATAGCATAATAGTGTTAGGATGCAGCCATTTTTGTGCCAATGGCACGATAAAATCAATCACTTTTTGTGTTGCAGCATCCATTTTTGATATTCCTCACAAATTTTTCATCCGCTGTGCCTGTCCTTGCAATCCGTTGATTAATCCCTGTAATTCCTCAACGCGCGTTTTATCTCTCGCCACAACTGCTTCTGGCGCACGTTCAGCATAATGAGGATCTTCCAATTTTTGAGATAATTTTTTCAACTCTTGCTCGTGCTTTACCAGCACCTTTGCAATGCGTGCTAATTCTACCTCTTTGTCAATAAAATCAGCAAGAGGAACGTGTATTTCAACGCCCTCAATAATGGCATTGGCAGTAGCAGGCAATGTGGTATTATCTTCTAAAAATGTCACTTCCCCTGTGTTTGCTAAACGCTGCATGAAAGCAGCGTATTTTTGAAAGCAAATTTTGGTGAGTTCATCAGCGTTTTTAATCAATAACGGTAGCGTTATTTTAGGAGCAATATTCATTTCACCACGAATATTACGTACTGCAACAATAACAGCTTGCAGCCATGCCATATCTTTTTCAGCAACAGGATCTATCAAATCTTGATTAACAGTTGGGTAATCCATGATCATAATAGAGCTTAAAGCAGGCTTTGTGATTTCTGCAACGCGTTGCCAAATTTCTTCTGTAATAAAAGGAGCAAAAGGATGAAGCAATCTCAATACGCATTCAAGCACGGTTACCAAAGTGTAACGTGCTGCATGTTGAGTGCGTATATTTTCTGATTGCAACAGGGGTTTTGATAATTCTAAATACCAATCGCAAAAATGATTCCATACAAATTCATATAACGCTTGTGTGGCAAAGTCATATCTGAATTGATCTAAACTTTCCTTCACGGTTTGAATTGTTTTTTGTAACATGGAAAAAATGTAGCGTTCTGCAATACCAAACTCACAATCTGATATGGAAGGGTAAGGGTGTGATTCTGTATTCATCAATACGTACCGCGCACTATTCCATAATTTATTGCAAAAAAGTCTGTAGCCATTGACGCGGTTTAAATCAAATTGCACGTGACGCTGACTTGAAGGCAACGAACAAAACATCAGGCGTAATGCGTCTGTTCCATAAGCTGAAATGCCTTCTGGAAATTCTTTGCGTGTGGTCTTTTCAATTTGTTTTTGCATCTGAGGCTGCATTAACCCTGATACTCTTTTTTGCACTAACGATTCTAAATCAATGCCCTGAATTAAATCGATCGGATCTAATACATTTCCTTTGGATTTGGACATCTTCTGGCCGTTGTGATCACAAATTAACCCATGAATGTAAACGCGTTTGAAAGGCACTTTCCCTGTGAATTTAAGTCCCATCATGATCATGCGAGCAACCCAAAAGAAAATGATATCAAAACCAGAGATCAATACGTTGGTTGGATAAAACGTTTCAAAATCTTCCGTTTTATCTGGCCACCCTAATGTGGAGAAAGGCCATAAAGCAGAGGAAAACCACGTGTCTAATACATCTTCATCTTGATGTAATACTATATCTTCAGACAAGTTGTATTTTTCACGCACGGCTTTTTCATTGTCGGCAACGTATACAGTGCCAGACTTATCATACCAAGCGGGAATACGGTGCCCCCACCATAATTGCCGAGAAATGCACCAATCTTTAATATCACGCATCCATGCAAAATAAGTATTTGCCCAATGCGGAGGCGAAAATTCAATGTCTCCCTTTTCAACAGCTTCAATCGCCGGTTGTGCAAGCGGTGCAATTTTAACAAACCATTGTGACGTTAACATGGGCTCTAAAATGCTACCCGATCGATCACCTTTAGGGCGTTTTGTTCGATAGGGTTCAATTTTTTCAATTAAATTTAAATTTTTTAAATCTTCTACTATTTTATCACGCGCAACAAAACGATCTAAGCCTTGATAATCTTTTGGTGTTTGCGTATTAAGCGTGCCATCCATGTTCAGGATATTGATCAATGGCAAATCGTGACGTTGTCCTACTTCATAATCATTAAAATCATGTGCGGGTGTAATTTTGACACACCCTGTTCCGAAAGTGGCATCGACATATTCATCTGCAATAATAGGAATATGCCGTCCGGTGAGTGGAAGTGCAATAAATTGTCCAATTAAATTTTGATAACGTTTGTCATGCGGGTTCACAGCAACGGCGGTGTCACCTAACATGGTTTCAGGGCGCGTGGTCGCAACAATAATAGATGTTTTGCTATCGTTACTTAAAGGGTAGCGTAGATGCCATAAATGTGTGTCTTCTTCTACCATTTCTACTTCAAGATCAGAGACTGCTGTATTTAATACACAATCCCAATTCACAAGACGTTGACCGCGGTATATTAAACTTTCATCATATAAACGCACAAATACTTCGCGCACCGCTTGAGATAGCCCTGGGTCCATGGTGAAACGTTCGCGCGACCAATCTGCAGAAATACCCATGCGTTTGAATTGCTGCGCAATGGTATTGCCTGACTGCTCTTTCCACGCCCATACGGATTGAATAAAGGTTTCGCGCCCTAAAGCTAAACGCGTTTTTCCTTGTGCATTGAGTTGACGTTCTACAACCATTTGGGTAGCAATGCCGGCGTGATCTGTGCCCACTTGCCAATGTGTTTTTTGCCCGTTCATGCGATGGTAACGAATTAAGCAATCCATTAATGATGCTTCTAACGCGTGCCCCATGTGCAAACTGCCGGTGACATTAGGCGGAGGAAGCATTAAACAAAAAGGCGTTGCATTGCCTGTAGGAACGAAATGTCCTGCGCTTTCCCACGTCTGATACCATTGAGATTCAATGGCCGCAGGATCATAGGCTTTATTTAATGGTTCAGACATGCATTAACCTCAATATTACGCTTGTGGAATTGCTTGGGCGCGTGTTAACAAAAATTCAATGAGTAGTGATGTAGGGCGGCCTGTGGCGTGTGCATCTTTACCTGTTACAAATGCGGTGCCCGCTACATCTAAATGTGCCCAAGGCGTGGTTTCATCAACGAAACGCGATAAGAAGCAAGCCGCTGTGATAGACCCTGCGTCAGGGCCACCAATGTTGATAACGTCTGCAAACGGGCTTTCTAATTGAGATTGGTATTCTTCCCACAATGGCATTTGCCATACGCGATCTAAACTTTGTTCGCCTGCTGCAAGCAATTCATCAGCTAGCGATTGTTGATTGCTATAAACTGCACTGGCGTGGCGCCCTAAGGCTACAATGCATGCACCCGTTAATGTGGCAACATCGATGATCGCACGTGGGTGGAAATTTTCTTGTGCGTATGTGAGAGTGTCACATAATACTAAGCGTCCTTCCGCATCAGTATTTGCAATTTCAACGGTCTTACCGCTCATGGTGGTGACGATATCATCTGGCCGTGTTGCATTCCCAGAAGGCATATTTTCAGCACATGCCATGATGGCAACAATATTGATCGGCAATTGGAGGTTGGCAGCTGCGTGAATGGCAGATAGTACCGTGGCGGCGCCGCACATATCGTATTTCATGCCCATCATGGATGAACCTGGCTTTAAAGAAAGACCGCCGGTGTCAAATGTAATACCTTTCCCAACGAGTGCAATGGGTTGCTCATGCTTTTCGCCGCCTTTATATTGGATGATGACCAACTGCGCAGGGTTATCACTGCCTTTAGTCACCGCCATGAAAGCGCCCATGCCCATTTGCGTCATTTCAGCTTCTGAAAGAATAGAAACTGTAGTGTGTGGTAATTTTGTACATAGTTTTGTTGCAGTTTCTGCCATATATTCAGGCGTGCAAATATTACCTGGGGTGTTTCCCAGGTCACGGACATGCTTCACTGCAGTAGCGATAGCAACACCATGGGCAAGTGCCAGCGCTCCTGTTTCACGGCTGACAATATCTTGCAGGAAAAAGATTTCCGTCTCTTCTAGGGAAGGAGTATCTGAGGTTTTATTTTCATGTTTTTCAGAAGGCTTGCCCTTCAGTCCGCTGAGTTGATAGGTAGCGTGCTCCAGTACTTCAACGGCTTGACGTAGCTTCCAATAATAGCCGTGCCCATGAACAGGCAGTTCAGGTAAAAAGCAGGCGACTTTTTTAATTTTTTTCTTGATAAGGGCTACACTCGCTGCGCGCAGGATTTTTTGGTAGGCGAGGCCGTCTAGTTTTTCCGCTTTTCCCAAACCTACTAAAATAATGCGGGTAGGGTGATAAAGTACGGTGACCGCTCCTGTTTTAGGCACAAAATCTTGGAGGCTAAGGTAAGCTTTGATAGCCCCTTGGCAAGAAGCATCTGCCGCGGCGGTAGCAGGGGGGAGATCATAGGATTCGTAGACCCCTAGGATAAGGGTGTCGTATTCTTGTGTGAGCAGTTGGTCTGCGAATTTGAAGTGCATGAGTGTCTCCTTTACCCAAAAATGGCCAAGAACGGCGTATACTTGTGTATCCGGGAATTGTACCTTAGTTTTAGTCACGCGCGAAGCGTTCAGAGGGGATCTCTTGAGTATTATTGGGCGCTACATTGGACGCGATATTGTATTATCCATGCTGGCTGTGCTGGTGGTGTTATTGCTTGTCGGCATTAGCAATCAGTTTGTTGCATACCTCGCTGATGCAGCGGCCGGCGAAATTGCTGCTGGCTTAGTATTAAAAATTGTGGGCATGCACATGCCGAGCTTAATAGGCGTCTTAATCCCCCTTGCTTTGTTTCTGGGTGTCATTTTGTCTCTGAGCCGTCTTTATGCAGATGCTGAGATGCCCGCGTTGTTTGCATGCGGTATGGGGTATAGCACGTTAATAAAAGTGGTTATGCTGCCGGCGATGCTTTTCACTAGCATTGCTTTGGCTGTGAATCTTTGGATAGCCCCTCATTATTTGTATGAAGTGGCACAAGTAGTTGCAAAAGCAGAAACAGATTTAATTTCCCGTGCTATTCAGCCTGGGCGTTTTCAAGTATCTGATGACGGGCAATATGTTTTATATATTGATAGCGTTTCTTCAGATGGTGAAGAAGCATTTGATGTATTCATTGCAGAACAAGCTCCAAAGGATGCAAAGTTTCATCTGGGTGTGATCGCAAGTTCATCAGGTTATCATTGGATTGATGATAAAACAGAGAGTGATTACATTGTCTTGCGTGATGGGCACCGTTATCAAGGTTTACCGGGACAACGAAATTATCAATTGATGACATTTCGCGAATATGGTTTACGTGTGCTTGATCGTACACCAACATTACGGGTTAAAGAGCGCGCCATGCCGCCTGCTGATTTGCTGGGGACCGCAGATAGAGAACAGCAAGCAGAATTACAATGGCGTATTTGTTTGAGTTTATCAACCATTATTTTAGCATTATGGGCTATCGTATTGGCCAAAGTAAAACCAAGACAAGGAAAATATGCAAGGGCATTTCCCGCGATTTTACTTGCCATTATTTACATTAATGGATTAATGTTTGCACGCAGTATCTATGAAGAATCTGCATGGTTACCCATTTGGCTAGGGATTTATTGGGTTCCTGTATTAGCTTTTGCATTAGTAATATTTGTATTTTGGTGGCAATCGCAATGGCGTAAGTCGCGCTCTAACCGCCCTTTTTTGTAACGCGGGGAAAGGAAAGTTAACATGTTTAATATTTTAGATCGTTACATTGCAAGCACTGCATTACTACTGATTTTTGCCGCTTTATTATTAGTATTAGGTGTTGATTTTTTATTTGCTTATATTCACGAGTTAGGTGGAGTAGGGCGAGGAGATTATCACGCTCTAACCGCTTTATTTTATGTTGCGTTAACCTTACCGAGGCGACTATACGATTTATTTCCCATTGCGAGTTTAATTGGTGTGCTAATGGCATTAGGATTGCTGGCCTCTCGCAGTGAATTAATAGTAATGCGTGCCAGTGGAATGTCAATCAAGCAAATTGCATTGGCTGTGGCAAAAGTAGGTTTGGTCATGGCGCTAGTTGTTTTTATGTTGGGCGAGTGGGTAGTGCCTCAAGCAGAGTATGCTGCAGAAGGGTTAAAAATTCGTGCTAAAAGTAGCGGCCAGGCGGTATTAACAGCACAAGGAACTTGGGTGCGCGAGGAAAACGATTTTATTCACATTCGCACATTGTTGCCAAAAGGAGTTTTACAAGAAGTCACGCGTTATCGATTTAATGATCACTATGAATTGCAAAGTACTACTTTTATTGAAAAAGCAAAGTTTCGCGATAATAAGTGGGAATTATCTGGCATTAAAGAAAGCTTGATATCCCCGCAAAAAATAACGATTGAGGAAAAAACAGCAGAAACAGCAAACCACTTGATTGACCCTTCATTATTAGAGATATTGCTCAGCAAACCTGATAATTTGACGTTAGTAGGCTTGTATCATTATATTTCTTATTTAGATGAAAATCATTTAGATGCAAGCCATTATCAGTTGATCTTTTGGAAAAAAATTGCAGCACCACTTGCTGTGATTTTAATGATTGTATTAGGTGTGCCTTTTGTATTTGGGCCGTTGCGTAGTGCATCCATGGGCTTGAGAATGTTATCAGGTATTTTCTTTGGTTTTGTATTTTATTTAACCAATGAAATTTTTGGCCCTGTCACATTAGTTTATCATTTACCCCCTATTTTGGCAGCGCTTACGCCCTTGATATTATTTTCTTTAATGGGTTGGTGGATGATGAGGAGGATATTATAAATGGAAATCGGTAGCAATGTAGCATTCAAGCAGATCTTAATTCAACATCACTTAGATGATTTTGAGGCGTTATGGGCAGTTGAAGGAGAGTTTGTTGAGGAAGGAAATATTAAACCAAAAAGCGGGCATTCGCATGTAGTGCGGCTTAGTTTAAAAACAGATAACACATCTGTTCTTGTTTATATGAAAAAGCAAACTAATTATGCAACGACATTATCTCGTTTGTTGCACAGAACGAGTTCAATTTGCCGCCGGGAGTATCATAATATCCATGATTGGCATCAACGAGGTTTACCTACTGTTGAAGGATTATATTGCGCAGAAGTAAAAAACCCATTGCGTGGCATTTTAATCACACGTGCATTGGAAGACTCTCAATCGTTGGATGATTTTTTGAAAACAGCCTCACCCGAAAAACGTCAATCGATATTGCGCGATATTGCAAAATTAACGCGTCGTATTCATCAAGCAGGAAGAGTGCATCGTTGTTTATTCCCAAAACATGTTTTTGTGCGTGCTGATGATCATGCTTTAACATTGATTGATTTGGAAAAAGCCAGAAAATCTTGGTGTTGGATTTCTGATCATGCGCGCGAGCTGGCTTCATTCATGCGGCGTTTGGAATGGAAGAGCGAAGCAGAATATCAACAGTTTTTAAATGATTATATGGAAGCTTTGCCGGGTTGGCACCAATTTATCTTGAAATGGCTATTAGGGCGACGCATCCAACGTTATCGCAGAAGTAACTCCATAAATATTGGTTAGTTATTAAGTTGCTAAAAGTTAATTTTGGTACTAATATATGGATATCACCCAGTAGTTTTGGAGGGGTACCATGCCACGCGTTCAGTTGTCTTCCGCGCAAGCGAATAAATTAGGGATCCCAAAAGAAAAACAATATATTAGCGCAGGTGGATCTTCTGGCTATGGGAGCGCTGGAGCAAGCAACAGCTTGAGTCTTAATAAATCAACTACTGAAAAAACTGGCTTGCTGGCCAAGCAGGCTACCCTGGATGATGGTGATGTTTTTGTTGAGAGTGGCGATATTCACACCGCATTAAATGTTCATCAGGGCGGATATCGAGGTACATTGCTTGCTTTGTTGGAGAGAAGTGTACCCTCTGGTATTCTCTCGTTTATATCGACAGGGCCATTGAAGGAAAATCAGCATCAGGATTTTATCGTCTATTTAATTAAGACTGGAAAATTTGATGAGGAACTCAATAGACGCGACGGCGGAAGTAAAACTTTTCTTGAGGTAGCGTTAGAAAATAATTGGGATAAGATTGCTGATGCGACTCTGGATAAGATGGGAGCAGACTCAGACACCTCAAGCACTTTTATTACATTGGGCGAGTATCGAGGAATGATAGCGATTGAGCTAGCGATTATAAATAAGAAAAGTAAATTGGCAGAAAAGATTTTAGATAAAATGGAAGACAAGCCAGCATTATACTCAGACGCAAGAGCCAACAATCCTACCTTGCTGCGCTTAGCCGTTGAACATAAACAATGGGGCGTTGCATTAAAAATGCTAGAAAAAGGAGCGTATAGCTTAGGGAAACAGCATGATAATGCGCAAGGGTGGACGACATTGGTGGCGGGGATTAAGACGTTGCCAAATGGAAATACGCAGTTACAAGGGGTTTACAAAGCATTCCCTAACATACGTGGGTGTTTGGAGAAAGGCGGCCATACGGGTGACGCTGCCACGAGTGGCTCGAGACCCAGGGCGTAGGGGCCAGTAGCTATTATTTCAGAAGTTTTTGCACGCTTTGATATGGTAATTTTCAGCATTACCCGACTCTTTATTAGAAAAAGACCTTAAAAGGTCTTTTTCTAATTTGGCGGAGAGAGAGGGATTCGAACCCTCGATAGAGTTTTAGCCCTATACTCCCTTAGCAGGGGAGTGCCTTCAGCCACTCGGCCATCTCTCCGTATTGCGCAGGTAGGATACACTTTTTACCCAAAGCTCGCAACCCCCTTGCGGTTGAGCTTTTCAAAACAAACTTTATAAACTACTTTTATAAAGAGCCCATTGACTTGAGGAATTTACAATGAAAAATTTGAAAAGGTGTGCAGCTGCATTGTTGGCACTTGTATCTATATCTGCCTCTGCTTACCATAGTCAATTGATTATGGCGAATAATTTGTATGCGGGTGAAGCTGCGTTAGTGGTTGTTTCGTTGTCAAGCGATTCAGTTTGTGATGGAACGAGTGATAAGAAATGTCACTGCGAGAATAAGAAAACATTACTTTTAAAAGCTGGAGCGGAAAAAACGGGCACCTCTTTTCCTTCTTCTAACCGCGTTCCTTATGGAGAAAAGGCAGCTGCTGGGATCGTTAATTGTAAAGATGAGCATGTCCCTGTTGCGAGACACGGTTCTATGGGGTGGTCTCACGGTCATATTGAAGACATTTATGTTTACACAGATTTAGATAAGAAGACTCCAACGGTACACAAGGTTGGATGTATCAGTAGTTTGAAAGCATTCTTAGATAAAGGAACCCATAGTGCTACCTTAACATTGACAAGAGGTTCGAAAACGACGACTATGAGCCCAGAGTCTGGTGGCGAGACAACAACCACGCATCCTTTAAAAATGACTTGCACAATAGGTGGAGGTCTTTAATCGGAAGATAGGGGACGGGAAGACTGAAAGGGTCTTTCTGTCCTTTATCCTTTCTTTTCTACTCTAATTCCCCCAACACTTCCCAAGCTCTTTCAATAATTTCTGCGGGCAATCCAGATTTTTGTGCAACCTGTATGCCGTAACTTTTATTAGCAGGTCCCGGTTTAACACGATGTAAAAAAATTAATTCGCCTTCTTGTTCCGTCGCTGCCGTATGTACATTTTCAATCGTAGGAAAATAGGAGGGCAGTGAGGTCAGCTCAAAGTAATGAGTAGCAAATAAAGTAAATGCTCGCGTTGTTGTGGCTAAATATTCTGCAATGCTGCGTGCTAAACTCATCCCATCAAAGGTTGATGTGCCTCGCCCAATTTCATCAATCAACACTAAGCTGTTTTCAGTAGCTCGCGATAAAATAGTGGACATCTCTGTCATTTCTACCATAAAAGTAGAATGCCCAGCGCTTAAATCATCTGCACTGCCAATGCGTGTGAAGATAGCATCAATGGGGCCTAATGTCGCTGCTTGAGCAGGAACAAAAGATCCAATGGCCGCTAAAATAACTATTAGTGCTGCTTGCCGCATGTAGGTTGATTTCCCTCCCATGTTTGGGCCTGTGATTAATAGCATGCGGCGATCATTGTTTAAAGATAAATCGTTAGGGATGAATGGATGTGGTAGTGTTTGTTCAACAATGAGATGGCAGCCCTCTAAAATCTTAATGCCAGGCGTTTCCACCCAGCTAGGACATGTTAAGCGTAATGCTAAGGCACGTTCCGCAAAATTACACACTAAATCAGTTTGTGCAATAAAATGTGCCCAAGCTTGTAATGCTTCAACTTCGGGTAATAGTTGCTGCAATAATATTTCATATAAATATTTTTCTCGGCTCAGCGCTCTATCATGTGCACTTAAGATTTTATCTTCAAATGCTTTCAATTCATCGGTAATATACCGTTCGGCGTTTTTAAGTGTTTGTCGACGATGGTATCTTGCTGGTGCCAAATGTGCATTTGCGCGCGATAATTCAATGTAATAACCATGAACACTGTTAAATCCAACTTTTACCTGAGCAGTTCCTAACGCCTCTTTTTCTTTTTGCTCTAATGCAAGCAAAAAACTACTTGCATCTTTGCTGAGTGCGCGTAATTCATCTAGTGTTTCATCAAATCCTGTGGCAATGACATTGCCATCGCGAATTAATAAGGAAGGCTCTTCTTGAATTGCGTTACACAGTAATGTATACAAATCAATTGTGCTTGGTAATGTTTTTAATTGTGTTTGCAAATAATGAGGGCGAATGGCTTGGAGCGCTTCTGAAAGCATAGGAAAAACTCCGAGCGTTTTGCGTAATGCAGTGAGATCACGTGGACGTGCTTGCCTTAGCGCAATGCGTGTGGTGATACGTTCCAGATCATAAATTTGTTTAAGCACACTGCCAATTGTTACATAATGTTGCTGGTCTATAAACATTTTCACTGCTTCTTGAGTGCATTTGATGTGTTCGTAATCCATGAGGGGTGCTAATAATGATCTTTTTAATAGCCGGCTTCCCATCAATGTATGTGTTCGGTCTATAATGCTGAATAAAGTATGATCTTTTCCGTCTCGTACATTTTTGACTAATTCTAAATGACGATGGGTATGAGGATCCATGTATAAATTTTTGATGTTTTCGAGTGATTGTGGTATTTTCAAATGAGGCAACGCTACTTGATGTGTTTCATCTAAATAACGCAAGGCTGCACCTAATGCACCTAATGCACATAGTGCGGTTTCTCCTAAAGAAAATGATTTTTTCCATTGTGTTTCTATTCGTGCATGTGCTTTTGTTGCATTAAAGTAATCATCAGGAAGACAGCGTTTTGTTTTATAAGATTTGATGCATTGTATTAATGTGGGATGATCAGATAGCAAGATTTCTGCAGGATGAAAACGTGCCAATAAAGATTGGAATAAAGTAATATCTGCAGTTTCTAAAAAATGTATTTGCCCATTTGTCAACTCTACTAATGCCATGGCCAAACGTGATTGCTCTGTGTATAACACACATAAGAAATTATCACTGTGCGCATCAAGCAATGCTTCTTCAGTAAGTGTGCCTGGCGTGATAATGCGTACTACTTTTCGTTCAACAGGACCTTTTTGTGCGCCCACTTCACCTGTTTGTTCGCAAATGGCGATAGATTCCCCATGTTTTAATAATTTAGCGAGATAAGGATCCAACGCATGTTGCGGAATGCCTGCCATGGGCACGGGCTTTCCTGCAGAAGCGCCGCGCGCGGTGAGTGTTAAGTCTAATAATTGGTGTGCACGTTGAGCGTCTTCATAAAATAATTCATAAAAATCACCTAAACGGTAAAGTAATAATTTATCTGGGTGTTCTGCTTTAATACGCAAGTATTGTTGCATCATGGGGGTGTGTTCGAGTATAGTGTTCTTCATGTATATTCCTCCTTATTTATTGTGATTTGTAAGAACTGGAATATCATAACACGGTCCATTTAAAAATGGAGAGCTTTATGATGGAACTTCACCAGATTGTACAAACGCTTGCTAAACATTGCTTGAAACATGGCATGAAAATTGCAGCGGCTGAATCTTGCACAGGCGGCTGGCTTGCTCATGAAATTGTGTCGTTAGCAGGATGCTCCGCATGGTTTGAAGGAAGTATCGTCAGTTACACGAATGAAGCTAAAACGCATTGGTTGAATGTTCCGGCTGTATTGATTGAGCACGAAAATGCAGTCTCTGAAGCTGTAGCTCGTGCAATGCTTGACGGAGTGCTTGCTACAAGTACTGCGACACACGGGATAGCTATCACCGGTTTTGCAGGGCCTAAAGGTGGCAGTGTTGGTAAGCCTGTAGGGTTAGTGTGGTTTGCGTGGGGAGATCGCATGGGGCATGTGGTGACGCGACAAAAAATATTTCCAGGTGATCGCGACGCCGTGCGTAAACAAGCTGTTTTACTCGCTTTGAATGGCTTACTCGAATTATTTCCCAATGGTTAATTTTTAGGTATATACTATACGCATCTTCGAACATCCGTTCTTAATTCTAAATATAATTTGAGAGGGCTTATATGGCAAATTCAACTCCAGTCAGTCAAGAAAAATGGCAAGCCGTGGCGACAGTGAAATCACTGCTTGAGCGTCAATACGGTAAAGGCACGATATTACAAGGCCGTGATGGCAATGTGATTTCTGATATTGAATTTTATTCTACAGGTTCGATCGGTTTAGACATTGCATTGGGTGGTGGTTTGCCACGTGGTCGGGTTGTTGAAATTTATGGGCCAGAATCTTCAGGTAAAACGACATTAGCATTGCAAGTGATCGCAGAATGTCAAAAGAAAGGAGGCATTGCTGCCTTCATCGATGCTGAGCATGCACTTGATCCTGTTTACGCACAAAAATTAGGTGTGAATATGGAGGATTTACTGATTTCTCAGCCTGACAGCGGCGAACAAGCACTGGAAATTGTAGATAAACTCGTTTGCTCCGGCGCCATCGGTACTTTAGTGATAGACTCTGTTGCCGCACTGACGCCTGAAGCCGAATTAAAAGGTGATATGGGTGACTCTCACATGGGATTGCAGGCGCGGTTAATGTCGCAAGCTTTACGTAAGCTCACAGGTAATATTAAACGTACCAATACATTGGTGATTTTCATCAACCAAATTCGTATGAAATTGGGTGTAATGTTCGGTAGCCCTGAAACAACAACGGGCGGGAACGCATTGAAGTTTTATGCTTCAGTACGTTTAGATATTCGCCGTACGGGTGCTATTAAAGCGGGCGAAGAAGTGGTGGGCAGTGAAACACGTGTGAAAGTGGTGAAAAATAAAATTGCACCACCTTTCAAGCAAGCTGAGTTTGATATTTTGTATGGTGAAGGCACATCTCGTGAAGGTGAAATCATTGTGCTGGGTTCAGATTTGGGTATTCTGGAAAAATCTGGCGCCTGGTATAGCTACAATGGCGTACGTATCGGACAAGGAAAAGACAATGTTCGTCAGTATTTGAAAGAACATCCTGAAACTGCACAAGCGATTGAGTCTGCCATTCGTGAGAAGAGGCTTGCATCTACAACAGTATTAGCAAATGCTGAAGCGGATAATGAATTGCTTGAAGAAGTTTGAGAAAACACTCTCTCACATCAACACGCCAGAGCGAGCTCGCCTTTATGCGACCTCGCTGTTGGCGCGTCGTGAATACAGCCGCAAAGCGTTATTGACACGTTTAATAGACAAAGGCGTCTCAGAAGAAATTGCAGAAACTGTATTGAACGAACTGGTAGCGCACGGTTTGCAAGACGATGCGCGTTTTGCAGAAAGCTTGGTTCGTGTGCGTGTGGCGCAAGGGAAGGGCCTTTGCGTGTTGCGACAAGAAGCCAAAAAGCATTATCTTCCTATTGAATTATTGCAAAATGCGATTCAAGCAGAGGCGCTTGATTGGGTTGCGCTGGCAGCGCAAGCGATGTACAAGCGTTTTGGAAGGCTACCTGAAACCTTTAAAGAGAAGGCTCAATATTATCGTTTTCTGATGATGCGAGGGTTTGAGCGAGAGCAAATTGAGGAAGTGTTGAAGGGTAGCCACCTTGTTTAGTCATCAGTGGGAATTTAATAAGTTGCTTATCTCACTTTATTGGGGTTATTTTACGGCGCCAGCGTATCTCGGTAGTTAAAATTCACCTACTTATCCCCGTTCATGTTAGAATTGCCCAGGGCATTTGTCTGGTCAGGAAACTTCAAGAATGGGCACAAACGATTCGCTGAGCATGGAAGAAATTCATCTGGTTAATATCGAGGATGAATTAAAACAATGTTACCTTGACTATGCGATGAGCGTGATTGTTGGCCGCGCTTTGCCAGATGTTCGAGATGGTTTAAAACCTGTGCATCGGCGTACACTTTATGCTATGCAACAACTTGGCAATGATTGGAACAAGCCTTATAAAAAATCTGCACGCGTGGTCGGTGATGTGATCGGTAAGTACCATCCTCATGGCGAAAGTGCAGTGTATGATACGATCGTTCGTATGGCACAGCCTTTCTCATTACGGTATTTATTAGTTAATGGCCAAGGCAACTTTGGCTCTATTGATGGCGATGCACCTGCAGCGATGCGTTATACCGAAGTGCGTATGACTAAACTCGCGCACCTTTTATTAGCTGATCTTGAAAAAGATACAGTATCTTTCGTGCCTAATTATGATGGCTCAGAAGTTATCCCAGCTGTATTGCCAGCACGTTTTCCTAATTTATTGGTGAATGGCTCTTCAGGTATTGCGGTGGGAATGGCAACCAATATTCCTCCTCATAATCTAGGGGAAGTGATTGATGCGTGTATTGCTGTCATTGATGATCCTCAAGTTTCTTTTGAAGCATTATTGAATATTGTGCCTGGTCCTGATTTTCCTACAGCAGGAATTATCAGCGGTCGTAGCGGCATTGTAGAAGCGTACCGCACAGGCCGTGGCCGTATTTTTGTGCGTGCGCGCGCAGGAATAGAAGAAGGTGAAGATTCTAATCGCCAATCTATCATTGTGACTGAACTACCTTATCAAGTGAATAAAGCGCGTTTAATTGAAAAAATTGCAGAGCTTGTGCGCGAAGAAAAAATAACAGGTATTACAGGTTTGCGTGATGAATCAGATAAAGATGGGATGCGCGTTGTAATTGAAGTAAAGCGCAATGAAAATGCAGATGTTGTATTGAATAATTTATATTCCCAAACACAAATGCAAGTGGTGTTTGGTATTAACATGGTGGCACTAGAAGATGGCCAACCAAAACTAATGAATTTGTTTGGGTTGATCAATGCTTTTATTCGTCATCGTCGTGAAGTTGTGACACGTCGTACATTATTTGATTTAGGCAAAGCCAAAGAGCGTGCACATATTTTAGAAGGTTTAGCCGTTGCATTGGCGAATATCGATGCGGTGATTGCATTGATTAAAGCGGCACCAGGTCCTAAAGAAGCAAAAGAGGCATTGTTAGAAAGGCATTGGGCTGGCGGAGAGGTGATTGCTTATTTAGCAAAAGTTGGGTTAGATAAAACACGTCCTGATAATTTGCCAGAAATATATGGTGCGCATGGTACCGAATATTTATTAACGGATGCACAGGCACAAGCAATTTTGGATTTAAGATTGCATCGTTTAACAGGGTTAGAGCAACATAAAATCACAGAAGAATATCATGAGTTGATTAAAACCATTGAATACTTGTTAAATATCTTAGAAAGTGACACGCGTTTGATGGAAATAATCCGTGAAGAATTAGTAGAAGTGAAAAAAGATTTCAATGATGAGCGAAGAACCGAAATTATTTCAACGCATCAAGATTTAGATACAGCGGATCTAATTACTCCTGAAGAAGTTGTTGTGACGTTGTCTCAAGAAGGTTATGTGAAATATCAGCCTCTTTCTACTTATGCAGCACAACGGCGTGGTGGGCGAGGTAAATCAGCAGCGGATGTTAAATCAGAAGATATTATTGAACGTTTAATTGTATGCAATACGCACGATACTTTATTATGCTTCTCAAGTTTGGGTCGTGTTTATTGGTTGAAAGTGTATCAGTTGCCGCAAGCTTCGCGTTTATCACGCGGAAAGCCGATTGTTAATTTATTGCCACTTGATCCGGAAGAGCGTATCAGTACCATTTTGCCTATTAAAGAGTTTGATCAGTCTCATTTTATTGTGATGGCAACAACGCAAGGGGTGATCAAAAAATCATCCTTATCAGAATTTTCTCGCCCTCGCGCGAGTGGCTTAATTGCATGTGATTTATTAGAAGATGATCATTTGGTTGCTGCCGCGGTCACAGATGGTAAAAACGATATCATGTTATTTACTTCTGAAGGTAAATCCATTCGCTTCCATGAGGATGATGTGCGCGAAATGGGCAGAACAGCGCGCGGTGTGCGCGGTATTAAGATGTCAGATAATGTATGTGTGATCAGCATGATTGTTCCAAAACCAGAAGGTGCAGTATTAACTGCAACAGCAAAAGGATATGGAAAACGCACTGCGCTAGAAGATTTCCCAGTTCAAGGAAGAGGCGGGCAAGGTGTTATTGCTATTCAAGCCAATGAACGTAATGGCATGGCAGTATCAGCAGTATTGGTGACAGAACAAGATGAAGTCATGTTAATCAGCAATAAGGGCACATTAGTGCGCACACGCGTGGCGGAAATTTCTGTGATTGGGCGAAATACACAGGGCGTTCGTTTGATCAATTTGGCAGAAGGTGAATTGTTGGCAGCTGTTCAACGCATAGAAGATTTATAATGCACATGTCTTTTTCATCAGTTGCTCCTGCTATTGCTGCTGCCATTGTATCGCAACATGCAGATGTAACATTGTACAATGTAAATATGAGCCCGGCTCATTCTGGTTTCTTACGTTATGCCATTTTAATGGGTGCGCGTATTCATATATTAGATCAACGCTGGGAGGGTGACGACCCTGTTTCTAATTTGCGTGTGCAATATGCAAAGCTGTTGCAAGCGATTACGGTGCGAGAAGAGCACATAGAAACATTACAAGCAGAATTGCATTTGTTGGCGATGATGGCTGTATGCGCAAAAGGGACTTCACAATTGCGTGGTTTCTCACATACACAAATAGATTTTCTTAAAAAGCATTTTGCTGATTTAAAAATAGAAATTGCATATGAAAATGGCGTATTGTCTGTGGTAGGATCAGAAAATTACCGAAGCATGGTTGCCAAGATAATAGATTCAGAAGTTAAATGAGTATCATGATGAAAGTACCAATCATTACCATTGATGGCCCTGGCGGGGCTGGGAAAGGGACGATAGGCCGGTTACTGGCCCAGCGTCTGGGCTTTCATTTTTTGGATAGCGGGGCTTTGTACCGCCTTGTAGCTTTAAAAGCGGGGCGCTTGCATATCGATCTGCAAGATGATCGTCGTTTGGTGCAAATTGCGTTGGGCTTGGATGTTTCTTTTTCTCAAGATCTCACGACGCACCAGGCCCTGGCTTTTTTAGAAGGCCAAGAGGTTAGCGAGTGTTTGCGCGAGGAATTAATAGGCAATGAGGCTTCCCGAGTGGCTGCTATTCCTGCTGTGAGAGAGGCGTTATTAGCCCGTCAGCGGGCTTTTGCTACGTCTCCCGGGTTGGTTGCGGACGGGCGGGATATGGGGACGGTGATCTTCCCAGAGGCCGAAGTAAAGCTTTTTTTAACAGCCAGTGCGGTAGAACGGGCTGCTAGGCGTTACGGGGAGTTGCGCGAAAGAGGACTTAATGTTACTCTAGCAACCTTATTGCTGGAGATTGAGGAGCGGGACCACCGCGACCAAACTCGCCCCATTGCGCCGCTGAAGCCTGCGCCGGATGGGGTTATCATTGACACGACAGGAAAGAACATTCTCGAGGTGCTTGAGGAAGTGTTGGCGTGCGTGGTACGTAAGATTGGTGCTGTGGGCGACACTCGTTTACAGTAAATGCTAACTTGACCGCAGTGCATTCTTTGATGTACGCGAGGGAAAATATTAATGATGTCTGAATCTTTTCACGATCTGCTTGAACAACAGCTTACTTCCATGCCAATGTTACCTGGTGTGATTTTGCGTGGTACTGTTCTGAAAATTACCCGCGATGTGGTGATTATTGATGTGGGTTTAAAATCCGAAGGGGTAGTGCCTGTAGAGCAATTTTACAATGAAAATGGTGAGCTTGAAATTGCGGTGGGTGATACAGTCGAAGTAGCATTGGATGCGTTCGAAGATGGTTTCGGTGAAACACGTTTGTCGCGTGAAAAAGCAAAACGTGCTGAAGCGTGGTTAGAATTAGCGCGTGCGTTTGAAAACAATACACCTGTAAAAGGTATTATCAATGGCAAAGTGAAGGGCGGTTTCACAGTAGATATTGCTACTATTCGCGCTTTCTTGCCAGGCTCATTAGTGGATGTTCGCCCTGTGCGCGATACATCTCATATTGAAGGCAAAGAATTAGAATTTAAAGTCATTAAATTGGATCCTAAGCGGAATAATGTTGTTGTTTCTCGCCGTGCTGTGATTGAATCGGAAGGCAGTGGGGATCGTCAAAGCGCATTATCAAGTTTGGAAGAAGGTCACGTAGTAAAAGGTGTGGTTAAAAACTTAACCGATTACGGTGCATTCGTAGATCTTGGTGGTGTAGATGGTTTATTGCATATTACGGATATGTCATGGGAACGCGTGAAGCATCCAAGCGAAGTGGTGGCTGTGGGCGACGAGCTTGAAGTGAAAGTATTGAAGTTTGATCGTGAACGTTCTCGCGTATCTTTAGGCTTGAAGCAATTAGGCAGTGATCCTTGGAAAGAAGTCGTGAAAACGTATCCTGTGGGTACACGCTTCAATGGGAAAGTCACGAATATCACCGATTATGGTTGCTTCGTAGCGATTGATCGCGGTGTAGAAGGGTTGGTGCATGTTTCCGAAATGGATTGGACCAACAAAAATATTCACCCCAGCAAAGTAGTACAGTTAGAGCAAGAAATTGAAGTGGTTGTATTAGATATTGACGAAGAACGTCGTCGTATTTCTTTAGGTATTAAGCAATGTGCTATGAATCCATGGGAAATGTTTGCAACTAAGCACAATAAGAACGAGCGCGTGGTAGGTAAAATTAAATCTATCACTGACTTTGGTATCTTCATTGGTTTAGATGGCGGTATTGATGGTTTGGTTCATCTATCCGATATTTCTTGGAATGAAACAGGCGAAGAAGCGATTCGTCGTTTCAAGAAAGGTGATGAATTAGAAGCTGTGATCTTAGCTGTAGATGCAGAGCGTGAACGTATTTCATTAGGCGTGAAGCAGTTGGCAGATGACCCTTACTCTAACTTTGTTGCAGCTCATGAAAAAGGCAGCATTGTGACAGGTACTGTGGTTGAAGTAGATGCAAAAGGTGCTTTAATCAACCTAGCTGAAAGTGTAGAAGGTTATCTCCGTGCTTCTGAAATGTCACGTGAGCGTGTGGAAGATGCGCGTACGTTGTTCAAAGTAGGTGACGAAGTAGAAGCCAAGTTGACAGGTTACGATCGTAAGAACCGTCAAGCTACATTGTCTATTAAGGCGAAAGATACAGATGAAGAAGCGCATGCAATGCAGAAATTGCAACGTAGCAATGCTGAAGTATCGATTGGCTCTACCCTTGGCGACTTGCTGAAAGAAAAAATGGGCAAGAAAGACGAGGAATAGTGTTGAGGCAAGCCAGCGCATGGGTTTCCCCATGCGCTGGCTAATGAATGGGGAGATGATCATGGGAAGTATCGTACCTAAAATAGCATCACCGAAGAGGATTCTTGAAGAGGTTACTCTTACGCTTCACTCTCAACCTGGGCCTTCCTCTGTACCTAGCGTGAGGCATGTTGGGAAATCAGTACTTTTTCACGAATTCTCACGCTTAATTCGGGAGAGCACTGCAGTGGCCTCCACTGATGGCGGCTCGGATAGAGAGCTTTTGTGCAAGCGCACAAGGCTTAGCTAAGTGCAGTGATGATGTTAAATCTCTGCTAAACTACTAAAGTACCCTAGCAGGCATAATAGGAAGGAAGCCAAATGACCAAATCTGAGTTGATTCAAAAAATCGCAGCCAAGCAGCCTCAGCTGGCCTATAAAGATGTCGAGCTTGCTGTGAAAGCGATGCTTGATTTTCAATCGGAGGCACTTTCTTCAGGCAAGCGAATTGAAATTCGCGGTTTTGGGAGTTTTTCTCTCCATTACCGTGAGCCTCGTGTGGCCAGGAACCCAAAAACAGGAGGCTCTGTTTCTTTGCAAGGGAAGTATGTGCCTCACTTCAAACCTGGAAAAGAACTGCGCGACCGTGTGAACGAGTCTCGGGGTAAAGTGCCTATCCAAGAGGATACCAACCAGGACGAATAATGCGAGTAGTTTACGTCACTGTTTTTATTATACTGGCTGCAATAATTGTTGTGTTCGCTTTGTTGAATGCACAAGGGGTTGAAGTCAATTATTTTTTAGGCAAGCGCACATTGCCGCTTTCCTTGGTATTATTAATTTCATTATTGTGTGGTTTTTTCATTGGTGTGATGGGAACATTACGATCTGTATTAACAGCACGTACCAGAGCGCGTCGCTTTAAGAAAAAAACTACCCTATTACAAAAAGAGATCGACAACTTACGGGCTATGCCCGTGAAGGATGATTGATCGTGGAATGGATGCTAATCTGGTTAGTCCCATTAGTTGCATTTACTGCCTGGTGGATTGGCCGAGCGGGGCGCGATCCAGACGCTGAGCAACATAATAAATTAACGCACAATTATTTAACAGGATTAAATTTTCTTTTAAATGAGCAGCCCGATAAAGCAGTAGACTTATTTATTAAAATGTTACAAGTAGATAGTGAAACTGTTGAAACACACTTAGCGTTAGGCAGCTTATTTCGTCGTCGTGGAGAAGTCGATAAAGCAATTCGCATACATCAAAATTTAATTGCACGGCCTAATTTAAGCCAACGTCATCGTATGCATTCATTATTTGAATTGGGGACAGATTACATGCGCGCGGGTGTATTAGATCGTGCGGAGTCATTATTTTTAGAATTAGTGAAATTAAATTACTATGTCCCTGAAAGTTTGCGAAATTTATTGCAAATTTATGAAAAAGAAGGGGATTACGAAAAGGCGATTGATATTGCACACAAATATCAATTATTCTGCAGTACGCCAATGACATTTACTATTTCACATTATTATTGTGAACTAGCAGAGCAAGCGTTAAAAAATAATCAACCTGATATTTGCCAACGGTATATTAAACAAGCTTTGGCTATTGAGTCTCGTTCTGTGCGTGCACAAATTTTGCAAGGTCAGCAAATGATGGTTCAAAAAGAATATCAACAAGCGATCCGTTGCTTTATGAAGATAAGCCACCGTATGCCAGAATATGTGAGTGAAATTGTAGCCCCTTTAGCCGAGTGTTTTGAGATCACCAATGATTTTGAATCCTTCAAAATTTTTATTAAAACATGTTTTCAAGATCAGCAAGGGATGGCATTGCTGCGCACTTTGCCTTCACAATATTATGGATTGCTAGACAATGTAGTTAATTTTGAAGAAATTATGGCACAATTACAAATGCGACCCTCTATACGGGCATTGCAAGTAGTATTATCTATTCGGCTGCAGCAAAAAACAGACTCCAATCGAGAAGATTTGCAATTATTGTTGCGCGCGTTACATCCTTTGTTGAATAAAGAAACACCGTATGTATGCTCGCATTGTGGTTACGCAGTGACGAAAATGTATTGGCATTGTCCAAGCTGTTATCACTGGGGTACGATTAGGCCTTACGGGCAGGGGATCCAAGGGATCCACTAATATGTAGTAATTGGAATCTTATGTCACATCAGATTTCAATTACTATAATTAATATGCCTTCGCAAATATCACTTGTCGGCTTGTTTTCTTTCCTGTGAAAATGCAAACACCTTCACCTGTGGCATGAAATGGAATGCACCGAGAACTTGCCTTCAACGGTTTGATAATGTCCAGATAATTTGCAGATTCATCACAGAAACATTGTACGAACCCAGGCGCATCTTCTGGTTCAAAATATTTTTTGAATGCTTCCAGTGTTTCTGTTTTAAATGTATTTTCAGATAAAAATGCTTTTGCGCGTGCGAATAAATTTGATTGAATTTCATCCAAAATATAAGTTGCTTTTGCGATAAATTCAGCCCGAGCATAAGATTGCTTATTTTTAATAGGTTCATCACGCCGTGCTACAAAAACAGCATCGTTTTCAATATCTCTGGGCCCAATCTCCAAACGAAGTGGAATGCCTTTTTTCACATAATCCCAAGATTTTTCTGCACCATTCATGTCTCGATTATCAACTAAAATACGTAACGCTTCACCATGATAAGATTGCGTACGCAAACCCGCTGCAACCGATTCACAATAAGTTAATACCTCAGTCTTTTGTGCCTCATTCCGAATAATAGGGATAATCACAATATGTTGAGGCGCTAAACGCGGAGGGCACACCAAACCATCGTCATCACTGTGAACCATGATCAGCCCACCAATAATGCGTGTGGATAAACCCCATGATGTTGTTTGTGCATGCTGTAATACACCTGCTTGATCAGAAAATTGTATGCCAAATGTTTTTGAAAAAGTTTGCCCTAGAAAATGTGAAGTGCCCGACTGTAACGCTTTTTTATCTTGCATCATTGCTTCAATGGTGTAAGTGTTAACTGCGCCAGGGAAACGTTCCTCCGCTGTTTTTTCCCCTTTTATCACGGGAATGGCAGCAATATCTTGTGCAAAATCAGCATAGACATCCAGCATTTGCAATGTTTCTGCCATTGCTTCTTCTTGTGTAGCGTGCGCAGTGTGGCCTTCTTGCCATAAAAATTCGGATGTACGCAAAAATAATCGTGTGCGCATTTCCCAACGCATCACATTTGCCCATTGATTAATTTTTAATGGTAAATCACGGTACGATTGAACCCAACGAGAAAATGCTTGGCCGATAATAGTTTCACTGGTAGGGCGAATAATATAAGGCTCTTCAAGTTCCCCCGCGGGCACTAAAGTGCCTTCTGCATTAGCCTCTAAGCGAGAGTGCGTTACTACGGCACATTCTTTTGCAAAGCCGTCAATATGTTCTGCTTCTTTGGCAATAAAACTTATTGGAATTAATAGTGGAAAATAAGCATTCACATGCCCTGTGGCTTTAAAACTTTTATCTAAATAGTGTTGAATGTTTTCCCAGATCGCATAACCCCAAGGTTTGATGATCATGCACCCTCGTACATCAGGTGCATTTTCGGCCAAATCGGCAGATTTAATGACTGCTTGGTACCATTCAGGATAGTTTTCACTGCGTGTGGGGGAAATAGCGGTTTTTGACATATTAGCCTCAAAAGAATCATTCTCTCATATATTCAGAAGCATCCCATTGCTTTTCACTTTTTGCAATAACCACAGCAGTCATCGCATCTCCTGTAATGTTCACTGCTGTAGTGACCATTTCAATAATGCGATCAACGCCTGCAATTAAAGCGATAGCTTCAATCGGGAGCCCAGCGCCACTTAACACGATAGACATGACAACAATGCCAGCCATGGGAACACCTGCAGCGCCGATAGAGGCTAGCGTAGATGTAATAATGATCATAGCGTATTGCCAGAGCGTTAAGTCTACGCCAAAAATATGGGCGACAAACAGTGCAGCAACACCTAAATATACAGATAGCCCATTCATGTTAATCGTTGCGCCTAAGGGGACTACAAATTCTGCAATTGCAGGTGCTACACCTAATTTCCGTTGCGTGGTTTCTAATGTGAGTGGCAATGTTGCAGCGCTAGAACCTGTAGAAAAAGCAAAGGACATGGGAGCAAGCATTTTCTTAAAGAAAGGTAACGGTGCAATGCGATTGTAAACAAAAATGAGTGTGTAAACACCCATTAAAACCACAAAGCAACCTAGATAAATAGTGATCACGAGTAAAGATAATTCTTTTAGAATATTTAACCCAACTGTCCCTACAACTTGTGCTATCAAAGCGAATACACCGATAGGCGCAAATTGCAATACAAAATCAGTGGCTTTGAACATGATTAGCATGGCAGATTGAAAAAAATCACCCACAGGTCGTGCTGCAGGCCCAATTTTCACAATCGCCAACCCTAAAACAAATCCAAATACAATACAAGGTAAGATATCTCCATGTGCAAAAGCCGCTACTATGTTTGCAGGGACAATTGTGGCAATAGTATCTGCGAGCGTCACATCCTTATTTTGGGCAATTAAATCTGCCGCGATAGGGTTACGGCTCAAGCTTTGTTGTACTAGCTCAGCAGGAAGCCCTGTGCCGGGTTGTAATAACTCTGCAAACCCTATTCCAATACACGTGGCAATCGCCATCGTCACTACATACATGGTCAGCGTTTTGATTGTCACACGTCCCATGGCTTTCATGTCGCTGATGGCCATCACACTGCACACGATAGAAGTAAAAACAACTGGAATCACAATCATGTTAATGGCGTTGATAAACAACCGGCCTATGGGTGCAAGCCAGGTTGCTTTTTCCCCAAGTACAAAACCGGTGATAGATCCTAGTATCAACGCCAAAAGGATTTTATGCCAAAGTTGAAAACGAGGCAGAGCGATAGCAGCAGATGTCTGCATTGAAATTCCTTCAATATCAAAAGATTAGGTTATATTTCTCAATCATGAGGATAGGCTATTTTACCGTTCTTTCAACGTGGTGTAAAGATCGGAGGACGGATCGTTCTGCGCTATATCATCTATTTATGTAAAGAATAGGACTTGATACCCGCTTCCTTTATAAAGGACTTTGTTGCACCATTCTTCGCAGGGCGCATATTATGCGCCACGAGAGGTGAATGTCTCCGTCATCCCTGTTTATTAGAAAAGTCTATCGATGCTGGAGGTAGCGGTGAAGCTGCTTCAGATCCATTTTTCTGAGGGTCATCTTGGCTCCCCGTGCTGTCTTTGCGGTGGGGTGCGCTTTTTGCGCTGCTGAGAATCAGTACAGAATTAACAGGTGAAAAAGATCTTGAGAGTGGAGGATGTTTTGAGGAAGATGAGGAGGAAGTAGATAAGGCAGACTCTGCTGAAGATGAGCGTGACATAGTAGCAGAAGAACTTTCTACAGGTTCTGACGGATCTTGGTTGCGTGAACTAGAAGATGATAATGGTTTTTTAGATGGGGCATTTGCGAATTGTTTTGATGCCAACGATGCTGCCGTTAATGGAAGACCAATCACCACATCTCGGTTCCCGTTACCCACGATGATTTGATCAGCTTGTTGCACAGATACATTGTGGTTATCATTACCTACTGTAATATGGTGGGTAGGATTGTTGAATAATGCAAATAAATCTTCGGCACCTGGACTGGAGAAATAGCGGCGAGTATTTACAAAGGCTACCATCGCTGTTCTTGCGGCTTTTTCGTCACCTGCTGCGCTGAATGATCTCACTGCATCTTTCACCATGTCCGCAATAGTAGTTAAAGCGGCTGATCTTGCCTCTTCATCTTGCTGAGCAGAGGGAGTATACGTTACTGTTTTTTGTCTTTCTCTTTTTTCAGGGTTGACATATTTTTCTAAAGGATCCAATAGAACAGGAATTTTATGCTTATGTTGGAAGATTCGAGACATGGAAAAGAGTGCGTCATGGTGATATGAATGCAATGCACCTATATATATCATGCCTTCTTTATTGGAGAAAGGAGTAATCATCGTGAGTGCCTTTTCAAGATGATAACATATCATAGAAGTAAAAATATGAGCTACTATTTCTGTAGCGTTATTTGGGCTTTGAGCTTCATACTCCTTATAATATTGATGTAACGTTGCATTGCCAATATCTGATAAATTTCCCAAGGTCAATTGCCCTTTGACCCCCGTTGATTCTTTTTTCGCGAGTGAAAGTAAATGAATAGATTTTAATAATACACATTGTATCGGGTCTAATAATTCAGCTTCTTTGAGTGGAGCGGTTTGGCTCATCATATGCGTTATGATAAGCTTTTTAATTTCTTCTCCGCCTGATGATAATAATGGGACAGATTTATTTGGATTATATTGTTGAATAAATAATTTTGTTAAATTGATTTTAAATTCATCTATTGTTTTTCTTATTTCATCAGTAAAATATAATCTCCATGGTTTAAATATCAATGTAATGCGAGATTGGAATTTCTCTATTCTTACTTCTTTATAATGGGCGCATTCTTTTAGGCTGTCAACAGGAAGCCCAAGTGTTCTTTCCCAATCATGAATATAAGTTTGAACTGCTTGCATTTTCTGAGCTTCATCTAAATGAGCAACAGTATGGCCATGTCTAACAGTCAGCTCTACTGGGAACAAAACAGGTAAAACAGGAATGGAATGTTGTGTTGGCAACACATGAAGTGCTAAAAGAACACTGCATACATCATTAAACTTATTAAAAAAGTTTTTTGGATCTGACGGTGAATAACAACTGATAGTAAGTAAGAATTTTTCTGGGGATAATGTACGATCAACCAGCTCTTTAAATATGGCCCGATGGGAACCTAGTCCACGTTCTTGTAGTAGCGCATCTAAAGTTTGTTCGGAAATTGCCATGATATCCTCCTTATGTTAAACCGAAATGGTACCATGTTTGTTAAAAAATTTCTTTATTATTGTAGTAGCGATAAGACTTTATTTCTTATTCATACCCTCTGTAGGGGACTGAGATGAATCAGAAGGGGTGAGATTTTTGTTGTCAGTGGTACCCAATGCAACTTGGGATAAAGAATAGAATGGCAGCAAGGATTCAGTAAGCGTGGATGGAAAGTCAGCATTGGGGCTGTTGCTGTTACTAGAGTTATTACTTTCTCTCCTTGGGATATTAACAGGTATGGTGGGCGCTGCTGTTGGTAACGTGTTTTTAAGAGCCATGGTAGCCAGGGCGGCACCGCTGAAGAGTGCCGCAATAGCCGCAGCTTGCTGATCTGGAGCAGTTTGTTGGATGGTAAGCCAAAAGCCGCCTTGCAGCGCCCCGCCAACCAAGCTTCCTGCTGTTGCTAATGTTGCTGGGCTGATACTGGCATTATTATTGTTCATAGTGCTTGGGGCCGTGGAAACAAAGTGATTATGCTGCGTTTGTGTAGCAGTAGTGATAGGTTGAGTACTTGTTGAAGGGTTATTATTGTTAGCAGTGTTCTCATTGGAGGGTTGTCCACAAGGGTACTTAAAGCACGGCTCAAGGATGGATCCTGTCTTTTGGGGTAGCTCGTCGTATGCAACTTGCAATGGGCTGCTTTTTCTTGCTTTGCCTGTGCAATAAATAGCAGCTGTTTTCTTTTCAGTGGAAGCGTTATTTTTGTTGAAATAAGCAGATAGGGCTTTTTGATCACTCAAAATTGGCATATATGCTGATAATTCTTTTAGGCAATAGCCTATGCCGTGTACAAAATCTTCCATGAGCATGGTTGCAGGATCAGCCTCTGTATTCCCTATCTTTTTTAAGATAGCGCCATAGCATGCTCCAAGTGTTGTGCTGCCTGCCATTCCAATATTATTTAGCGTATAAGTGGTGTTATTATTGCTAATGTTTTTTTTGCGTGCCATTACAGTCAATGTTTCAACAATGATCGCAAAGCTTACCTTCCTCCATGCATCATTTGAGAGCAATATTCCATATGCAGAAGATTGAAGAAACGCAGCAAGAGGCTTTATAAGTGTTTTTGGTGCATTTTGTAAAAAATCTTGAACAGGAGTAGGTACACTGTAAGAAAGTTTTGATTTAAATGTGGCAACTTGGGTTGCAATACGTGAATTTTCTGCCTGATCAAGTAATGGTTGAAGCGAAATAATATGGAAGTTGATAGTGTGTTCAGCGTAAGTTGCTTGCATACTAGCAGATGCTTTGCCACCCAAGAGCTGATTCAATAGAGTATCGCTATATCCATTGGGAATGATTGTGTTGATGATGACTTTTAAGTATTCACGGACAGTAGCCTTTTTTTCTTCCTCAGTAATATTAGGTAAGCCATATTCAAAGGTGAGATCGCAAGGAATGGTCAAGAAAATTTCTTGTAGCTTCGGTTCTGTGTTTGTTTTAACAAGTGCGTTGAGCATAGCATGTGTAAGCGCTTGCAACTGTTCTTGATCTATCAAGTTACAGCTAAAGATCAAATTGATATCAAACTGCTCACTTTTATTAGCAATGGTTGCTAAAGTAGTAGCGGTAGCGTGACTAAACGCATACTCACGCATGAGGGTTCCAATGAGATCGGTAGGTAACTGGAATGTATGACTATAACGGCGAGAAGCGGTAGTCGCATTAGCAGTGATCTCTAAATCATTTCGCATTTAAACCCCCTACTCCAAATAAGGTATTACTTCGGCAGTGCTAGTTATTAAGGATAGGCACCTTGCTGAACACTCATATTTTTTTAAAAATTAAATAAATAAGCTATTTAATTTTGAAAATAATTTTATAAGAAAAGCACAATTTAACCCTGACTTTCTTCCTCATTCATGGTATCGTATTTATTCTCAAATGGGAAGGTACTTTTTATGACAATAAGCGTACGTTCCAAAAGTAAAATTTTGTCGGTATATTGCATTAATGTAGGCAGAAGAGGTGGTTGTTTGAAGAATAATGAAGCAGAAATAGCAAGACTTTCAGAAGAGTTGGCTAGTGTACAAAAAGCTTATCAAGAATTGTTAGCTAAGTTTCAAAAACAAGAAGAGAAGCATCTTGAAGAGATTAACTATCTCATAGATTGGTATTATCAGCTATCCGGACAAAAGTGCCCCCTAACACTCAACTCTCAACAAATAGGTAGGAAAATTAGACATTACTTAGATTTTATATTAGCGAGAGTTCCCTTGAATATGTTTTGGGTAGACGTTGAGGGAGTAATTTTAGGATATACAGCTAATTTACAAGAAACGTGCAACATGGAGCTTCTAACGACTTTTCCTTTGTCTCGTCACCCCCATGTAGGTAAAAAATTATCGGATCTTTTGGACCCTGAGATTGCTAGCGAGGTACTTGCGAATAATGCAGAAGTTTTTGCGGGTAATATCACCAGAGATTTCGAGGAGTATGTTCCAAGCCGAGAAGGGGGAGAGAAAGTTTTTCTTACCTATAAGACGCCCGTTTTTGATGATGAAGGCGCAAAGATTGGATTGGTGGGCGTATCAGTCGATATTACTGAACGGAAAAGCATGGAGGAGGACTTACGTCGTGCCAAAGAGCGCGCAGAAGCATCGCATATGGCTAAAGTTCAATTCTTGAAAAATATGCAGCATGATGTTCGCACACCGCTAAGTTGCATAACCGGCTCTGTTAAGATTTTGAGAAAAATGGAGCATAACCCTGAGAAATTGGAGTTTCTAGACGGTATATTGTGTTCTGGCGAAAATTTGCTGAAAATGCTCACAAAAATGTTAGAGTATGACCATATGCGGGCAGATGAACGTCCGCTACAATATCAATTTTTCAAGACTAGAACACTAATGAGTGAGTTAGCGGAAATGTTTACATTTCCTGCTCGCCAAAAAGGATTGATGTTAAATTGTGATGTTGCTGAAGATGTACCGGAAAATCTCTTCACTGATTGTTATCGTTTTCAACGTGTGTTGATGAACTTGATTAACAATGCCATCAAATTTACCCATGAAGGTCAGGTGGGCCTTAACGTACGCATGCAGGACCCGAGCTGGTTGGAATGCACGATTAAGGACACCGGGATAGGGATAGACCAAAATAAGCAGGAGCAAATATTTGAGAAGTATGTGCGGGTAGCACCTGCTGATCAAAATCGTTATCAAGGCGAAGGAATCGGCTTGCATATTGTTAAACAGTTCACAGAAGAACTGGGGGGGCGTATTGCCCTTGAAAGTCAGTTAGGGCAAGGAGCGACCTTTACGGTGCTATTGCCTTTAAAATGTTTATCAACTTAAGCGTTCACAAAATGCAGTAGAGAATGCTTATGCAAGGAGGTACAGTATGAAGGTGTTATTAGTTGAAGATTTGCCATTGGCTGCGAAAATTGCTCGGTTTATTTTGGGGGACTTGCATTGTGATGTGGATATTGCTAGTAGTGGCGCACAAGCAATGGAAAAAGCAATCAGCCGAGTATATGATCTTATTTTTATGGATGTTGGGTTGCCAGATACAACAGGTTTTGAAGTGACGCAGCGCATACGCGCAGCGAATATTAAAACACCTATTTATGCTTTGACAGCCCATACGGATAATGACAATCGTCAGCAAGCTGTATTGGCAGGCATGACAGGGTTTCTTACAAAACCGTTAGAAGAGAATGAAGTGCGTGCATTATTAGTGAAATGCGCGATGGAAGGAGAGGGCGTGTTAGGCGATACGGCATGAATATGAAGAAATCCCCTAAGTCACAATTTACTTGTAATGCTTGCGGGGCGGCTTCGCCTCGCTGGCTAGGTTGCTGCTCAGAATGTGGTGCTTGGAATACATTAGAAGAATCTCGTGTAGTGATTCAAAGTAAGCCTTCGGCACGTCGAGAAGGCTACACAGGATTATTAGAAAGTATTCAGGTATTGCCTGAAGTAGCATTTGCTGAAACACCGCGGATTGGAACGGGCTCTACGGAAGTTGATCGTGTATTGGGCGGCGGGCTTGTGCAAGGGTCTGTTGTTTTAATTGGGGGTGATCCTGGCATTGGTAAATCGACATTGCTCTTGCAAACTATGGCACATTTAAGTGCTAGTAAAGCAGTGTTGTATGTGACGGGTGAAGAATCGCTTCAACAAGTTTCGTTACGCGCACATCGCTTAGGCTTTTCCAAGGCGCCTATTAAATTATTAGCAGAAACACATATTGAGCAAATACTACTACATGCAGAACGTGAAAAGCCTGCATTTTTAGTGGTGGATTCTATCCAAACAATGTACACAGATACATTACAATCTGCGCCAGGCTCTGTTAGCCAAGTGCGTGAAGCGGCGGCACAATTGGTACAATTTGCGAAGCAAACGCACACGGCTGTTTTTTTGGTAGGCCATGTGACGAAAGAAGGAACGTTGGCAGGCCCGCGTGTTTTAGAGCATATGGTGGATACCGTGCTGTATTTCGAAGGACAAACAGATTCTCGATACCGTGTGATCCGTGCTTTCAAAAATCGTTTTGGTGCTGTTAATGAGTTAGGTATTTTTGGCATGACAGATAAAGGGTTGAAAGAAGTTTCAAATCCTTCCGCTATTTTCCTCGCACGTGGGGAAAGACCATTACCAGGCAGCAGCGTGATGGTGACGTGGGAAGGTTCTCGCCCTATGTTAATAGAATTACAAGCATTGGTTGACCAATCGCATGCTTCTAATCCTCGGCGTGTTTCTTTGGGAATTGATCCGAATCGTTTAACCATGGGGTTAGCCGTGTTGCATCGTCATGGCGGTGTAGTCACATACGATCAAGACGTATTCGTGAACGTGGTGGGTGGTGTGCGTGTGAATGAAACAGGTAGTGATTTAGCATTGATGATATCTGTTTTATCGAGTTTACGTAATAAGCCATTGCCACAAGACATGGTGATTTTTGGAGAGGTAGGATTGGGTGGTGAAATTCGGCCTGTGCAAGGCGGGCATGAACGGTTACGCGAAGCGCATAAACACGGTTTCACGCAAGCAATTGTTCCACAGGGTAATGCGAAAGGTTTTCAGATAGAGGGTATGGTGGTGCATGGGTGTGGGCATATCCAGGAAGCGTTAAGCAAAATGTGATCACGGAGCAACAGCGGAAATTTGTTCAACAAAAAACCGTCTCCTCAGATTTTAATTCCACCTTCCGTCCCCCCACTGATAATGAAATCCCTTCGCTTGAAACCATGACTATATTTTTATCATGAGAAAAAATATTGATACCGCCATCTTGTATGAATAATTTTATTTCTCCCTGGCAAATCATTTTATATGCTTCTTTTGTTTCATTTAAAAAATTACCTTCTGTTTTAGTAGTTATGTTTTGAATTGTATTTATGCGTGTTTCATGTTGAGATTTTATCTGAATATTTTCTTGAGATTCTAGAGAGATTTCATCTGCGCCAGTTGTCATTGAAAAAGATTCAGCATGCATATTAATATTGTTTGAAACATTGATTATTGATGTTTCTCCTATATTCATAGCGGTGCCGCCTAATGATTTAAGAAAAAATTTGCCTGTGTTGCTGTTTAAAACAATGTCATTGTTTGAGGCATTGTTCTTCATGATCCACTGATTTTCTGATGAAACTGTTGAATATTCAAAATGACTTGAGGTTTCTTGATCATCCATGCGTAACATATGGCCCTGATGTGTTTTAAGTAAGTGATGATCGGTGTTACGAGAAGTGGCAAGGTTTTGTTGTTGCGTTTGATAAAGTGCACCTAATATAACAGGTTTATCTGCTTCTCCATTTAATTGTGCAACCATAGCACTGGATTGATTTTTTAATGGGAAATGCATGCCAGCATGTTTCCCTAAAAAATATTGCGCATGTTGAATGGGATATGTTTTTGCTTGATCGATGTAGTATTTTCCTTGCTCTGTTAATTTTGAATGTTCAGCAAGGCCATTGATAGTGCCGTCTGTTAGGTAAGGCATAATAGATGTATAAGGCTGATGCAGTGGACCTGTATCTAAAGTCGTTGCAACGGTGATTTTGTTTTGATAACGTATTTTTTGTTCTGTAAATTGATCCATAAAATAAGATGAAGATTCATCCCACTCATGAAGACTAGCTAAAACACGATAAGTATGATTTCTCTCACTGTGAGGATGATCAGTAAGCTCAAATACTGTGCCTGGCGTTAAGCAAGAAATATTGCAATTCATTGTGTTTTCCCCATTCAAATGATTGACATGGTGTTTATTTTCTAATATGCCATGATTTTTGATGAATGGATAAGCTAAGATAGTTTGGTTAGTAAAATTTATTTTATTTTCTATTGTAATCGATAATTTTTTTTCGTTTGTTCTAAAGTAATAAATCATGTTTAATTTTTGAATGACGCGATTAAAGAAATCAAAATCAGTGCATTGTGATTGTTCAATATAAGCAATCATGTTTTCTTTAGTATTTGTTGCAATGTTGATTTCATCATCCGAAAAAGCATATTCGGTTAATATGTTTTTGAAAAGTGCTTCTGAGGTAATGTTGTGAAAAGAGCGAGATTGCGTACGTTTTTTGAGTAACCACACAGGAGTGGCCGCAGAAATTTGATATAAAGATTCTTTTTGTGAAAGGGTTTCAATGTGAGTAATGATAAAATAAAAATATTGTGTTTTTTCTTGAGTTGTCATTGAGAATGTAATTTTTTGTGTAATCCAAGAAGAGAGTGGGGGAGTATTGGGCATATGAACAAGGAAAGTAGCTTGATCATCTTGATTGATGTGTTGCTCGATGCGGGCGGTTAAAACCGGTAGGTTGATGTTAGCAAGAGAGAGTTGTAAGTAATTTTCCATAAATAATAAATTCCTGTTATTAATTTTATGGATTCCATTTTAAAACAGAGATTCGATCAAATGCAAGAGCGCTTTAATGGCATGCTCTGTCAGTTTTACAGCCAGATTAATAAATGGCGATTGGCTGGTAGTATGTATGGCGAATGTCTCAACTGTTCTTACTCTATTTTATGTTAATTTATTATTAATAATCATAAAATACACAGGAGGCGATGATGTCAATCCAAATGCCGCAACATCAAGATCAGCAGCCTGGGATTGAATCTGCTATGTGCCCCGAGCCTGAGTATATTGATCCTCATTATAAAGCCAGCAATAGATTATTAGGAAAAGTGGCTATTATCACAGGAGGAGACAGCGGGATTGGGCGTGCTATTTCAGTACATTATGCCAGGGAAGGCGCAAAAATCGTGATTGTGTATTTAAATGAACATGATGATGCGCAAAAAACAAAAAAATTAGTAGAAGAGTCCGGGCAAGAGTGTCTTGTATATGCGGGAGATGTAGGAAATGCGTTGTTTTGTGAAAAAGTAATTGATGCGACGATTAAAAATTTTCGTCGCATTAATATACTGGTTAACAATGCAGGAGAACAACATATTCAACGTGCTTTTGAAGATATTACGGAAGAGCAATTAATGAAAACATTCAAAACAAATATTTTTTCTTATTTTTTTATGGTAAAGGCAGCATTGCCTTACATGAAAGCTGGAGATTGCATTATTAATACATCATCTGCTGTGGCCTATTCTGGTAGCGAAGAATTGGTTGATTATGCTGCAACAGAAGGTGCTATTCTTGCGTTTACACGATCTTTGTCACAAAATTTAATGAATAAAAAAATTCGTGTAAACGCGGTGGCCCCGGGCCCGGTATGGACGCCGATGATTCCTGCAAGCTTGCCTGCCAGGAAGGTTGAAAAATTTGGTTTAAATGTACCCATGCGGCGGGCTGCACAACCCAAAGAAATTGCACCGAGCTATGTTTTTTTGGCGAGTAAAGATGCTTCTTATTTTTCTGGAGAAGTATTTCATCCTAATGGTGGTGAATTGATTGGAGTGTAATAATGGAGGTGTAGAATGAATATTTTGATTTTGTTGAAAGAAGATCACGGTCAGGTAAAGGAGCTGTTAACAAAATTGGATGAAACTTCTTCTCGGGCAATTAAAACAAGAATTTTATTGCTTAGAAAATTAAAAGAAGCATTATTATTGCATGAAAAGATAGAGCAAGATATTTTTTATCCTCGCTTAGCATCCCATAAAGAAATGCGCATTGCGGCGTTGGAAGCTTATGAGGAGCATCATGTTGCCAATATTATTTTATCGGAAGTAGAAAAAGAGGAACCCGAGACGGAAATATGGAAAGCGAAATTTTCTGTTTTTAAAGAAAATCTTTTGCATCATATTGAGGAAGAGGAAAAGGAATTATTTCCAAAAGCAAAGCAATTGTTTAGTAAACAACAATTAGAAGAGATGGGCGAACAAATGCTTGAAGTAAAAGAGCATCTGAAAGCAGGTGCAGAAATGTGATTGCTCAGGTAAAATAACCTGAACAATGAGAGAGAAACATATGCCACTAAATTTCAGTTTTTATGAAAGAAATGTTGTCGACGTTGCACAAGATTTGATTGGCAAAAAATTAGTACTCGGTGAAAAACAAGGCATTATCACAGAAACAGAAGCTTATCGTGGGGCAGAGGATGAAGCCTCGCATGCATTTCGAGGGAGTACGCCCCGTTCAGCAATTATGTTCGGGCCGCCCGGCTATGTGTATGTTTATATGATTTATGGCATGTATTACTGCATGAATATTGTGACAGAGTCAAAAGGGCAAGCAAGCGCTGTGTTAATTCGTGGGCTGCTGTTAGATAATGAGCATCTCAATGGGCCAGGGAAATTATGTAGAAGTTTGGGTATTACTCGTGATCATAATGGTATTTCATTAGTAGATAATCATGATTTTTATATTACGCAGGGAATTGAAAAACCGCCGTATCAAATCACTACTCGAATTGGCATTAAAAAGGCGGTGGAAAAACCTTGGCGCTTTGTATTGCTATCCGTTTAACCAATTTACAACCATCCCGATATGCTTCTCATCCATTAATGATGGCGCATGAGTAATATTGGGTAGATCTTTAACAACCATTGTTGGTTGATATTGCTTCATTTCATCACAAATATCAGCGGTGAGTACAGCAGATTCTTTCCCATGTAACAAAAAGATGGGGGCGCGAATGGCTTTAAAAACAGGCCAAAATTCAATGTCGTTATTTTGCATAGGAATGAAAGATAAAAATAATTGGGGATCATACGCGCGCGTGTAGCCACCATTAGGTAGAGCAATATGATCGTGCGCAAGCAGATGGTCCCAGTGATACGGCTGCATCTCGCCTGTTTTCGCATAAAGTTGCTTGAGAAAATCCTTAAGATCGGTAAGCGATGGAAAAACGGGGTTTGCTTTAACTTCCGAGCTTAGTTTCGCCACAGATTCTTTTTTAATGATAGGTCCGATATCATCCAGTAGTAGTCGTTGGATAGGGGAATCTGGGCGAGTGGCAATCAGCATGCCTAAAATGCCACCCAAAGATGCGCCTAGCCAATCTACTTTTTTCAGCCCTAGTTGGTGTAGCCATCCGAGTAAGTCTGCCACATATTGCTCAATGGTATAAAGTGCAGGGTCTTTGAGCCAGTCGCTTTGTCCGCGGCCAATTAAGTCAGGGGCGAGTACTCGGTATTTCTGTTGAAGTGCGGTGGCAAGGAAGTCAAAATCGCGTCCATTGCGTGTTAACCCATGAACGCAGATGAGTACATGGGGGTTATTGGGATCTCCCCATTCATGATAAACCATGCGATGTGTGCCTGCCGGATCAGGCAGCGTTACAATATGTTTGGTAGGGTGGGCGAATTTACTCATAGTGTCGAAAGTATATCAGACGGATAGATCTTGTCCATAGATGGAGGGGCTACCCATCCTGCCTTATATACCTTACAATAAGCAGATTCTGTAGGCCACGGGAATCCCACATGTTAGATTTCACCTTTCAAAATGATGCGATAGTGACTAGCCTTTCAGGAAAGCTATTGCTCAATACGCCTTTACTTAATAAAGGAACGGCTTTTTCTCCCGAAGAGCGTCGCCAATTTGGCTTATTGGGCAAGCTCCCCTCGCGTGTCGAAAGCTTAGACGAGCAGGTGGATCGGGCCTATGAACAATATAAGCGATATACGGTAGATTTAAGCCAGCATATTTATCTTTATAACTTACACGAAAGAAATGAAGTGTTATTTTATGCGTTGGTCAGCCGTCATTTAGAAGAAATGATGCCTATTATTTATACGCCGATCATTGGCAATGCTGTGAAGCAATTCTCACGAGAGTTTCGTGCACCCCGTGGCTTATTTATTTCATACCCTGATCGCGACAATATGGACATGATGATCAGCAATCGTACGCATCCTGATATTGATTTAGTGGTAGTGACAGATGGCAGCGGTGTATTGGGGATTGGAGACCAGGGTGTGGGGGGAATGGATATTCCTGTCGCAAAATTAATTGTGTATACGCTATGCGCTGGCATTAATCCAGGTAAAACATTACCTGTGATGTTAGATGTAGGTACAGATAATGAAACACTATTAAATGATCCATACTATCTCGGCTGGCGTCATAAGCGGTTGCGTGGTGCAGAATACGACGATTTTATTGATCGTTTTGTTAAGAGTGTTTCTAAACAATTCCCAGAATGTTTTTTGCATTGGGAAGATTTTGGGCGTGATACAGCGCACTCTGTATTGGAACGTTATAAACATGAACATTCTAGCTTTAATGATGATATTCAAGGAACAGGTGTAGTCTGTTTGGCGGCTATTTTAGCGGCACTAAAATCAACGAAGCAATCCATGGCTGATCAACGTATTGTTATTTTCGGCGCAGGTGCCGCAGGCGTTGGTATTGCAGATCAAATTGCAGCAGCATTAATACGCAGTGGCATACCAGAAGAAGAAGCGCGTTCTAAATTCTGGTTATTAAACAGTCAAGGTTTAATCATGGAAGGAAAAGAAGTGAGAGACTTCCAGGAACCTTATGTGCGCACGAAAGCGGAAGTGGCTGCATGGGGTTGTAATGGTGATCGCGTCACACTTGAAGAAGTGGTTACACATGTTAAACCCACTATTCTTGTGGGCACTTCAGCGGTACCTGGCGCTTTCAATGAGCATATTGTGAAAACCATGGCGCAGCATGTGAAACGTCCTATCATCATGCCATTATCCAATCCAACGGAGCGTGCAGAAGCGCATCCACGTGATATTCTTAATTGGTCAGAAGGGCGGGCCATGGTGGCAACAGGCAGTCCATTCCAACCTGTAGACGTGAATGGTAAAAAGCGCATCATCGCCCAAGCAAATAATGCATTGGCGTTTCCTGGGTTGGGTTTGGCGGTGATTGCAACGCGCGCACGCGAATTGACCGATGCTATGTTGTGGGCAGCGTGTGAGGCCTTGGCAGAGTTATCGCCCGTGTTGAATGATCCTGATGCGGCCTTATTGGCGCCCATCACGGAAGCAAAAGAGGCTGCATACCAAATTGCTATGGCGGTAGCGCAAGTAGCAATGGATGAAGGGTTAGCACGTGTGGAAGATGTGGATACCGCCACAGAGCGTGTGAATAGAATGTTATGGAAGCCTCGGTATTTACCGTTAATTCCTGCAAAATTGTAGGGATTTTATGCAACGTTATGGTGGGAAAATTTAATGAAAACACGTGATACCTTTAATCTCAATGGACAAACTTACACTTTTTTCAACCTGAATAAAGCAGCTTCTCAGGAGCAATTAGAAAGACTGCCTATTTCCTTACGGATTTTATTAGAAAACGCTTGCAGACGTTTAGGAAATGCGAGTGAAGTGCATGAAGAGGATATCCATGCATTATTAGCTGTCGGTGACCCTGCATTACACAACGAACAAGTAAAGCAAGAAGTAACTTTTATGCCAGCACGTGTGTTGATGCAAGATTTTACTGGTGTACCTGCGGTAGTGGATTTAGCTGCCATGCGGGATGCAATGAAAATGCTAGGCGGCAATCCGGAAAAAATTAATCCATTACAGTCAGCAGAATTGGTGATTGATCATTCCGTGCAAGTGGATGCTTTCGGCGCTATGGATTCTATCAACCTCAATAACAAATTAGAATTACTGCGCAACAAAGAACGTTACCAATTTTTACGTTGGGGGCAAAAAGCATTTTCTAATTTTGCTGTTGTGCCGCCAGACACAGGTATTGTGCATCAAGTGAATTTAGAATATTTAGCACGCGTTGCATACATACAAAAAATAGGTGATGAAACATTTGTATATCCAGATACACTCGTCGGTACAGATTCGCACACTACCATGATTAATGGTCTGGGCGTATTAGGTTGGGGTGTAGGCGGTATTGAAGCAGAAGCAGCGATGTTAGGCCAATCCATGGCCATGCTTATTCCTGATGTGATTGGATTTAAATTAACAGGAAAATTACCAGAAGGCGCTACAGCGACTGACTTGGTATTGAGAGTCACTGAAATGCTGCGTAAGCGTGGTGTTGTCGATAAATTTGTAGAATTTTATGGTGATGGATTAGATGAATTGCCTTTAGCAGATCGCGCAACCATTGCAAACATGGCGCCAGAGTATGGTGCTACTTGTGGTTTTTTCCCTGTTGATAAAGAAACATTGAATTATTTGAGATTATCGGGAAGACCTGAATCGCACATTGCCTTGGTTGAAGCGTATTATAAAAAACAAGGTTTGTTCCGTGAAACGGGTATGAAAGAGCCCCATTATACCGATACACTGCACTTAGATCTCAGCGATGTGGAGCCGTCTATTGCGGGTCCGAAACGTCCACAAGATCGTATTACATTGAAAGATGCAAAGGTGAGTTTCTTAAAAAGCATTTCGACTGCGAAACAAAACTTTACACCCGTGGATCTAATTCCTGGTGTATTGCGCGACGGCTCAGTTGTCATCGCAGCTATTACTAGCTGCACAAACACTTCAAACCCTGCAGTGATGTTGGCGTCAGGTTTAGTGGCAAAGCGTGCTGTAGAGCGTGGATTAAAAGTCCCTGCATGGGTAAAAACATCGTTGGCTCCCGGCTCTCGTGTGGTGACCGATTATTTAAAAAAATCGAATTTATTATCTTCGCTTGAAGCGTTAGGTTTTTATTTAGTAGGTTATGGATGCACTACTTGCATTGGTAATTCTGGCCCATTACCTGAAGAGATCAGCGAAGCGATCAAGCAACAAGATTTACATGTGGCTTCTGTATTATCAGGTAATCGAAATTTTGAAGGCAGAATTCATCCAGATGTGCGTATGAATTATTTAGCGTCGCCACCGCTCGTGGTTGCTTACGCTTTAGCAGGACGTATGGACATTGATTTTTATCATGAACCATTGGGCAAAGATCAGCAAGGTCATGATGTTTATTTGAAAGATATTTGGCCTTCTCAAGCAGAAATTGCGCAATATATTCATGATTTCTTGAAAGCAGAAATGTTCTTGAAAGAATACGCCAGTGTGTTTGAAGGTGATGAAGATTGGAAGCGCCTGCCAGTACCAGAAGGTGAATTATACGCTTGGCCAGAATCCACTTATGTGAAAAAGCCTCCTTATTTTGAGGGCATGACATTATCAGTGCCGAAAGTGCGTGAAATTCAAGGTGCGCGTTGTTTAGCGTTATTGGGTGATAGCGTCACCACGGATCATATTTCTCCCGCAGGCTCTATTGCTAAAAACAGCTCTGCAGCAGAATATTTATTATCCCATGGTGTGGCGATCGCTGATTTTAATTCGTATGGTTCTCGTCGTGGTAACCATGAGGTGATGGTGCGTGGTACTTTTGCAAACGTGCGTTTACGCAATCAATTGGTGAGCAAAGAGGGTGGATATACGCGACACTTCCCTGAAGGCAATGAAATGACTATTTTTGATGCTGCCATGCGTTATGAACAAGCAGGCACGCCTTTGGTCGTGATCGCTGGGCAAGAGTATGGCTCAGGTTCTTCGCGTGATTGGGCGGCTAAAGGGCCAAAATTATTAGGTGTACGTGCAGTCATTGCACAAAGTTACGAGCGTATTCATCGTTCTAATTTAATTGGCATGGGTATTTTGCCTTTGCAATTTAAAGCGGGTGAAAATGCGCAGTCATTAGGCTTAAAAGGCGATGAAGTGTTCGATATTCAAGGCTTAAAAGGCAAAGAAGCGACAGAAGTAACCGTTGTAGCAACAGGTGGTTCATCCGGCGCAACCAAGACATTCAAAGCGGATGTGCGCTTGAACACGCCGTTAGAGCGCGCCTATTACGAACATGGAGGGATCTTGCCTTACGTCTTGCGTGCAATAGCGAGTGTGTAAGAGTTTAAAGCGTGCAGTTGTTTTTATCAATTTGATAAAGCTTAGCTATACTTCGTACAAGGTTATTTGAAAAGGAATTCTATTATGATCATGAAAAAATTTTTATTGTCTTCTGTATTGTTTGCTGTGGTAAGCATTGCTTATGGGAAAGGTTTACCTATTCCTAACTGCCCCTACGATGGTAACGCTATCTGTACATATGATGAAAAGGCCAAAGCTCAATCTAACAATTTTCAGGATAAAAAAGACAAGTTGAAGGATGCTTTGTGTCGTTGTTCTGTTGCTTATACTGGTCAAATGGGTGATTCAGAAATTAAGGATGCTGATGGGAAGGCGGTCCAATGTCCAGATAAGGCTGGTAGTAATCTTACTTGGAGCAACTTGCAGCATAATTTAAACAGGGCTATAGATGCTTGCAAAACTGCGCAGGACGCCAAGGGCAATAGTGAGGGTGGGAAGAACTCCAAAACTTATTGCAACGGGGCTTACAAGGCGCTTAGCTATCAAAGTTTTGCAGACGCGCAAAAAGCTGCTGGAAGTGCTGGCTCGATGGAGTATGCATTACCAAATGCGTTAATGCTGTGTAACAAATCCTCAAGGTAAGCGTTGTCGAGGCTTTAGATCATCGATTGCAGACGCTGCCCGTTGGGCAGCGTGCAATCGGGGGCAATATCTAATAAAGGTTTCAATACAAAGTCTCGAGTGGTTAACCCAGGATGTGGCACCGTTAATGTGGGCGTATTAATCACATCATTACCAAATAAAATAATATCGCAGTCAATAGTACGAGGTCCGTTTTTAAATTCGCGCACACGCCCTTGGGCCTGTTCAATACCTTGTAATGCAGCAAGCAATTCAAAAGGGCTTAACATTGTTTCAATCTGCACCACTGCATTAATGAAATTATTTTGCTCAGTAAACCCCATGGGTTTTGTTTCATAAAATGGAGATGCTTTAATCAGCGAACAATCCGGTAATGTTGCAATGGCTTCCATCGCTTGTTTTACTTGTGCGACAGGGTCGTTGAGATTGCTGCCGAGCGCAATGAAAACATTTGTATTCACTGATTTGTTACTCTCCGAGGGCCTCTATGCCTTGGGTTTCGCTTTTTCGGGGTATGTTCAATCGGCGCTGCATGACCATAATGTGTTTTCCACCATGTAGCCCATTCTAATAATTCGGGTTCATGCGTGTTTGCACGTAACCATAATAAATCAAAAGCGGGGCGAAATTCAGAATGTTCCACTAATCTCTCCACCTTCGTGGGTTTCGCAGTAATTAACGCATGCTGTAAATGCCAAATGGAGCGAACGACGTAACTAAAACGTTTTGGAATTGTTAACACTTGCATGGCAGAACGTAGCGTATCTGCGATGGCTTCTTCTCTAAGAGGATAATTCACACGTTTTTCTATACTGAGTGCATCTAAGCGCTCTCTATAAGCAGGGTAGAAAAATAAAGCCAATAAAAATGCAATAGAACAGGTTTTATGTGCGTAGTATCGTTCATCGGTAGCTTGTAAACCTGATTGAATAAAGCTCCAATCTTTTTCATTATAATGCTCTGTTCCTGCCAATAATAATTTCTCAAAACCATATGCACGTAATTGTTTTAGGACGGCTACTGCATATCCATGGGTGAATAATTTCATGGTTTCTTCAAATAGGCGCGTGGGAGAAACTGCATGCAATAATGTTCCCATGTGATGTAGAGGTTTTTCAGTCGCAGGCTCAATGGTAAACCCTAATTTTGCGGCAAAACGCAGAGCACGTAACATGCGGATAGGATCTTCACGATAACGTGTTTCAGGATCACCAATTAACCTAATAGTGTGGTGATCAATATCTGTTAAGCCGTGTGTATAATCTACAATACGGTTTTGATGCGGATTGTAAAACAATGCATTGATGGTGAAATCGCGGCGTAACGCGTCTTCTTCAATTGTGCCAAATACATTATCCTGCAAAATTTGCCCATCTTGCGACAGCATGCGGTGTTGTGTTTGTGTTGTTGGGTTGCCGCGAAATGTAGCCACTTCTACAATATTATTTTGACGAAAAAAAACGTGCACCAATAGAAAACGTCGGCCAATTAAACGAGAGTGGTTAAACAAACGGCGAATGTCATGTGGTTTTGCATTGGTGGCGACATCAAAATCTTTGGGCGTGGTACCCGTGAGTAAATCGCGCACACAACCGCCCACGAGATAAGCTTGATATCCCGCCTGGGTAAGTTTTTCAACTACTTGTAAGACGTGTGAAGGAATTTGAGTTGCTGACAATGCTGCACGGTCGGACGTAGCAGGCTCTCTTGGCTTATCTTTCCTAAGTCTTTTAAAAAATTGCTGAATATTCAACAGGCCTTCCTAATGTTAAATCCGTGCATATAGGATACCATCAATCATGCCACACTGTGAATGCTTCCAGCGGCAAACGTTCAGTTCGGTAACGGTTAACAGGATGGTCTGGATCAGGATAGCCTAATGCAATACCGCATACAATAGATTGTTCTGGGGCAATATTCAACTGTTGGCGAACAATATCAGGGTATTCAGCGATAGATGCTTGAGGACAAGTTCCCAGGCCTAATCCTATTGCAGCTAATAAGATATTTTGAATAAACATGCCTAAATCCATCCAGGAACCGATAGCGAGATTGCGATTAATATGAATCATCAGGCCAACCGGTGCACCAAAAAAGCGATAATTTAAATTCCATTGCGCCAAGCGCCGCGCTTTATCGCCTCTTTCGATATGCAATGCTCCATAAAGCGCCATGCCACAGGTTAGGCGCCGGCTTGAATAAGGCTCTGTCCAAGTGGAGGGGTAATATTGGTAATCTGGGGTGGGAGGTAGATCTTTTGCTCGGGCGTTTAATAATGCGTCACTGAGTTGACGTAAAGCAACACCTTGTACTACATCTACATGCCACGGTTGTGTGTTGACACCAGAAGGCGCTTGTTTTGCATGAGAAAGCAGTGTTTCAATCAACTGCTTATCGACAGGCCTATCCAAAAAGGCACGGACTGAGTGTCTTTCCAGCATCGCGGTAAGAACATCTATCTTAGCTGGAATAGTGCTTTTCACGAATTTCTGCCAATGTTTTGCAATCAATGCATAAGCTTGCAGTGGGGCGTGCTTCTAAACGGCGCACACCAATTTCTTCGCCACATTGTGTGCAATAGCCATATTCATTTTGCTTAATTTGCTCTAATGTAGATTCAATTTTTTTAATTAATTGACGCTCACGATCACGTGTGCGCAATTCAAGATTAAACTCTTCTTCGCGTGTGGCACAATCGTTCGGATCAGCCAAATTGCCAGGTTCATTTTGCATGTGGGATACAGTTTCATCCACTTGCTCCATTAATGCCTGCTTCCACGCAAATAAAATTCTCTTGAAATGCTCAAGCTGCGAGGAATTCATATATTCTTCCGATTCTTTGAGCGAATAGGGTGTAAAATCCAATTCACGAACGTCTAATACATTGCTCATAGGAACCTCTTTCAACAGTGGTGCGCCAGATGATTGCTTCGGTGCAGTGACGGATGATTTTGCAACAGTTGAAGATTTTTTACCAGTGTTTTTTTGAGTAATTGTTGTTTTTTTTGCGGCTGCAGGTTTTGTCGTGGTTTTTTTAGACGTGGTGGATGTTGTTTTTTTTGCAGCAGTAGGTTTTGTTATGGTTTTTTTAGGAGTGTTGGATGCTGTTTTTTTCACAGCAGTGGATCTTGTTTTTTTCACAGAAGCAGGTTTTGCAGCAGTTTTTTTAGTTGCTGTAGATGTGGCGCGTTTTTTTGCTGCAGGTTTTTTAGCGGCAGTTTTAGTAGAGGTTTTTGCACGCGATGCTGCGGGTTTTTTTGCAGCTGTTTTTGAAATAGGTTTGGCGGCTGGCTTCTTAGCAGCAGTTTTCTTGTTACGGGCTGCGGGTTTTTTACTAACAGTTTTAGATTTAGTCGCCATAAGAGCCTCTTTTTTGAAAAGGGTTACGACTTTTATAACACAGATTTAAGAAAATGCAACCTAGAGGGAAAAATGGAAACGAAGAAAAATAGCGCTTCTTGTCAGCTCCGAAGGAGCATAAGATACCCCGCCCCTCATGAAGCCGCCGTAGGCAGCAAATGGGGGGTGAGCGTTCATAAGACCTGGCTTGCTGCTCTCATTGTCTTCTCAAGATCTGCATCCGTATGCGCCGCCGACACAAACCCTGCTTCAAATGCGGAAGGAGCCAAATACACTCCCTTTGCTAGCATTCCATGAAAGAAGCGATTAAACGCGGCCACATCACATTGTTTCACTTCTTCTAAAGAATTTGGTGCTTCTGGGCGATCAGTAAAGAAAATCCCAAACATCCCGCCCACACAAGATGTTTGTAAGGAAACCCCTTTAGATTTTGCTGCAGCTTTCAAACCGTCACACAATGCTTGTGTCTTTGCAGACAAGCTCTCAAAAAAGCCAGGCGCTTCTACCAAACTTAAATTTGCTAACCCTGCAGCGGTTGCAATAGGATTGCCAGAAAGCGTTCCTGCCTGGTACACCGGTCCCAGTGGCGCCATGCACGCCATGATGTCTTTGCGCCCACCAAATGCGCCAACAGGCATGCCGCCGCCGATCACTTTACCTAACGTTGTTAAGTCAGGGCGGATATGGTAAAGCGCTTGAGCACCGCCTAAGGCTACGCGGAAACCTGTCATCACTTCGTCAAAAATCAGCACAATGCCGTGTTGGTCACAAAGATCTCGGAGCCCTTTTAAGAAACCTGGTTTCGGCAGAATACAGTTCATATTACCGGCCACAGGCTCAATGATGATCGCAGCAATTTGGTCAGGATTTGCTTGGATCAATTTTTTGACAGCATCTAAATCGTTGTAAGGAGCGCAAAGTGTGTCTTTGACATGACCAGCAGGAACGCCAGCAGAGCTGGGGACGCCGAAAGTCAAGTTGCCTGAACCTGCTTCTACCAATAGAGAATCTGCATGCCCATGGTAGCCGCCAATAAATTTAATGAATTTATCGCGTTTAGTAAAGCCACGAGCGAGACGAATAGCGCTCATGGTGGCTTCTGTGCCGGAGTTAACCAAGCGTACTTGTTCAATAGAAGGGACGAGCTGGCAAATTTTTTCAGCAAGCAATACTTCGCGTTCGGTAGGTGCGCCAAAACTGAGGCCTTGCTCTACCGCCTTTTTCACTTCGGCCAACACATGGGGGTGATTGTGCCCTGCAATCATAGGGCCCCAGGAGCCAACGTAGTCAATGTAAGCGTGGTTATCTACGTCTGTGATATAAGCGCCTTGGGCATGTTGAATAAAGAGCGGAGTACCGCCGACAGATTTGAATGCGCGTACGGGGGAATTAACACCGCCAGGGATGCGTTGGCAAGCTTGGTTGAAGAGAGACTCAGAGGTAGAGGACATCTTGGGTAACTCCTATGGCGATAATGCGAAGATTTTATAGGAAAGACGGTTGCTTCGCCAGTATTTTTATTGTACTCTGTGCAGGTTTTCAGTTACGATTAGAGGGTTGTTGTGAACAATAAACGTTACATGTGTTTACTGTGCGGGTTTATTTATGATGAGGCGCAAGGGTGGCCTGAAGATGGTATCGCACCAGGCACTGCATGGGAAGATGTACCTATGGCATGGCGTTGCCCTGATTGTGCTGCAACGAAAGATGATTTTGAAATGATCGAGATCTGACCCCAGTCTCTGGTTGCTAAGATCTTGACTTCTTTTTCTTCCCTCTGTATAAATGCACTTCTTTCAATACAATCACAGAGGGTTTCATGAACAAAACAGATTTAGTGAATATTGTTGCCGAAAAAAATGGATTAACAAAAGCAGCAGCATTGCGTGTGGTAGAAAGTACGTTTGATGCGATTCGTGGTGCCTTATCTGAAGGCGAAGAATTTGTCATGCCTGATTTTGGAAAATTCATTGTTGAAATGCGTGCAGCGCGCGAAGGTCGCAATCCTAAAACAGGTGAAACATTAAAAATTCCAGCATCTAATGTTGTGAAATTTAAAGCCGGAAAAGCGCTGAAAGATCTTGTACAAGAAACTGAAATAGAAATAACCTAAAGGGGTATACAGGCCCAAAAAAGTGCGCTAAAATGGCGGCACAGTTTGGGGTGGTTAGCTCAGCTGGTAGAGCGTCGCCCTTACAAGGCGAATGTCGGGGGTTCGATCCCCTCACCACCCACCATTTAAGGAGTGGTAGTTCAGCTGGTTAGAATACCGGCCTGTCACGCCGGGGGTCGCGGGTTCGA
>CAYLHG010000012.1:0-49425 GCA_964383495.1 uncultured Gammaproteobacteria bacterium
AGTGTTGCAGTCATTCGCTCATCATTAGGCAATCGTTTTCAAATCAGCAATATGGGAAGCGCGCAAGAAGCGCGCGATCTTGCATTATTATTGCGCGCAGGTGCATTGCCAGCACCAGTTGATATTATTGAAGAAAGAATCATTGGCCCTAGTATGGGCGAAGAAAATATTCAAAAAGGAGTGATTTCGCTGGTAGTTGGGTTAGCGTTAGTATTAACGTTTATGATGTTGTATTACAGCGCATTTGGCCTAATTGCCAATATTGCTTTGTTGATGAATTTAATCTTATTAGTAGCTGTGCTCTCTATATTGGGTGCAACATTAACATTGCCTAGCATGGCGGCTATTGTCTTAACATTAGGTATGGCGGTAGATGCCAATGTGTTGATTTTCGAGCGCATTCGAGAAGAATTAAAGCATGGACAAAACGGGCACAGCAGCATTTTTGGTGGTTATGAAAAGGCATTTGTCACCATCGTAGATGCAAATATCACTACGTTGATTGCGGGTGTTGCATTATTTGCAATCGGCAGTGGGCCAATTAAAGGCTTTGCTGTCACCTTAATTATGGGCTTAGGCACCTCGATATTCACAGGAGTAACGGTATCGCGTGCGTTGGTAAATTTAATATTTGGTGGGAAGCGGTTAACACACCTACCCATTGGCATAAAACCTCAACAAATCGTATAAGGATGCAACGTGGAATTTTTTAAAAAAGATTTGCATATTGATTTCTTAGGGGCGCGCTGGGTAGCTGCTGCAATCTCATTAATATTGATATTGCTTTCTGTTGTATCTTTATTTACTAAAGGGATTCATTGGGGATTGGATTTCACTGGCGGTACTGTAATCGAAGTGCATTACCCTCAAGCTGTAGACATTGACCCTATACGAAAAATATTAAATGAAACTGGGTTTGAAAATGCTGTTGTGCAACATTATGGTGCTAACGACAATGTGTTAATTCGTTTGCCATTGGGGGTGCATGCGGATGAGCGAGCAGTGTCTGCGAAAGTGTTATCTGCATTGCAATCCGCTGATGCTTCAGCACAGATGGTGCGCACAGAATTGGTGGGAGCACAAATTGGAAAAGAATTGGCGAGTCAGGGTGCGCTGGCAGTCGCTGTGGCATGGTTTGGTACCATGTGTTATGTTGCATTACGATTTGAGTGGCGGTTTGCGCTGGGGGCAGCGCTAGCATTAGCGCATGATCCTATCTTAATTTTAGGGTTATTTTCATTGCTTCAAGTAGAGTTTGACTTGCCTACATTGGCAGGTATTTTAGCGATGATCGGCTATTCATTGAATGATACCATCGTAGTATTTGATCGAACGAAAGAAAATTTTATCAAATTGCGTCAAAGAACCCCTGATGACATCATGAATTTATCATTGAATCAGACATTGTCTCGTACGATCATGACATCGTTCATGACGTTGCTTGTTGTCGTAGCGTTGTTAGTGTATGGGGGCCCATCGTTATTTGGCTTTTCATTGGCCTTATGCGTGGGGATTATTGTAGGTACTTACTCTTCTATTTATGTAGCGGGATCTTTATCGCTTGCGTTAGGGCTAACCAGAGAAAATTTGATGCCTGCACCAAAAGAAGAGAATAGAACCATTTAGAGAATGGTGTTTCACGTGATGCAAAAAACTTTTCTAAAAGATATTGTCTTTGTTTTTATGCTTTCCTTATTTTTTCTGATTTGCACGACACAGCATTATCCATTGTTAGAGCCTGATGAGGCGCGTTATTCTGAAATCCCACGTGAAATGGTTGAAACAGGAGAGTACATTGTTCCTCGTTTAAATGGCGTTATTTACATTGAGAAACCCGTTCTCTTTTATTGGCTTCAGAGCTTATCGCTTCATGTGTTTGGTTTTAGTGAAGGTTCTTTTCGCTTTGCAAATGCGTTTATCGCATCGTTGATGTGTGTGATGGTGTATTGGGCGGGGCATGTTTTATATGACCGTCGCACGGGATTGTGGGCAGCAGCGCTCCTATTTTCGAGCATGCTATTTTTTGGGTTGTCGCATTTTATTACCCTGGACATGACGTTAAGCACCTTCATGACAGGTTGTTTGTTTTTTTTGCTAGCGGGGCTGGTGCGTCAAGAAAATGATGGAAAACAGCGCGCTTGCTTGTACGCGAGTGCAGCATGTGCAGCTTTGGCTGTGATGACAAAGGGGTTGGTAGGATTATTATTGCCCGGCAGTATATTTTTATTGTGGATGTTATTAACAAGGGATTTCGGATCATTTAAGCGGTTGCATTTAATACCGTGCCTATGTCTTTTCTTTTTGATTGTATTGCCTTGGCATGTCATCATACAGTATCGAGTGCCTGAATTTTTTGATTTCTATATTGTTGGGCAGCAGTTTCTACGGTACTTAACCATGGCTGAGAAGCGATATCAGCCTGTTTGGTTTTTTATTCCTATTTTGTTTGCGGGGTTGATTCCTTGGGTAGTTTTTGCAATGAAAGCATTATGGCGATCTGGAAAAGAATTAAAATTTAATTTTTCAGACAAAAGAAAAGAAACCTTTTTATGGGTATGGATTGTTTTTATTTTTATGTTTTTTTCGTTATCGAAGTCAAAGCTAGTGCCTTATATTTTGCCCGTAATGCCGCCTATTATATTGTTACTCGCACATGATTTGCGAACGTATGCGAGAAGCCGGTGGGAATGGGTTGCGACATTAACATTGGTGCTGTTAATAGCGACAGGGTTATGTTTATACCCCATGCTGGGATTAGATCGTTCCGAATTATATATGCCAGCATTTTTATTATTATCTGCTTTGTTAGTATTAACGTTTTCAGGGTGTATTGTCTTCTTATGGCGTAAAAAACCTATATTTGCTTTTGGGGTTCTATTATTAGGTTCGGTCAGTGTATTTAGTTTAGCCATCCCATTGTGGTCAGAGGTAGCTGATCGCTCCATTAAGCCGCTTGCTATGGTGGTTAGGCAAATGCATGGGCAGTATGATGAAGTAGTGGCTTTCAGAAAGTATTATCAAGATTTACCGTTATATACGCAACAAATTGTGACAGTGGTTGATAAAGAAGGTGAGTTGGATTTTGGAATAAAATTAGAAGATAAGAGTGCATATATGATCAAGCAAGATGTTTTTTGGACGCGATGGAAAGATCCGAACCATCGTATTTTAATGGTGATAAGTCGCAATAAATATCAAGAAGTGTTTGGGAAGGATGAGCATCCTCCGAAAATTTTAGCAGAGACATCGGATCAGCTATTGGTTGAAAATCATTAGAGGTTCGAGCAATTACAATTCCCACAAATCAGGCCGGGTGATTATTGCCCCCAATTTTTTTTGCAGGTATAAGGCATTTCCTTTTTCATGCCCAACACTGTGGGACAATAAAAATGCTTGCTGTTCTATATGATTTAATTGCTTGGGTATGGTACGTTTGCAGTGAGAATGAATGAAACGCTTTGGTTTGAAATCAATGCCTGCCAAGGCAGCTGTTTCGTTCATCGCAAGTTGTTCCATGCAAGATAACCCGCTGGCACGTAGTAAAATAGTTTGGCTTCGCCACATCAGGCTCGCCACATTTTCAGGGGCTTGCATCTCAAGTGGAATCATTTTAAGATGATTGTTCCTTGGTAATTGTAAACATTTTTGCAATAAATTAGAAAATAAACTTTCATTACGTGAGCAAGCAATGAAAAAATAATGTGGTTTTTCTAGCACGGCATGAGAAAATGTTTCTACAATTTTGTCGAAATAATTTTCGATAGCTTCTAATCCTTGAGATCCCATCATGATGGTGGTGACATATGCATTCTCAGGTATTATTAATTGGCTTGTAAGCGGGAAATGATAATGTGTAGCAAGATGTAAGTCTAATTTTACATCCACGGTATTATGATCTTGTGGTGTTTTCTTAAACGCAGGATGAACAGGCTTTCCCCATGTGGTCTTAATGTGTTCATGGTCGATATTGCAGTGTGCTTGCCAAAATTGAGCTTCATTGTCGTTTGCATTAATTAATGGCGGGGTGCTGTGCAAAAAGAAGGATAAATTTTTAAAACGATTTCTTTTTTTTATTCCCGTAAAAAAAGGGTGATGAGCGTTGACAGGGAGGTCGGTAAGCACTTTATGGTAGGTAATAGGCGTAGTTGCAGCGCTTGCAGTTTGGCTGATCAAAAAAGGAGTGAAAACGGGTTGTGTGTCAATAACAGTTTCAATAGGATAAGATTTAAATAATTTTTTGAGATCATTAGCCAATTTTTTTCCAAAAAAATGGTGATAAAAAAATTCATAAAAACCAATAGTACGAGAGAGATAGTGCGTTAAAAAAGAATCTTGTCGAATACCAGCATTCCAGAGGTCGACAATAATGGGCTTAAGAGGATAGAGGTAGTTAATAATATCTAATACATGGACTGTAGTATCAGGGTGTTCCGCCAGGATGCCGCTTTGGATATTGTGCGTAGCGACCATGTGGCCATTGCCACTTGAACAAGTGATGAAAAGAACGTGATCTGTCATGGCATGTCCGTTGCTATTGTAAGTATTCACCAAGATTGTAGATTATTTCTTGAATGCAAGCGAGCGGATCCATGAGCGCCCTTAAAAAAGGGCGCGCAGGCCGTTTTAGGCGGTTAAGGCCTTAATCTGGCGGCTTAACCTGCTCTTGTAGCGAGCAGCAGCGTTCTTATGAATCAAGCCCTTACGAGCATAGCTGTCTACGATGGATTGAGCATCGTTAAATGCGGCAGCTGCAGTGGCAGCATTGGCTTCAGCAATGGCTTTGCGGACTTTTTTAACTAAGGTGCGCATCTCGGAGCGTTGGGATGCATTGTGTTGTCGGCGTTGTTCGCCTTGCTCAGCGCGTTTTGCAGATTGTTTCGTATTAGCCAAGATATTCTCCTTCAGTCTAGAGCGCCATTTTGCTGGAATTTTAAAAGCCTGTCAAGGGGTTGGACCTTACAAGTGGGTTAAGAAATAATATAGTAGCATAGTTCAGGAACTAAATTAGTTTGTTAGCCAAATCTTTTGTGATAAAATAGGGTGAATTTATTATGTTGGAGGGGTAAGCATGAGACCTTGGCAAGCAGGTGATGTCAACCGTAGCGATAGAAAACGTCTTCGAGATTCTGAAGTTGCAGAGGCTCCAAAGGTACTAAAGCAGTTTATGAAGGTGATAAGGGAGGAAGCGCCCGCCCACTTAACTCCCCCTGCTCGCAGCTTATTAGCCATTGCGGCAGCGCTGGTGCTTGTGGCAAAGATAGCGGAGCCTTTAGCGCTAAGAATCACCATGGTCATTGCAGCGAGTATTACTAATTCAACGGGAGGGGAGTCTGTCGCTCGTGTAAATGCTCTTACTGAGCGCTTAATGGCCGAAATTGTTCCCATTGTTCAAGCGATAATCAATCAAACGGGGACAAGAGAAGACCAAGGGCTTGAAGATGAGATGCACAGAGCGATGGCGATAATGGATACGAGAAGAGCTGTTCAGGTACATAATATGTTGCTCAGGTTTTTAGAAAATTCTTCACCAATATCTGAGATGAGCTCGAGCCTTCTCATGTTAGTGAAGAATGCGGCAGAGCATCTTTACGAGGATGGATATTTTCCGGGAAATGTTAACCTTCCCGGCCTCCAAGATGAGCATGGTTCGGTGGGGAGCCCAGCAGTTGGAGATGACGAAAGGAGAGGAAGAAATACGCCTCCATAAAGCGTTCTTCTTCCCATTCCGAGCAAAGTAAGGTAGACTAGCGGCATTCGGGGCGTGGCGCAGCCTGGTAGCGCACTTGCATGGGGTGCAAGGGGTCGCAGGTTCAAATCCTGCCGTCCCGAGAATTGTAGTTTTTTTCCATTTTCTTCAAAGTTCGACTTTTTTCAAATCTGTTCTTGTTTCAATATTTTTTGTATTCTCTGTCCAGCGATCGATTTTTTGCTGCGAAGAAGAACCATACATTCTCAACGCTGGGCTTAATGTGGCGCTTGTTTGAAGGGGCGAGCAAGGTTGCATGGGTGAACTATTACCCTTTGTGGATAAAATGGGAGAAGGTAGAGATTCCTCATCATTGTCATTCACGATTGTGTTGTCATGATCTTTTTCGTCAGTGTCGACTATTATTGCATCGGTGTTATCTTCTTCCTTATCATCGACGCTTGCATCGTCGTGATCTTCAATATTCTTTAAAGTATTTTCTAATGAAGTCAATACATTGCTTACTTGATGGAGTGTACTATCAATAGTATTTTCTGCATATTTAGGCAGCATGCAATCAAATTGAGCGAGTCGGTCTTTTAATAAAGGCAAAATGATTTTGTTTAATAGGTCTGTTATTGATGAAGCCTCTTCTTCCGCGTTAAATCCTTTAGAGGATAATGGTGATTGCAAAGGAGTGGGGCGAAAATTCTTTAGTTTAATACTTAACCAATGAAAAATAAGATGGGCAATTTTTTGCTCGACTAAAAAGAGTTGGGGGTTTTTATTTAAATCTTCTTTATGTTTTTTCATTTCCCCTTCTTCATGTTTTGCATAATTTGTTAAACGGTTTCCTTCGGTTTTTAAAAGCTTCAAATTTTCTTCATCTTCTTTTTTATTTCCATTCTTTTTGAAGTCTGTTTTGGCTTTCTCTATTTCTTGTCCTATGAAAAAACATCCAATATCACCAGGAGTGATATCATTTTTGATGTTGATTAATCTAATAATATTTTTATTTTGAAAATATTTTGCTCGATGTGCCATTTCTTTTTTAAATGATCCGGCATGAGAAGCGGGGGCTTGGCCAATACTTTTTTTGAAGTTATTGTCTTCATATTCTTCTCCATATGAAGTGACAAAAGAATTGCTGTTGGCGTTTATAAGTAAATTATGAAAATTATAATATTCCTGAGTGCCGGGGATTTTTTCCCCAGACTCAATTAAATCAAACAATGAAAGTGTTGCTATCATAATATCTTTATGTTTTCTGCGTTTTAGTTCAGAAAAAAACAGTGTTACTGTCAAAGTAGGCAAAAATTGATAGCTAGCATGGGTAGGGTTTTGAAGTATCCGACGCATTTCTAAGATCAGCTCTCTATCGTTGATATTCTCTAATAATCGTGCTTTTTGAGCCGATTCAAAAATAGGAATCATTTTTTTTGCGGCAGCATAACAATGCATGGTAATGATATTTTTTAATTTGCGGGTTGGCTTTTTTCCAAGATTTTCAAGCGTGTTATCGATAAAATCGTTAAGTTCAAAAGTATCTTGCTGCGCCCTTTGAATAAAAGACTGAAGAGCGGCCCCTTTTATTGTGTTTTCGACGGCCGCACGAAAATGGTTAAAAAATTGTTTTATATCGTTTTTTTTGAAACGATTAGCAAGATTATCAAAAATCTGCTTAATTTTTTCCTCAAGATTTTTTGCTAAATCTTTAATAAAAGCCTGAGATTGTATGGCTTTGATTAATTCAGCCATTGTATGATTCTGTAATCCATAGGTTTCTTTTGTGACATCTCCAAATTTGAAATAAGAAGCGTTGTCAGTCGCGGAGTTCGGGACAGCTTGGTTGACTTGCGATTGCGTAAATTTCCCCCATAGATCCAGAAAACTTTTGACCATTTTAGTAGGCTCAGGAGGGTGGGAATTTTTTTTTGTATGATTATAAAATCGCAATATTAAATCTTCTAATATATCTAATACCTCAGTTTCAACATCAAAGTCGGGTGGTGGTGGAGAGGATTTTAAAGAGGTATAAGTGTGTTCATTAATCGTGATGGTATGGCCAGCCAAAGTGATTTCTTTTAATGTGGGGTCGAGGGAGATCCAATTTGCAGGGGAGGCATTACCGGGAGGTAATGAGGTAATTGGTTGTTTTGGATCGAGCAATAACTCATCATTTTGCATTAAAAAGCTCATTAAAGAATGAGCATTCAAAGTTAATTGTTTTTCTTTATATGTCACCTGAATAGCTGTAAATAAGCTTGGAGTTTTGGGAGTGTTATTATTGCTTATTTTTGGGGGCATAGCAGTCTCCTAATGAAATGGCCGATACTCGTTATACCACAAAAATGCTTTATGCTCGTATATTTTTTCCTGGTAAAACGATCGCTTTTCAGGGCGTGGCGCAGCCTGGTAGCGCACTTGCATGGGGTGCAAGGGGTCGCAGGTTCAAATCCTGCCGTCCCGAGAATTGTAGTTTTTTTCCATTTTCTTCAAAGTTCGACTTTTTTCAAATTCTTTAAAAAGGCTGTATCTTTAGTTAGAGCTTGGCTACTGGTTTTTACTAAAAACAAGTGCACGAAAAAAAGCCGCCCGGAGGCGGCTTTTTTATACAACATATCTCTTACATGAAGCGGTAGAATATGCTCGCGCCAACAACGTCGGAGATATAGAAGGTTGTTTGATTGTTGAAGTTAGGTTCAATAACCGTGTATTCACCACGTATACCGAACTGGTCAACAGTCAGCTCTACACCTGCGCCGTAGGTTAAAGCAAAGGTATCCAACTTAGCGTTGCTTGTACCTGCAGCTGTATTGTAATATGTATCAAAGTCTGTATGATTTTGATAATATGCAACGCCGCCTTTACCGAATACATTGAAGTATTCACCGATTGGGAAGTGAATTAAGCCAACGCCATGAACGTTCCATTGCTTAACTTCAGCTTTGTCTGTGTTTCCGTGATTAGCTTCTGTTCCCGTGGTAGCCTTGAAGTGTTGGTTTCCGATCCAGTCATAACCCAACTCAAATGCAAAATGGTGGCTTACTTTACGGCCTAGATAAACGCTCCAACCAATGTTATTTTCGCTCTTTTCGAGGTCAATTTCAGTAGCTCCAGTGGTGCCTTCCCAGGATTGGCCGAAAGATGTTTGAGCTGTCATAGCTGCATCACCATTCACACCAGCACCAAGGTACCAGCCAGTTGCCCAGTCAGAATTATATCCACTGTGGCTGTATGCAGGCGCATTGTGCCCGCCAGCATATGCTGTTACGCATAATGCTAAGCTAGCAGCTGTCGCTAAAGTTACTTGTTTCATATTCATCGTGTTTCCCCTATTACGTAATAGTTGGATGCCAACACAAGCAAGCGACAGCATTTGCTAATAAATTAGCACACTTGTTTGCTACCATCGTAGTCTTAATATACTGCTTAACTATTAAAGCCTATGACAGTATTTTTGACATGTGAGTCCAGTATAGAAAGAATCTCTGAGAATTTCCAGTGCTTAGTAAAAAAAAATTGAAAAAATAAAAAAAAAGTTCCTGATCTAGATTAAATAAGCAGTTATATGTTCATTTTCAGCAGTAATTACACCTCTCGTATCTAAAGATATGAGAAGTATAGAGCATTAAATGCTTCCCAAATTTTTGAAAAATGATTTATACTGCTTTCGCGCCCCGGTGGCACAGTGGATAGCGCGTCCCCCTCCTAAGGGGAAGGTCGCAGGTTCGATTCCTGCCCGGGGCATGTCAGAAGAACAGAAACTGCTTGAAAGATTCTTTCTATCTGCCGTCTTTTGTTTTGCGTCCTGCGATCAACGCCCGCATTAACGCATTTTCAAATGCAAAGAGCGTCGGTTTTTTGACGGTTGTTTGGTTAATCATAATGACAACAATGAGTGGGCTTTCTTGCGCGGAAGTAAATAAATAACCAGCTAGATTAGAAACATGGCTCATTGCCCCCGTTTTCCCTACAAATTTTCCTATTAAATCTTTACTTGCCATGCGTGCGCCTAATGTGCCTTTTTCTCCGGAACGGGCGAGTGTTTCTAAGAAAATGGGGCGCATAACTGTATTGTTATACGCTGCCTTCAATAATAAGGCGAGCGATTCCGGTGTTGCTAAATTATAAGTAGATAAGCCTGAGCCATCAAACAACGCCAAACTATCAGGCGGTAATTTAAGATCTTCATCACAAAATTGTGAAATAGCATAAGAGCCTGCTTGAAAAGTAGCGCGTTTGTATTGCTGTGCGCCTATTTTTTTAGCAAGCGCCTCTGTGTAAATATTATTAGAGCGCTCCAGTACAGGTTGTAACAGCTTTGCGGCAGGGTCAGATGCTTGTTGAGCGAGCACCGAGACGGTATTGGGTGTTTTTCCTTCTTTAAATGAACCTGTAAAATGGATCTGTTCATGATTAAACTGCATTTGTAATATTTGAGTAATGCGTTGAGTAGGGTTGGCCAATGCCATTTTCAACGCGACCGGACCTTTGGCTGCGGGCCAGCAGCCGTATAACGTAATACGATTATTTGAATCCATAGAAGAATTAAATTGGCACAAATGTTTTGTGTCTGCTTCGCGTGCAGACATTAAATAAGAAGTAACAGGAAGTGGTGGGGTGCCCATAACTTTGGCAGGAATAGGTTGATTGAGCGTTTCGGTGAGCAGCAATTGTAAGTTTATTTGGTTTTCGTCAATGATAGCAGCGCTGATAGGCGCAGCAAAATACCATGCTAAGTCTTCTTGGGCCCATCCCATTCCATAATAAGGTACAGGAACGTGAGTAATGTCTAGTATAATAGGGCCTTCTATTTTTTGAATGCCCACGGCCTTCATGCGGCTGACAAATTGCGCGAGATGCTCAGTGCTGAGGCTGGGGTCGCCTGAAAATTGAATATAGATTGCATCTTTATATATGCCATTTTGAAGGGCGGCAGGGTGATAATAAACATTTGTTTCGAAGCGAAAATCTGGTCCTAAGGTTTTTAAAGCCGTATAGGCTGTGAATAATTTTGCTGTACTGGCTGGGGTGAAATGCTGTTTCCCCTGAATATTCACTAATATCTGCCCCGTATCTGCACGTTGCACCCATACGCCTACGTGAGCATCCGGCAAGTATTGGTTGATGAGCTGTTGAATGGTTGCAGTGGTTGTTGCTTGGAGGGCTATCGCATATAAAATAAGAAAAAAACTAAACAGTGTTCTCACTTCGTCATTTCCTTGTTGACCTGTTGCGGAAAGAGTAGCACAATGACGCAGGATTTACGCAAAACGCGCCTCGCGGCGCTGAAGGCTCCTACGAAGCTTTTACTGGGGATAGTATTACTGATGGCTCACGTTAAATCAAGATTTGCTCCTAGCCCGACGGGTGCATTGCATATCGGGAGTGTTCGAACGGCTTTGTTTGCTTATTTGGCGGCTAAGCATCATCAGGGGCAATTTGTGCTGCGGATTGAAGATACGGACGCTGAACGTTCGACAAAAGCTTCTGCCGATGGGATTTTACAAGCCATGGCATGGCTTTCTTTGATGCCAGATGAAGGACCACTTTACCAGTCCGATCGCTTAGCACGCTACTGTGAAATAGCGGATGAATTGTTGGAAAAAGGGTTGGCCTATCGTTGTTATTGCAGCAAAGAGCGACTAGAGGCGCTAAGAGACACACAAATGGCTGCTAAAGAAAAGCCGCGGTATGATGGTGCTTGCCGTGGATTAGCAGAGAAAAAAGACGCCCCTTATGTGGTTCGTTTTAAAACCCCAACGGAAGGCAAAACCACGTTTGAAGATTGTGTGCGTGGGCTGATTGTAGTTGATAATAACGAATTAGACGATTTAGTATTGATCCGCCAGGATGGTATGCCTACTTATAATTTTGCGGTAGTGGTAGATGATCATGATATGGGTATTACACACGTTGTGCGCGGGGATGATCACATCAGCAATACGCCGCGCCAATTGAATTTATTTTTGGCATTAGGTTGGGAAGCGCCAATTTACGGGCACATTCCTATGATTTTAGGGGAAGATGGTAAGCGTTTATCTAAGCGACATGGTGCATTGAATGTGTTAGATTATCGTGACGCAGGGTTTTTACCAGAAGCTGTATTAAATTATTTAGTGCGTTTGGGTTGGTCTCATGGTGATCAAGAAATTTTTAGCCTGAAGGAAATGATTTCTTTATTTGATATGAACCATTTATCTCATTCGCCTGCCGCGTTGAACATGCAAAAATTAGAATGGCTAAATCAACATTACATGCGCGAAAAATCATTATCTGAATTAGCGCAATTAGTAAAACCTTTCTTTGAAGCAGCAGGATTAGATTGGAGGAAAGGCCCTGAGCTGGAAAAAGTGTTGGCGTTACAAGTAGAGCGTTGCAAGACGCTGAAAGAGTTAGCAGCATCCTCTCGCTTTTTTTATGAAAAACCAACAGTGGAACCAGAAGCTGCGATGAAATTGCAAAGTCCTCATGCGCCTTCTGTGTTGAACGCAGCGGCAACATTGTTTCAAACAGCTGATTTTGAACCTGAAGCGTTAAAGACAATGATAGCAACCTTATGCCAACAGTTGGGTTTGAAAATGGGAGAAGTAGGGCCGGTGCTTCGTGTGGCTTTAACGGGTACGATGCATTCGCCATCGCTTGATAAGACGATGGCCTTATTGGGGCGAGAAGAAACTTTGGCGCGCCTTCATGTTAATTAAATGAGTGTTTATACTCTTTTTAAGTAAACATCTTTAATGCCATGATCTTCGCTTTTTTGCAAGATCAACTCTGCACGATATTTGTACGGCAAAATATTTTTTTTCAAATTAGGTGAATTCACTGTTTCCCAAATATGATTCGCAAAATCCAAAGCTTCTTCTTCAGGCATTGCTGAAAATTGATGAAAAAATAAATCTGGCTTTTCTTTTGATTGCGTGCGAAATGCGCGAAATCTTTCTAAAAACCATGTTTTAATCACAGTTTCCTCTGCATCTACAAAAATATTAAAGTCTATAAAGTCTGATGCATACACACGGTTGGTGGTGGAAATATCTGCTGTTTGTAAAATGTTTAACCCTTCAACAATTAAAATATCAGGTGTTTTGATAGAAATTTTTTCAGGAGTAACATCGTAAACAGCGTGCGAGTAAACAGGAACAGCAATATCTCTTTTGCCTGATTTTAAATCATACAAAAATTGTAACAACGCATGACGATCATAGCTTTCCGGAAAACCCTTGCGTGACATCAATGCTCTGCTTTCCAGCGTAGCGTTAGGGTATAAAAAACCATCTGTGGATACTAATTCCACCTTAGGATGATTAGGCCAGCGAGAAAGTAACGTCTGCAAAATACGGCTGGTAGTGCTTTTGCCCACAGCCACACTTCCAGAGATGCCGATAATATAAGGCAATTTAGGGGCGTGATGATGCAAAAACCGGTTGGTAGTGCTATGTAGGCTTTGTGTCTCGGTCACGTACAAATTGAGCAAGCGAGAGAGGGGGAGATAAATTTCTTCTACTTCTAAAATAGAAACAGACTCGTTAAACCCGCGCAATGTGGCAAGTTCTGTTTCTGTTAACAAAAGCGGTGTGTCGCCACGATAGTGACGCCAATCTTCCCGTGAAAAATGCATGTAAGGTGAAATAGCCATAGGTACTTAATACTAGAAAAATACGTTTTTGTCTATCAGGACTTACACAAAACGCCGCTCGATTCATTTTGCGTAAGTCCTATCTACATTGAGAGTAAACATTACATTCACTTCTCTATTAAAAATAGTATACAATGTACCGACAGGACGCCCGCCGCGTTAACAGGCTCCTCAAAATGCTCACATAGTTGATCTATGCTGCGCTTTTTCCTAGTCTTTTGCCTTGCGATCCGCGTTTTGCGGGTGTCCTGCAAATCGGGTACATATATTTTGAGCAAGGGTTAACTGACTTGCCCTGCCCGTCACTGTAACAAGGAGTGGATAATGTTCAAACAGGTCACCAAATTTTTTTGCATGTTTATGTGCGTGATTGCATTGCAAGCTTTTGCTGATTTACCTGACTTCTCTGGTTATGTGGAAGAGCTAAGCCCGACCGTTGTGAATATCAGTACCACTCGCACCGTTAAAGGGGTAGCCCCAGGCGGACCGCCTCTTACGTTTGGGGGGCCGGATGCGCAAGAATTCAACGAAATCATTCAACGTTTTTTTGGACAAAATTTTCCGAATGCGCCCGAATATGATACAGAATCATTAGGGTCTGGTTTCATTGTTTCAGAAGATGGATATGTTTTAACAAATAATCATGTGATCCAAGGGGCAGATAGCATTGTAGTGGGCCTAAGTGATGGGGAGGATTACCCCGCTAAAGTGATTGGAACAGATCCAACCAGTGACTTAGCATTATTAAAAATAGAGACCCACCATAAACTTCCTATCGTAAAGTTTGGTTCTTCTGCAAAGTTAAAAGTAGGGGAGTGGGTGTTTGCCATAGGCTCTCCATTTGGCTTTGATCACAGTGTGACCCAAGGGATTGTGAGCGCTAAAGGCCGGGGTTTGAACACTGAAAAATACGTGCCTTTCATTCAAACAGACGTGGCGATCAACCCAGGCAGCTCTGGCGGGCCGCTGTTTAACATGAAAGGAGAAGTAGTAGGGGTGAATTCTCAAATTATTTCCCGTAGCGGAGGGTATCTAGGATTATCATTCGCTATTCCTTCTGATGTGGCTCAAGATGTGATTACTCAGTTAAAGAGCACTGGCAAAGTAGCGCGTGGTTGGTTAGGCGTTTCGTTCCAAGACATGGACAAAGATTTAGCACAGTCTTTTGGGTTATCCCAACCTAAGGGCGCCCTGGTGTCGGAAGTGATGGAAGATAGCCCTGCCGCAAAAGCTGGCTTGAAGCCGGGGGATATTATCATAGCTTTTAACGCACAGCCTATTGCTTCCGCGAGTGATTTGCCGCACCTGGTCGGTTTCACTAAGCCTGGCACGTTGATAAAGTTGGAAATATTGCGCCATAAAGAGGCGAAAACATTGACCTTAAAGGTAGGGGCATTGGCTCAGCCTCAAGAAGAGCGACCTACTGAGGGTAGCAAGAAAGTCAAAACAAACTTATTGAGCATCCTAACAAGAGACCTTACTGCTGATGAGAAGAAGCAGCTGGAGATTAGCACAGGCGTTCTGATTGAGGCGGTAGGCAATGGTAGCCCAGCAGCGCGCGCCGGATTACGCCCAGGGGATATTTTATTCACGCTGAATGGTATTGAGTTGAAGAGTAAGGCAGATTTTGATAAGGTAGCTTCCGAGTTGAAACCTAACATGGTAGTGGCTATGTTAATGGGCCGCCGTGGTATGGGGCAGCGGTATCTCGCCATTCGGATTCCGGATGTTGAGTAGGGGGCCTGCTTTTATGTAAATGCCCTCTTTTAAAGCCTGGCCCGAGCTGATTCGGGCGAGGCGGCCGAATTAGCGGGGCGGGGGTTTTTGAGATTATTAATCTTTCTTAAGTTGACGACGTTTAATGAAATATATACGCAATTTTTCTATTATCGCCCATATTGATCATGGGAAATCGACATTGGCAGACCGCATTATTCAATTGTGTGGTGGTCTTGAACAACGAGAAATGCAAGATCAAGTGCTTGATTCTATGGATATCGAACGTGAGCGTGGTATCACCATCAAGGCGCAATGTGTTTCGCTTAACTACACTTCAAAAAATGGGCAAGTTTATCTTTTAAATTTTATTGATACACCAGGGCATGTAGATTTCTCTTATGAAGTGTCGCGTTCTCTTGCAGCATGTGAAGGCGCATTGTTAGTGGTGGATGCAAGCCAGGGCGTAGAAGCTCAAACTGTCGCCAATTGTTATACAGCAATCGAGCAAGGTTTAGAAGTTGTTCCTGTATTGAATAAAATTGATTTACCTCAAGCGGATCCTGAGCGTGTGAAGTTTGAAATTGAAGATATCATTGGCATTGAAGCAAAAGACGCAACACCCATGAGTGCAAAATTGGGTTTAGGGATTACAGATGCACTTGAAACGTTAATTGCGCGCGTCCCTGCGCCAGAGGGCAACCCGGACGGGCCATTACAAGCATTAATCATTGATTCGTGGTTTGATACTTATTTGGGCGTTGTTTCTTTAGTACGTATTAAGAATGGCATATTGAAGAAAAATGATAAAATTCGTGTGATGTCCACAGGTAAAGTGTACGAAGCAGGTATTGTAGGCATTTTCACTCCAAAACGTAAAGAACAAGCAATGTTAGGTTGCGGTGAAGTAGGGTACGTTGTTGCAGGCGTTAAAGAGATTGGTGGTGCCCCAGTGGGCGACACCTTAACTTCTGCTGCAAACAGCGCAGATGTGCCGCTTCCTGGGTTTAAAGTTGTGCATCCGCAAGTATATGCAGGTGTATTTCCTATTGATTCGACAGATTATGAAGATTTTCGAGAAGCATTGTCGAAGTTATGTTTAAATGATGCTTCCTTAGTGTATGAGCCAGAAGTATCCACTGCACTAGGGTTTGGGTTTCGTTGTGGGTTTCTAGGTTTATTGCACATGGAAATTGTGCAAGAACGTTTAGAGCGTGAGTATGATCTGGATTTAATCACAACGCCTCCTACGGTTGTGTATGAAATTGTGAACAATGCAGGCGAAACATTGCATATTTCAAACCCAGAAGATTTACCCGAGCCAAGTAAGATTCAAGAATTTCGTGAGCCTATTGCCACGGTCAATATTTTAGTGCCTCAAGATTATGTGGGAAATGTGATTACGCTCTGCGTTGAAAAGCGAGGCGTTCAGAAAAAAATGCATTACACAGGCCGCCAAGTTTCTTTAACCTATGAAATTCCAATGAACGAAGTAGTGCTTGATTTTTTTGATCGATTAAAATCTTGTTCGCGCGGATTTGCCTCACTTGATTATCATTTTTCTTATTTTCAAGTGTCTGATTTGGTAAAACTTGATATTTTAATCAACGGCGAAAAAGTGGATGCATTATCTTTGATTGTTCATCGCAGTATTTCACAATCACGTGGACGTAATTTAGCGGATCGCATGAAAGAATTGATTCCAAGACAAATGTTTGATGTTGCGATTCAAGCTGCTATTGGCGTGCAAGTTATTGCCAGGACCAACGTGAAAGCGTTGCGTAAAAACGTATTAGCAAAATGTTACGGTGGCGATATCTCACGTAAGAAAAAATTATTAGAAAAACAAAAGAAAGGTAAAAAACGAATGAAACAAATTGGGCGTGTTGAAGTGCCTCAAGAGGCGTTTTTAGCAATACTAAAGGTGGACAACTAATGTATATGGATTTTTCTGGTTTATTATTTGTGTTTGCGGTGTTAACCACATTGCTGGTGGGTGTTGATACATTATTTTTCAAAAAAATGAGGGGTGATGCTAAGCCTATTTGGGTAATCGGTTTAGCCTACGAATTGTTCCCTGTGTTTTTGTTGGTATTTTGCATCAGAACATTTGTAATTGAGCCTTACCGTATTCCTTCGGGTTCCATGAAACCTACTTTGGTGGAAGGTGATTTTGTCTTAGTGAATAAATTCAAATATGGTTGGCACATTCCCTATATTGATAAGCGCGTAAGTTTTGGTGTAAAACCTGAGCGTGGTGATGTCATCGTGTTTCGTTATCCTCCAAAGCCTACTGAAAATTTTATCAAGCGTGTGATTGGTTTGCCGGGTGACGAGATTATCTATCAAGACAAACAATTATTTATTAACGGTCAGTTGATTGCTAAAGCATTTGTTGAATCAGATTATACTGATCCCATTGATGGCCAGCCTTATTTTGTACGAGAATATAGGGAAGATTTAATGGGCGTTGAGCATGATATTTATGAACGTCCCATCAATGGAATTACTTTTTCGGGGAAAGTGCCTGAAGGGCATTATTTTGTGATGGGTGATAATCGCGACGATAGTGGTGATAGCCGTCTTTGGGGTTTTGTGCCAGATGCATTATTGAAAGGTGATGCGTTCCGTATCATGATAAGTATAGATATGAAACAATTAGATATCAGGTGGAAGCGAACAGGAGAAGCCATTGAGTAAGAAATCGATATTATCAAAACCTTTAGAGCCACTAGAGTTAGCATTAGGCTATACTTTTAATGACAGATCATTATTAGAAGTAGCTTTAACGCATTGTAGTATGGGGGCCAATAATAATGAACGCTTTGAATTTTTGGGGGACTCTTTAATCAATTTAGTGATTGCAGAAGCATTATATCGAAAATTTCCACGTGCTACAGAAGGAGAGTTGACACGATTACGCGCCTTATGTGTTCGTGGAGACACGCTTGCCGAAATTGGAGAGTCATTAGCCTTAGGAGACTACTTAAAGCTCGGTGTAGGGGAATTAAAAAGTGGGGGCTCGAGGCGTCCTTCCATCATTGCTGATGCGCTAGAAGCAACGATTGCTGCCATTTATTTGGATGGTCATTTTGACATCATGAAACAATGCGTATTGGTGTGGTATGAGCCTCGGTTACAGCAAATGACATTATCCATGAATCAAAAAGATCCGAAAACACAATTACAAGAATGGTTGCAGGGTCGGAAATTAACCTTGCCCAAGTATACGGTGATGAGTATTGAAGGCGAGTCACACAATCAAATGTTCTTGGTCACATGTGAAGTAGGTTCGCCGCCGATATCTTCTGAGGGGCGAGGTGAGAGTAGAAGAAAAGCAGAACAAATAGCAGCAGAAAAAATATTGGAACAATTAAAAAATGTCAAATAAACACTCAGGTTACATTGCATTGATTGGTCGCCCTAACGTGGGTAAATCAACCTTGCTGAATATCATTTTAGGCCAAAAATTAAGTATTACCTCTCGCAAGCCGCAAACAACACGACACCGTATTTTAGGTATTAAAACAGAAGATGATACACAATATATTTATGTGGATACGCCGGGTTTGCACAGGGGTGGCGACAGAAAAATCAATCATTTTATGAACAAAGCGGCATTATCTGCGCTGAATGATGTGGATGTAGTTTGCTTTGTTGTGGATAGCATTCATTTTAATGAGGGCGATGCATGGGCATTGAAGCAAATTAAACGCGCAGAAAAACCAACGATACTCGTGATTAATAAAACAGATACGCTGGAAAATAAAGAAGTATTATTGCCGCACGTCGAGCAATTGATGAAAGAATACCCGTTTAAGGCGGTTGTTCCTGTGTGCGCAAAAAACGGCTCACAAGTGAATGCATTGGAAGCGGAAATTAAATCGTTACTGCCGGCATCTGATTTCTTTTATTTTCCAGAAGATGCGCTTACTGACCGTGATGAATATTTCCGTGTGAGTGAGATTATTCGGGAAAAGTTAATGCGTAGTCTTGGGCAAGAATTGCCTTATGAAGTTCACGTAGCGATTGAAAGCATTAAAAAAGAAGAAAACATTATCAATGTAAATGCAACATTGATTGTCGCAAGAGATGGTCAAAAAGCAATTGTGATTGGAAAGGGCGGCGAACGATTAAAAAATATTGGAACATCAGCGCGGCTTGACATGGAAAAAATGTTTGAGAAACGGGTGATGTTACGTTTGTGGGTGCGTGTCAAAGATCGCTGGGCGGATGATGAATCTCATCTTAAAAAGTGGGGCTATGATCAATGAACCCTATTCACGGTCAAGCAGCGTATGTGATTCACGTTCGCCCTTACCGTGAAACCAGCGTGTTAGTGACTTGTTTCACACCTCAATACGGAAAAATCAATCTATTAGCAAAAGGTGTGCGCACACCTAAATCCCCTTGGAAAGCATTGTTACAACCATTCATGCCATTATTAATATCATTTCAAGGGCGCAGTGAATTAAAATTATTGACACAATGTGAAATGCACGGCGAGTGGGGCATGTTAAATGGCAACCGCATGGTTTGCGGATTATATGTCAATGAATTATTGTATTGGTTATTGCCAGAATGGGTAGAGCACCCTCATTTATTTGAATGGTATCGGCTCACATTAATGGCCTTACATAGAAGTGAGCATCACATTTCAGCATTGAGATTGTTTGAAAAACATTTGTTAGAAGAATTGGGATATGCATTGCAATTAACACATGATGTCGATGGTTTGTCTATTGTAGAAACAACTCGTTACACTTATTTACCCAAATCCGGCCCTCGGCCTATATTTAGTGAAGCTGCGCGGGGCATTGCAGGAAAAACTTTATTAGATTTGGGGAAAGATGATTTGGCTGATCCTGTCAGCACCAAAGAGGCGCAATATTTATTACGCCCTATGATTGAGCATGTATTAGATGGAAGGCCGATTCAAACGAGATTGTTATTGGTTAATCGTGATGTTTCACCGTAATTGTACTAGCCGCAATCTGATGTGACATGAAAACATTAATTTATCGCAAGTCATTCATTTGTTATATTTTCAACTGCGTCAAGGATAATTTGTTCTGTCACGTCTATTTTCTTGCAATAACCATCTCTAATGGAAAATTCGTAGATGGGTAATGTTATCCCGAAGTATTTTTCATACACTTTTTGCAAATAAATAGCTTCTAGAAAATTGAATGATTTGCTTGTGATGCCGTGGTTTTTATGGGGTGGTGGCTGTTAGGATTCATTCTTACCCATTAAGTATAGCATTTTTTAGTGTGTAAAATAGCTTTTAAAATGAAGGGGTTAGTAAGATTTTAGCTTGGGCTCCCCTGAAACGCTTTGCCAAGCCTGGTAGTAATCGGCTAATATTGCACATGTTACAAAAAAGCACAGGGTAAGGAAAAGATCATGATCATCGGGCTCGGAACAGACCTTGTCGATATTCGCCGCATTGCTGATTGCTTTGAGCGGTTTGGGGCACGTTTTGTGAGCCGAATTTTAGCGCCCAGTGAGCAAAGTGCTTTTGCTGCCCGCCATGATCCGCATGTGTTCCTCGCCAGCCGTTTTGCGGCTAAAGAGGCTGTGGCGAAGGCCCTCGGGCAAGGGTTTCGTGGGGGCTTATCTATGCGGGATTTAGTGATCCAGACCAATGATCTCGGGCAGCCCTATATTCATTTTGAGGGGTTTGCCAAAACCCTCGCAAATCAAAAGCAAATCAAGGCAACTGTTTTAAGCATTTCTCATGAAAAGCATTATGCGATCGCCACGGCCATTTTAGAAGGGTAGGCGCACAAACGCATATATTCATGCTACACTCCCTCCCCATGTGGAGCAAAAACATGGACATATCTTCCATTCAAGAACAAACACAAACTGCCTTAGCAGCCATTCAAGCAGCGGCTGATCTTGTCGCGCTCGATAATTTGCGCATTCATTACTTGGGCAAAAAGGGCGTTTTCACCGAATTATTAAAAGGGTTGGGGGGCTTGCCGCCTGAAACACGGAAAGAATATGGAGCAGTTGTTAACCAATCTAAAACAATTTTGATGGATAGCCTCGCAGAGCGCAAGTTAATATTAGAAGATATGGCGTTAGACCAAGCGCTCAGCCAACAGGCTGTTGATGTGACTTTACCTGGTCGGCATGTTGTAGCAGGCGGTTTGCACCCCATCACCTATGCGATGGACCGTATTATCGGCATTTTTGAGCAATTTGGGTTTCGCGTGGCCAGTGGACCTGAAATTGAAAATGATTTTTATAATTTTGAAGCATTGAATACACCGCCCGATCATCCAGCGCGCGCGATGCATGATACTTTTTATTTTTCTGATAACCAGCTGCTACGTTCACATACCTCACCGGTGCAAGTGCGCACCATGCATGAAAGCAAGCCACCCTTTCGAATTATTTCGCCTGGTAAAGTGTATCGGCGTGATAAAGATGTTACGCACGTGCCTATGTTTCATCAAGTAGAAGGGTTGTGTATTGATAAAAACGTAAGCTTAAGTGAATTGAAAGGTTTGTTGCATGAATTTGCGCAACGTTTTTTTCAAAAATCATTAGACATTCGCTTTCGCCCTTCCTATTTTCCATTCACAGAACCTTCATTAGAGGTGGATATTAGCTGTGTGAAATGTGATGCCAAAGGTTGCCGAATTTGTAAACACACAGGATGGTTGGAAGTGTTAGGAGCGGGGATGGTTCATCCCAATGTATTAAAAGCTTCTGGGATTGATGCTACTGTGTACAACGGGTTTGCATGGGGCATGGGTGTGGAGCGTTTAGCCATGTTGCGTTATGGAATCGATGACTTGCGCGCTTTATATGAAAATGATTTACGTTTTTTACGCCCTGATGATGGAGGGTGCGCATGAAGCTTTCTATCGATTGGCTAAAAACTTGGGTTAAAACGGATAGATCCCCACAAGCATTGGGGGATGTGTTGACTGCCGGCGGTTTAGAATTAGAGAGTTTAACGGCTGTGGGAGATGATCACTGGATGGAATTAGGTATTACACCTAATCGTGGTGATTGTTTAAGCGTACAAGGTATCGCACGCGAAGCAGCAGCTTTACTTGATGCGCCTTTCGTAAAACTTTCTATTGACGCTGTTCCAGCCACTATCCCTGATACTTGCCGAGTCATCATTGAGGACACACTTGCGTGCCCTGCCTACACTGGCCGACGGATCAGCAAGGTGAACGTTGCAGCGCCTACGCCAGCGTGGATCGTAGCGCGCTTAGAAAGTACAGGCGTGAAGCCTGTTTCGGTGATTGTGGATATTACGAATTATGTCATGATGGAATTAGGGCAACCGCTGCACGCGTTTGATGCCGCCAAAATCCACGGCAATATTCATGTGCGTAAAAGTGCGGGAGAATCTGTCACGCTCATTGATAACAGTACTGTCACACTGGATCACAGCACGTGTGTGATTGCAGATAATCACGGCGTGTTAGCATTGGGTGGGGTCATGGGATGTTTGAGCAGCAGTGTTTCTTCTCACTCCACGGATATTTTTTTAGAAAGTGCTTTTTTTGCGCCTAGCGCAGTGCGCGGCCGCGCACGATATTACCGCGTCAATAGCGAAGGCGCCACGCGTTTTGAGCGAGGAGTTGATCCTACATTGCACCTCTGTGCACTTGAGCGTGCAACTGTGCTTATTTTAGCGCATGCGGGGGGAGAGGCCGGCCCTGTTCAAGATACCTTGGCGGGGGATTTACCCGTTCAGCCTTCTATCATGTTGCCTATGCCTTTAATAGAACACCGTTTGGGTATTCATTTAGATGCAAACAGCGCCGCTGCCTTGTTAATGCGTTTGGGCATGGCTTGCCAAGTGCATGGTGACACATTACACGTAGTTCCGCCTTCATTCCGTTTTGACATTCAAATTCCTGAAGATTTATTGGAAGAAGTGGCGCGTGTGTATGGTTATAGCCGTATTCCAGAATCACTACCGCCCATGATTGCCGCGCCCACGCCGAGTGAGTCGCATATTCCTTTGAAGCGCTTAAAAGAAGTGCTCGTGGATAGAGGTTATCAAGAGGTGATCACCTATAGTTTTGTGGACGAAGCATTACAGCAAGCGCTGTTTCCTGCTTCATTACCTATTAGGTTGCTTAACCCATTATCCTCAGACATGAGCGTGATGCGCCACAGTGTTTGGGTTGGGCTTTTGCAAACAGCTTTATATAATCAAGCGCGTCAAACGACGAACATGCGTTTGTTTGAGGTTGGGCAATGTTTCGAAGGCGTATTGCCTGATGTTAAGTTTGAAGAGCGTCTGGGTGGGTTAATATGTGGTGAAACACAAGGATTTTGGCAGCAACACAAGCCTCGTCCTTATGATTTTTATGATTTGAAAGGTGATGTAGAAACATTATTAAATTTTAATCGAAAAACCATGCAGTTTGTACCGACCGAGCACCCCGTTTTGGCGCCAGGGTTATCCGCGGCCGTCATTCAGGGAGGGCACACAATAGGCGTGATGGGAGCATTGCACCCTCGATTACTTAAGTTGTTAGGATTGCGTGGGCCTATTTTCTTATTTGAATTAATGTGTGATGCTCTTTTACAAGGGCGATCGTTGCATTTTTCAGAAGGATCAAAGTTTCCTGCGATCCGTAGAGATTTGGCGATTGTTGTTGATAGTGTGTTAACTGCTCACGATGTGTTAGAGAAAACCCGCGCTTTGGCCGGCGATATTTTGACGCATGTTGAGATTTTTGATGTTTATCAGGGGGAACACCTTGAAAAGAGTAAAAAAAGTGTTGCGTTGGGCTTGATTTTACAGCATTCTTCGCGCACTCTTATAGATGATGAAGTCAACGCAGCGATGCAGGCTGTTATCCACGGGTTAAAACAGGCCTTTGGGGCGATTGTAAGGGAATAAAACATGTCCGCTATTACTAAAGCAGAAATTGCTGAAATGCTGTGCAATACGGTAGGTCTTAACAAGCGAGAAGCGAAAGAGATAGTTGAGATCTTTTTTGAAGAAATTAGGGAAGCCTTAGAAACTGGCCACCAAGTCAAGTTATCGGGTTTTGGTAACTTTGATTTGCGTGATAAGCGCCAGCGTCCTGGGCGTAACCCTAAAACAGGAGAGGCGATTCCTATTTCTCCGCGTCGTGTAGTAACTTTCCACGCGGGTCAGAAATTGAAATCCAAAGTTGAAAGCTTGGAACGTTAACCTGACATGAGCATCCCAGATAAGCGCTATTTTACAATTGGGGAAGTCAGTGCATTGTGTGCACTGAAGCCACATGTATTGCGTTATTGGGAGCAAGAATTTAACGTTTTGAAGCCTAGTAAGCGTCGTGGCAACCGGCGTTATTATCGGCGTGAAGATGTATTCATGATTCAGCAAATTAAGCACTTGTTGTATGACAGGGGTTTTACCATCAGCGGAGCGCGTGCAGAATTATTAGGTGGGGGTGAGAAGCCCACCGAAACGGTTGCTGTTGCTATTGAATCTCAGTCTGAAATTAAGCAGCTGAACTTTTCTTTTTCTATGGAAGAAAGAGCTGCTTTTCGCCATTTATTGGAAGAAGTCAGAGAGATATTATCCTAAAAGTGTTGCTACTACAGATTATGTGCGTCTCGTAGGGCGCATAATATGCGCCCAGGCACGTAAGCGCCTTTCCTTGAGCCATTGAGCGAGCAGTTTCACATGAGCAAACAACTAGCAAAATCAACAAGCCTTGTTGGCAGCATGACACTGATTTCACGAATTGTTGGATTTGTGCGAGACATGTTGGTTGCGCAATATTTTGGTGCTGGCGCGCAATATGATGCTTTTCTGGTTGCTTTTAAATTGCCCAATTTTTTTCGTAGTTTATTAGCAGAAGGTGCTTTCTCACAATCTTTTGTGCCTTTATTGTCAGAATATCGAGATAAGAAATCACCTGAAGAAACGAAACATTACATCAATGCATGTGCAGGTTCATTAGCATTTGTTGTTTCCATTGTAACCATTTTAGGCATCTTAGGAGCCCCTTATTTGGTACGTGCTTTCGCGCCCGGGTTTGAGGCATCAGGTGAGCGTTTTGTATTGGCTACAGACATGTTGCGCATTACTTTCCCTTATTTACTTTTGATTTCCATGACAGCGTTTGTAGCGGGCGTGTTAAATACGTATGGGAAATTTGCAGCCCCCGCATTTGGTCCCACATTATTAAATGTGGCGATGATTGGCACTATCTTGTTTTTAACTCCTTTCCTTCAAACACCTATCATGACATTAGCATGGGGTGTGCTATTGGGTGGTGTTTTGCAATTTGTTTTTCAAATACCTTTTTTATCGCACATTCAAATTAAACCGCGCCCTCGTTTAGGTTTTAAAAATGAAGGCGTGCAACGTTTGTTGCGTCTCATGGTACCGTTGATTTATGGTGCATCTATTTTACAAATTAATTTATTGATTAACACAATGTTTGCATCGATGTTGCCTGATGGCAGCATTTCTTGGTTATATTATGCAGAACGGATGATGCAATTTCCATTAGGGGTATTCGGGGTTGCATTATCTACGGTGGCGTTGTCGCACTTGTCAAAAGGGCATGCGCAAAAAAATCATACTCATTATAACGATATTTTAGATTGGTCCATGAAATTTGCATGGTTAATTGCATTACCTGCTGCCGTGGGGTTGGGTGTGCTTGCCAAACCTATTTTGGTTGCTTTATTTCAATACGGTGAGTTCACAGCCAATGATGTTATGCAATCGGAAAAAGCATTAATCTTTTTTTCGATAGGATTATTAGCGTTTATTTTAGTGAAAGTATTATCTGTAGCTTGCTATGCTAAACAAGACATGAAAGGGCCTGTGCAAATCGCCACGATCAGTTTGTTTTTAAATATTGGATTGAATGCGGTGTTAATGCAATTTTTAGCGCATGCAGGGTTAGCTTTGTCTACTTCTATTTCAGCCGTTGTCACGGGGTTATTGTTGTACATCAGGATTCGACGTAACCACCGCGTTATTTTTCAAAAAGATTGGCTCATATTTGGGCTGCAGGTATCGATTGCTAATGTTGTGATGGGCCTTGTCCTATATGCATTGGTACAGGTAATAGGAGATTTATCCGTATTACATTTTTTGCAACGCGCGTTGTATTTATGTTTATTGATACTTGCGGGGATAGGGAGCTATGCGCTTGCACTATGGCTCCTGGGCTTCCGTCCTAAGCATGTTTTAAAGCCTATTGCTTTAAATTAGATGAGAGATCTGATTGAATTGGCTCTAAGAATATGTTATTCTACTACCATTATTTGATAAGCCGTAGTAGGATTGATATGTTTCGCAGAAAATATACCATTACCCCCCCGCACGTCCCCACGGGGCAGCCGGTTAATCCTGAGCCGGCGTTATCAAGTACCCATGAAGGTGCGTCAAATAGCGCTCAGACGACGGTTAATGCTCCTATTCCTACTGTTGGGGTGCCAGTGGTTTCGATCGTTGTGCTGCCAGCGCTTCTCGTCTCCTCTGATCCCTCTCAATCTGCACCTGTTAGTAGGATAGTTTTGGCTCCTGCTCCACCGCTATTCCAATATAATGTGGGCCCACCAATGCTAGGATTCGCTGGGCTTCCGACCGATATGATCCCTCTTCCAGATGAGGATGAGGCTAGCGAGGTGGAAGAGGTGTTAGGAACGATTCCACTCTCAGGGAGCAAGAAAGGGAGCAAAAAAGAGACCAAGAAACCGCCTAAAAAAGAAAAAGTAAATCGCTCAGTGAAGAAGAAAGATGCGCTTGGCAACACTCAGATTTCTTTCCGCAATGATCAGAGCGTTCGTGGTGTGGATGATCACTTTGATGTTCTGTATAAACTGTTAAAGTTAGATCATAGGAATGATACGGATGACGGCGATGATGACCTATCTGAACATTCGCCTGTTGCCGCTAATCTTTTTTTTAGTGCAGAGGCGAAAGAGGTGCTTGCGCCAACTGCATTTTCCTTTAACCTTTTTCCTGAAGAAACACCCCCTTCTCCTCTACCTAGATTTCTCCCTGGGGAAGATAAGCCTGTGACAGATTGCGATGATCCTGTTAATTTTCATGACGATGATGATGATGACGATGAAATGAGGGCGTGCAAACGTGTTTCAGATACGTGTTTGCCTCCCGCGCAGAGAGTGAGGCTAGACAATTTTTCGGTAGCAACTTTTTCTTCACCGGATGAAGTAGGAGATGCTTCGGTGGATGAGGAAGAGGCTGTTGACATTAATGCGATCATTGAAAGCTTTACAGAGGAGCAACTGCTTGAGTTGCGTTTTTGGGGTGACAGAGATGGCAAACTCATTAATTTAGTGCACAACCCAGCTAGTATAAAATTTTTAATGGAGATGGGATACAAGGATGCAGAAGCCATTGTGCATTATCTTACAGAAGATGGCGGTGGCTCAGTCTGCGCGGATGCAGACGCGCAAGGAAAATTTACAAACTTAAACAACAATGATGGTACTGGGGGTTGGTCGTCAAGTAATAGAAATCGGTAGCTGCTCATTTTAATAGATAAATAAATTGATCCCCCGATATCCCGAGTTCAATGTTAAACTTATGACATTATTTTTAGCACGAGTACATGATGGAATATCTTAAAGGGATGCGTATTCCGCCTCATTTGCAAGGCGGCGTGGTGACATTAGGGAATTTTGATGGGGTGCATATTGGACACCAGGTGATGTTACAAACCCTTGTCAACAAAGCTAAGTTTCTAAATTCCACAAGCATTGTAGTGGTGTTTGAACCTCACCCACAAGCTTTTTTTGCTCAAACCCCTGCGGTTCGTTTAAGTACATTGCGGGAGAAGGCAGTTTATTTTGAAAAATGCGGCGTAGATGCCTTGATTGTCCTTCCTTTTAATGCACGGTTAGCGGCCTTAACCCCAGAGACATTTATTCAAGTTTTTTTAAAAGAGGCGCTACAGGCTAGGCAGTTGATAGTGGGACATGATTACCATTTTGGGGCAGGGCGCAAGGGTGATCTTCAGACGTTGCAAGCTGCGGGTTTGGAAGTGATAGAGTTGGCGCCTGTGATGCTAAAAGGCGAGCGAGTCAGCTCTACTGCTATTAGGGAAGCGCTACAGGTGCATGATCTTTTAAAGGCAGAGCTCTTTCTTGGGCGGCGTTACAGTATGCAAGGAAAGGTGCGTCGCGGAGAGGGGCGGGGACGGGAGTTAGGCTTTCCAACAGCGAATATTAATCCCAGGCGTGTGCCTGCTGTGCGTGGGGTGTTTGCTGTAACAGCAAAGACTATTGATGGTACAATACACCCCGCTGTAGCAAATATCGGTACACGTCCTACTGTTTGTGGTGTTCGAACTTTATTGGAAATCCACTTGTTGGATGGAGAACATTTGCTTTACGGTGAAAGATTAGAAGTAACATTTGTACAGTATATTCGTAGTGAACAGCGGTTCGAGTCTTTAGATGCGTTGAAAACAGCTATTGCATCGGATGTTGAATCAGCAAAAAAAATTTTTGTGATCGAGTAGGAAAATATGACAGACTATAAACATACTTTAAATTTGCCAGACACAGCATTTTCGATGAAAGCAAATTTATCGCAACGTGAACCGGAACGTTTGAAAAAATGGCAGGATGAAAAATTATATGAAAAAATGCGTATCGCACGTAAGGGTGCGGAAAAATATATTTTGCATGATGGCCCTCCTTATGCCAACGGGGCGATTCATTTGGGGCATGCCACAAATAAAATTTTAAAAGATTTTATTTTAAAATCAAAAACGTTAAGTGGATACGATTGTCCTTATGTGCCGGGATGGGATTGCCATGGTTTGCCTATTGAAATTAATGTTGAGAAAAAAGTAGGTCGCGTGGGAGAGAAAATCAGCGCGGCTGAATTCCGTAAAACGTGCCGTGATTATGCAATGACGCAAGTTGATATTCAGCGAACTGAATTCATTCGTTTGGGTGTTTTAGGCGATTGGTTTAATCCTTATTTAACGATGGATCATTTATTCGAAGCAAATGTTGTACGTTCATTGGCAAAAATCATTGCTAATGGGCATTTAGTGCAAGGATTTAAGCCAGTACATTGGTGTTTGGATTGCAAATCTGCATTAGCGGAGGCGGAAGTAGAATATTATGAAAAAACATCACCTTCTGTGCATGTCGTATTTCCGGTGGTTGATCATACGCTACTGAATGAAAAAGTACCCCCTTTAGCACAAACACGTTTTGTGAGTGTTTCGTTTGTGATTTGGACAACCACGCCGTGGACATTGCCTTCTAATAAAGCTGTGTGTTTAAACCCTGATATCGATTATGCTTTTGTTGCGGTGAACCGTGGAGCGGGGCCGGAGTGTTTTATATTAGCAGCTTCTCGTGTGGAGGCATGTTTGTCACTGTACGGAATCAGCGAAAAAGAAATACTGGCTATTGTGCCTGGTAAAACCCTTGAACATATTATGCTGGAACATCCCTGGATGGAAACAACAGTGCCAGTGATTTTAGGTGAGCATGTGACAGTGGAAACAGGAACAGGCTGTGTTCATACCGCGCCTGATCACGGTGAAGACGATTACCGAGTGGCGATGCAATATCACTTAACCATGGACCACCGCGTAGATGCAAAAGGATTATTTTCAGGAAATACACCTGTTGTGGCAGGGATGCATGTATTTAAATCAAATGATACCATTATCCAAGCATTGCAAGATGCGGGCCGCTTATTAGCCAGAGAAAATATTCAACACAGTTACCCTCATTGCTGGCGCCATCGTACACCGATTATGTTTCGCGCAACGCCACAATGGTTTATCAGTATGGAGCAAGAGGGGTTACGCCGCGACGCATTAGATGCTATTAAGAAAGTATCATTTGTGCCGGAATGGGGCGAAACGCGGATCACTAAAATGGTTGAAAATGCCCCGGATTGGTGTGTGTCGCGTCAAAGAACATGGACCATGCCCATTACCAGCTATATGCACCGGGACACGGGAGAGTTGCATCCTAATACACAAGAAATCATGGAAAAAGTAGCACAAGCGATCGAAAAAGAAGGGATGGAGGCATGGTATGCTTACTCTGATGACGCATTGGTAGGTGAAGATATTGCGTATTACCATAAAATTCAAGATGGATTGGATGTATGGTTTGATTCTGGCGTTACGCATGCTTGCGTGCTAGATGTACGCCCAGAATTACATGCACCTGCTGATTTATATTTAGAAGGATCCGATCAGCACCGAGGATGGTTTAACTCATCATTGATGACACGTGTGGCAATGTACGGAGAAGCACCTTATAAACAAGTATTGACGCACGGATTTTTATTAGACGGCACAGGACGTAAAATGTCTAAATCATTGGGGAATGATGTGGCCCCACAAACAGTTGTTTCTCAATCAGGTGCAGATATTTTACGTTTATGGGTCTCAGCAAGCGATTATCGAAACGATATGACATATTCTGCTGAAATTTTAAATCGCACTGTGGATGCGTATCGTCGAATCAGAAATACCTCAAGATTTTTATTGGCAAATTTAAATGGTTTTAATCCAGAAACAGATTTACTCCCTGCTTCGAAATGCGTTGCATTAGATCGATACATGATTCGTTACGCAATGAAGCTTCAAAAGGAAATACGTTCGCATTATGACGCATTTGAGTTTCATCAAATTTACCAAAAATTGCATCATGTTTGCAGTATGATTTTGGGTAGCTTTTATTTGGACATCATTAAAGATAGACAATATACGGCTAAAACAGAGGGTTTAGCAAGGCGCAGCGCGCAGACAGCTTTATATCATTGGATACAAGCGATGACACGTTGGATGGCGCCTATTTTATCATTCACTGCGGATGAAATTTGGGAGCATATTCCAGGTTATCAAGGAGACTCTTTATTCACACAAGTATGGTATGACAAATTCCCTGAAGATGTGCAAGATGAAGTGATGACAGATGAGTATTGGGAAGCGATGATACTCGTTCGCGATGAAGTAAATAAACATTTAGAAGCTGTGCGTAAAACAGGTGCGATTGGATCAGGCTTAGACGCCCAGGTGGTGTTATATGCGAAAGGCGCGACATTAAAGCATTTGGAAGCATTAAAAGATGAATTGCGGTTTGTGTTGATTGCATCTAACGCTGACGTGCAGCCTATGGGAAATCGTGCATCCAATACTGACCTGACAGAGTTAGCAGTGGATGTACAAGTGACAAATGCTACAAAATGTGTGCGTTGCTGGCAACGGCGTGAAGATGTGGGGCAAGTCGATACCCACCCTGAGTTATGCGTACGGTGCGTGGAAAATGTCGACGGCAATGGAGAGGTGCGTTTATATGCGTAAGCATTTATGCTGGATAGGGATTTTTGTGGTGTTGGGTTTAGATTTGCTTGCCAAAGGCTGGATCAGTCAATTATTGTACGTGGGCGAAGTTCTGCCGCTTTTCCCAGCAATGAATTTAACATTAGCACACAATCCAGGCGCGGCATTTAGTTTTTTAGCCGATCAACTTGGTTGGCAGCGCTATTTTTTAGCCGGTGTAGCTACTTTTGTAGCAGCAGGCTTTTCGGTTTGGTTATGGTATGAACCTTATTCGCACCGTAAAACCTGCTGGGGTTTGACTTTGGTGATTGCGGGGGCCTTGGGAAACTTAGCTGATCGCCTTTGGTACGGATACGTGGTTGATTTTATAGATTTATATATCGGCCAATACCATTGGCCTGCTTTCAATCTAGCTGATTTATCGATTTGTATAGGTGTTGCGCTGTTGTTTTGGGGAATGGGAGAGGTTAAAAAGTAGTAGGAAACGTAACCTGGTTTTCCGCTTAATATAATGTTATATTAAAAAAAATTGAGTACTGGGAAGAGGTGTCATAGTGCTATCTGAATTACTTGCTGAGTTAACTGCCCATGACTTGCCTCATGATTTTTTTAGTCAAATTTTAAGAAAGACCGGTTGTGCAGAAAATTTCATTGATTTGGTGAGAGAGGAAGCAGAAACTTCTTTTGCTTATTTGAAGTGGCTTGCAATGGTTAAAAATAATGAAAGCATGCTTGAATCAAACTTAAGTTCTTTTTTAAAAAAACGCATGGCGTTGATAGGTAACAGTGATTTAGGCTATCTTTCCCTGCCGCATAGTCCCATGAATCAAGTATGTAATGCCATTGGGCAAGAGCTTGTAGCGTTGAAGACGTCACGAGGTATCACCTGCTCGTTAGTGCAGATTTTAATGCCTACAGTGGCAGTCGAAGACTATTTGCTTGCCTCATCTGATTTGGTTGAGCTAACAGAAAGAAATGAAAATGGAAGAAGAGAAATAGATTTTACTCGATTTGTCATGACAGATGACTGCAAGGCAGTGATTCCAATTGTTGAATGGTTCGAAACGCAGGCTAATAGTCAATATGAATTTTTTAATCAATCTTATGTCTTGGATGGGCAATTAGTTTCATTAAGTGAAATAGAAAAAGAAAGACTTAGAAATTCAGCAAAACCTGCTTCTGAGGAATTTTTTACTGAATTTGAGTTTAGAAAAAATTTAGAAAAAGATAAAAACACATTGGGTTATGCGTTACAGTATTTTTGTGATCAGCTTAAAAAACATGGCGTTTATGGTTCGGGAACAAATGAAAAAGCAAATGACGGTGTCTTTCAGTATATCGAACGGTTTGGAAGAGTATTAAATTCTTTGAGTGATAATGACAGAGAGAAAGTATTTTCGAGTTATGATAATAGAGACATAGAATTAAGTCGTCAAAATGGCAATGGAAAAAGGTTTGAAAATTATTGGAGCGTTGTTTCTGGAAATAATTGGAAGAAAGATCGTTCGTCAATGGGGAATCCAACGACATGCGTTAGTGAAAATAGCATATTCTTTTCATCTATTTTGCATGCAAATCAATTTTTATTTAAAGAGATTAAAATTAATTTTAATAATGATATACTTGCTTCGTCTTCGTCTTCGTCTTCGTCTTCGTCTTCGTCCTCTGCTCATGGGGGATCAACGTCATTTGATGTTTTTATAGAAAGAATAAGAGGTTCGATTAAAGAGAGAAAGTCATTTTTAGATCAATTTAAAATAAATAATAAAAATGATCAAATTGGGGAAAAATGCATTAAATTTTATTATGAAAATAATATTGATTATTTAAAGATTAAGCTCAATTTATATAAAAATTATTTGATAGAAAATTCTTCATTTAAAAAAAATAAATTTAAAGACATCAATGAATTTGAATACGCAATGTATTATGCTGATCATGCTAACGATGTATTTGGCTGCATGACAAATAATGAGTTAGTGGATTTTTATAGAGCATTTATTAGCAAAAATGTTTGGATAGCAATTCTCATCATTAAGCATCCTGGCTTCATTCCGGCACCAGAAGCTTTGGTTTCACTTGTAAAAGAAAGAAATGTTTTTTTAATTAAGTGCTTTATTGAAAGTGGACATAATTTAAATCATAAAGTTGAAGGTCACTCTGCTTTGCATGTTGCGATGACCCTAGGTTTTGAGGAAATTGCAGTACTCCTTATTAACGCAGGAGCGGATCTTTCTGAAAAATATGGAAATAACAACGATGTTATTTTAATTTATGCCACTAAAAAAGGATTTTTTAATGCTGTTGAGACGTTGTGTAGAAATAATAAAATTGATATTAATGTTACAGACGCAAATGGGGAAACGGCTCTACATCATGCTTCGAAGGATGGAAATGAAGAAATTGTTTCTTTGTTGATTGGTCACGAGATTATGTTTAATAAGAAGAGCAGTCAGGGAGAAACATCTTTATTGTTATCATTCAAAAATGATAGAAAAAAAATAGCAGAAGCTTTGCTGCAAAAAAGAGCGTCGGATATTTCGGTTCCCGACGGAGAGAAATCTTTGTTAATTTTTTCCATTATTAAGAAATGGGAAAGATCGATGGGAATTCTGTTGGCAATGCATAGAACAAATCTTAATGCTGTAGATGAGCTCGGGAGAACAGCATTACATTATGCGGCAGCTGCCGGAGATATGAAAGCTGTTCAATGCTTGGTAACAGATCAAAGAACTGTTTTGAATATTAGAGATAATACAGGAAAAACACCACTCCGACTTGCTGTGGAAAGCAAAAGACGTGACGTGGTGAATTTTCTTGTTGGAATAATTGAAGTTGATATTTCAGAAAAATATCATAACAATCGGCCGCTTATTGTGCATGTAACTATAGAAAATTGGCCTGAGGTAATAGCCCCTCTGCTGAGAAGAAAAAATATTGATGTGAATGCTGTTGATGGCGATGGTTGCGCAGCATTGCACTATTCTCTTGAGAGCCAGCATAGGGACGTTTTCCAGTTGCTGGTTTTGGATAAAAGAGTAAATAAAGAAGTTAAAAATAAAAAAAATCATACACCTATTCACTGTGCTGCTTCTATGTATAGTTGTGAGCAAGCTATTGAAACATTAGTAACGATGGGGGTAGACACTTCAGAGACTTACGAAGATGAAAAACCTTTGCTCGTATTGTCGGCTGAGAGAGGTTATGAAAGTGTAGTCACTGCTTTATTTAATAAAGGTGATGATGTTAATGCAGCAGATAAAAATGAGTTTACAGCGTTGATGAAGGCCATTATTAATAATCATATTAATATTATTGCGTTGATTTTAAGACAAAAAGATCTAAATGTTAACGCAGTAAATATGCATGGAGAAACTGCGCTACACCTCGCTGCTTTAAAAGGGAATGAATTGCTCGTAAATCAATTGTTGAGACGTCGCGCTAACCCTAATTTGAAAAATAAAAACAACCAAAGTTCATTATTTTTAGCAGCAGCTCATCCTAATCGAGATGATATTGGAACAATTAATGATGAACGAAAAAATCTTAAACCAAATTATCCTCAGGTTGTTGTAACATTAATAAAAGCAAAATCTGATTTTTCTGAAACCTATAAAGATAATTTAAAAATCCCATTAATTGTTTATGCGGCATTTAAAAATTTGGAAAACGTAGTGCGGGAATTATTGTTGCCAGAAACTGATCTTAATGCATCCGATGCTAATGGTTATACGGCATTGCATATGGCTTCGCTGCATGGATATGTTAGGATTGTTGACCTTTTATGCATTAACGGTGCTAATGTGTTTCTTCCAGAAAATAATGGCTGGACGCCTATCCATTTTGCTGCAAGAATGGGAGATATAGATGTTATTAAAGTATTACATAAAACAAATAAAAATAACATTAACTCTCAGACAAAAGAAGGGTTAACGCCTCTTCATCTTTCCATTATTTATGGAAGAGATGATCTTGCGTTCTCTTTAATTAATATGCGTTGTGATCTGAACAAGCAATCTAAAGAAGGTTGGACTGCATTACATTTTGCAGCAAAATATGGTCGAAATAAGATCTGCGATGCATTGATTGCGGCTGGCGCTGATGTAAATTTAAAAACCCCTGCAGGGGAGGCACCTTTATATGTGGCAGTGAAAGCTAATCGCGCTGACATTGTACTGAGCCTTATTAAAGCGGGTGCTGATTTATCTGAATTCTATCGTAAGGAACGCATAAATTTATTACGATACGGGATTGTACACCAGTGGAGAGAATCTGTTGTATTAGACATCGTTTTCGCTTTAGCAGCTCGAGGCGATTATTTATCGATGATTTCTGCTGGAGAGGCAAGAGATATGCTTGAGTTTTTGCTTGAAAAAGGATTATCGCCTCCTTTTCGATGGCCGATTAAAAAAATTATGCTGGCAGGGGGTGATCACGAAACTTTAACTCCTGAAAATATTCAGGAATATGGTATAGAGTTTACTTTGGAAGAATTGTTATCTCATCGCTCTCTTCATTTGCTTCACGAGAGGATCGGATTTGCAGCGCTTTGCCAACTGGCAAAAATAAATTTAATGGACCCCTCTTTATCTGCCTTGCTCCTGTATACAGCTTCTGTACTGTCGCGTATGCCATCGGAATGCCAAAAGGCTGTTCAGCTTAAAAGTGCGCTTGCGAGCCGATTGGAGGCTGGTATGTTTTCAGCGCTTCATATCAAACGTAGCTGGAAGTTTTGGAGCCAACCTAACTCTATTACGCAGCTTCCTGCTATGTTTAGACCTCAAGAGCAGGCTTGGCGCCAAAAACAAATTACTAGTGGCCCTTCTACTTAGGTTATAATGGCCACCTAAAGGGGGATATCAATGAATAAGCCGAGTATCATTCTTGCGAATCCGCGCGGTTTTTGTGCGGGGGTGGACCGAGCTGTTGAAATTGTAGAGCGGGCATTGGAAGTGCTGGGAAGCCCTATTTATGTGCGCCATGAAATTGTTCATAATCGCTACGTAGTGGCAGATCTGCAGAAAAAAGGGGTGATTTTTGTAGATGAGTTAAGTGATGTTCCTGATGGCGGGGTAGTTGTTTTTTCCGCCCACGGCGTGGCTGCGAGCGTGCATGAAGAAGCCCAGCGGCGTAATTTATCGGTATTTGATGCCACCTGTCCGTTGGTAACTAAAGTGCATATGGAAGTAATCAAAGCTTCCAAAGAAAACCGTGAATGCATTTTAATTGGCCATAAAGACCATCCTGAAGTCATTGGTACGATGGGGCAGTATCGTCACCCTGAGCGAAGTGTTTACTTGGTGGAAACCTTAGAAGATGCTGAGAATATTGCGGTAGAAGACCCAACACGTCTTAGTTTTGTGACTCAGACAACGCTATCTATCGATGAGACCAAGGCCATTATTGCGGCCTTAACACGTCGTTTTCCGCTGATTCAAGGCCCTAAGCGAGATGATATTTGCTACGCCACGCAAAATCGCCAAAATGCAGTACGTGAATTGGCCAGACGCGTAGATGTGGTGCTGGTGGTAGGGTCTCAAAACAGCTCCAACTCTAACCGATTGAGGGAGTTGGCAGAATCATTAGGGAAAAAGTCGTATTTATTAGACTCAGCTGAGCTTTTATCCCCCGAGTGGATCATGGACTCAAATACTATTGGAGTAACGGCCGGGGCTTCTGCACCAGAAACATTAGTCCAAGAAGTGATCGCACGGTTACAAACGTTAGGGGCGGGTGAGGTTCATGAGTTGTCTGGCCCTAAAGAAGATATTGTATTTCCTCTTCCAAAATTATTACGAGAGTTACGAGAAGTATAATCTTAGTAACTGTTCCTTATTTAACATTTTTTCAGACAATGCATTGAAGCGTTCAAATTTACTCTAAACTTCTCAACACTTGCTCGCGAAATTGTTTTTCTATTTCTGGTGGGAGAGGCGTGCTGGTCAGCGTTTTTTTATGCTGCTTTGCAAGTGCCATGCCTGCGGCAGTCATGTTTCCGTATTGTTGCAAATGATGTTGATATTGAGAGGATAATAATAGATCAGGAGATTTGACAGCATGATAAAAATAACGAAGTGCAGTTTCATATCTTCCATCTGACTCCTCATGATCCAACAGTTTTGCAATCATAAGAAATTGATCAAAATAAGACAAAAGAGCGGACGTGACAGATTGTTTTTTCTCGTCAATGAGTAATGTTAAGTGAGGGTCGCGCCCCTGAGATGCAACTTTATGTAAAGTATCTAGGTGGATTTTTCGCTCGTCACTCAATAATAATTCACTGGGTTGAAGCAAGCAAAATAATAAATAAATATCCAAAAATAATAATTGATTGCGTGAAAATCCTGTGGGTTCGAACGGGTTTACATCCACAGCGCGTATTTCAATGTATTCAACCCCGCGCTTTTGCAAGGCGTCTAGTGTGGATTCGCCAGGCTCAGGAACGCGTTTAGGGCGAACATGATAGTAGAATTCCCATTCTGTTTGCAGAATGTGCGTGTTGAGTTGTGATGTTTCACCGTGTTTTGCTGAAAGCGCTTCGTAAGGAGGGTATGATGTTGTCATTCCTATTTTTAAATTTTGAATATATTCTGAAAGACTATCAAATCTGATATTAAGAAATTTGTTTTGTACTTCAGAATAATATCCCAGAGGCGTGAGTCTCAATGAACAAGCGTAAGGTGCGACCCAGGTGGTTTCATCAAATTTTTCTAAATAATCTGCTTTTTTATCGAGTAATAATGTTTGATCTATGGCGGTTGAAGCACCAAATAAATATATTAATATCCAGACGTGACGAATATGCTCCCTGATTATATGAAAATAATATGCATCAATACAAGACTGTAAATTATCATGCGCAGGATCTATCGTGGTGTACCATAATTCCCAAAAAGATTGTGGTAAAGAAAAATTATAATGTACGCCTGCAATGGTTTGCATCGCACGCCCATAGCGCAATGCTAAACCTTCACGATATTGCGTTTTCAAATCTGCTTTTGGGCTATTGCCATAATCAGCAATCAGAATCGGACCTTTCAGCGGGCAAGGCAGGCTTTGTGGCCATAACCATTCATTGGGAAGCTGCTCAACTACGAACTGGTGGGTATTTCTCATGCCCTCTAGTAAAGCATTTACCTTCATGCAAGGAGGTGTGATAAGCTCGAGAAGATTTTCGCTATAATCCGTAGTAATATAGGGGTGGGTCAATTTATGTCCCAAGCTCACAGGATGCGGAGTTTGGGCAGGTAGGCCTTCGGCAGTAACGCGCAAGCTTTCTCGTTCAATGCCGTGGCGCATTCCGTAAAACAACGGCGTGTTAGCTTGCAAGGCCTCTAACTGTTGAATAATATAGTGCATGGAAAGGAGTATACACGATCGTGAACAGATTAACCAAGTTTCATAAAGCATGTAACCAGCTGATAGTGGTTGGGGCAATCTTATTGTGTTTGATGGCAGGATTTTTATTAATAGAAAAAGAGGCGCCTCCGCTTGAAAAGGGGCGTTCATTCGAAGCATTAAAAGAAGATTTTCTAAAGGCTGCGCGCGCGTATGATATTAAATCTGCTAAGCGATTATATGCTCATTTAAAAGAAAAAAACCCTTATGCTCCTTTTGTTGAACAAGTAGCGCCCGCTTATTTAGCAGATGTTTATATTTATTATGCGCAGCAAATGGCTTTTAATGCGGAAGCGAAAGAGATATTTTTAACCGAAGCACGGCATTTAGCGCCAGCTCATCCTCTGTTTTCTGTGCCAGCCTCTTTTGCTAAACCAGAAAAAAAATCGGCCCTGATGGAAAAAACGGATGCATTATCGGCTCAAATCATGGAAACAGAAAAAGTGACTGAAGCAGAAATAACGGCTTATACAGAAGAATTATATGTGTTAGATGAAACAATTGAGGCTGTGGAGATATTCCAAGCAGAACAAGAAGCGAAGCGTTTGGCTTCTGTATTAACAGAAGTAGAAATGGTAGAGCCGCCTATGCCTGGTTTACAGCCGCTGATGCCTTTACCGGAAGAAGAGGTTCGTGATGGCCCGCCTGCTGCGCCCATTGCCTCAACAATTGCTCCTCAAGTGCCGGCCATTTTAACAGATGATGCTTGTTTATTATCTTATTACACACGCAATACGCCTGTGAGCACTTGTATGGATGTGTTGTCGGTCAATCAATATGGGCCTGCTTTATTTGTGATAGGAGATGATGATCGAAAGCCTGTAGCATTCACACAACAACCTATTACGCGCGAAGCATTCAACGCATTATGTGCGGAAACAAAGCAATGTTCTCCTGAAGTGCTGCACATATCATCCAAGCACGATGAATTAGGATTGGATTTGAGTGATGTTGAAAATACAGTTCAACATTACAATGCGTTTTGCGAAATCTCGCAAACATGTTCGGGGCTGGTTTCAGCTATGCCACCGGTCTTAATAAGCGAAGAAAAATTGCCAGAATATGCGAAGTTACTGTCAAAGCAGACAGGCTATCAATATCGAGTGATGACAGAAGCTGATGTGCAAGATATCAGTGAATATTTCAATGTATGTGTGGCAAAAGAATTATGCGAAGAGTCTCTGCATGAAGATTTAGCTAAATTTCTAAGCGCAGAGAAAGGAAAGCTGTTAGTAAGAAGTATGTAACGCATAGCAATGCAGTTTTAATCTAGCGTTTGTCTAAACCTGGCTATAGCAATGACCATCATTACCAGCATGAATATTAAAATAGGCCATACAGCATGAAATACATCAAAAAAATTGTTGCCTTTTAATAAAATGCCACGCACAATTTGCAAAAAGTGAGTGAGTGGAAAGATGTTGCCTAGCATTTGTGCCCATTCTGGCATTCCTCTAAATGGGAACATGAAACCTGATAATAATAAAGAAGGCAAGAAAAAGAACATGGAGCTTTGTACTGCCTGTAATTGATTTTTTGCTAATGTGGAAAAAGTAATACCTACCGATAAATTGGCCGCAACAAATGGAAAAGCTAAAATCAGTAACAATGTAATGCTACCTTGCATAGGTATGTCAAAAATAAATTTTGCTGCCAGTAAAATTAATATAATTTGTAGATATGCAACAATCAGAAAAGGGACAATTTTGCCAATGATCACTTCTATAGGACGAATAGGTGTGGATAATAAATTTTCTAGTGTGCCACGCTCATGTTCGCGTGTCATGGCTAAAGCTGCAACCATCACGAGCGTCATATTTAGTACAAGGCCTAATACACCTGGCACAATGTTATAACGTGTGACCATCAACGGGTTATATCGTAAATGGCTCCGCAATTCAAATGGGTAAGGCTCAGGATTTAAAAAACCTAAACTTCCATGAAGATGTGTTGTCAATGCGGTTCGAACCACTTCATTCATGGCCCCCATTGCATTGCCCGTGGCAACAGGGTCGCTTCCATCGGCCTCAAACAAAAGAGTCGGGCGGTCTCCACGGATTAAATCGCGTGTGAAATTTGCAGGGATATGTAAAATAAATTGCACATAACCACGCTCTAGCATTTGGTTCGCTTCAGCTTCTGTGGGGTTTGAAGCCACTATCCGAAAATAATCTGTATTTTGAACAGCGCTTACAAAATCGTATGTGAATACAGAATTATCTGCCGATAATATTATGGTTGGCAAATGCTTGGGGTTGGTATTAATGGCGAATCCAAATAAGACTAATTGTAACAGAGGAATCATGACCATCATGGAGAAAGTAGGGCGGTCGCGTTTCATTTGAATGAATTCTTTAATGATCATGCCTTTTAATCGATCCCAAGAAAATCCTGAAAAAGCATTCATTCTCTTTCCTCCACCTGGTTAACAAAGTGAATGAAAATATCTTCCAAGGATGTATCAACAGGCTTAATGGTATAATTGGAATTATTTTGCAACGGTAATATTGTTTTTTGAAGTAAAGCAGCATTTTGGCCAGATACATGTAAATTATTGCCAAAAAAACTGACTTGCCCTACGCCAGGCAGTTGTTTTAGTTCTGACATTAATTTGTGCAAATGATTTCCTTGGATTTCCCAAGTGCTTAATGCTGCTGCACTGATAATTTCATCAATAGTGCCTGTTGCCATTAACTTACCATAAACAATGTATGCAAGCCGGTTACAACGTGTGGCTTCGTCCATATAATGTGTACTGACAAGCGTTGTAACGCCTTTTTGACTGAGCTGGTGAATGATATCCCAAAATTCTCGGCGAGCTTTTGGGTCAACACCTCCTGTGGGCTCGTCTAATAGTAGTAATTCTGGATCGTGAATTAATGCGCCAGCTAAGGCAACACGCTGTTTCCATCCTCCAGATAATGTGCCGGTTAATTGATTTCGTTGTGATTGATCAAAAAATAGGTTATCTAATATTGATTCAATTTTTTTATTTTTATTTTTTATCTGATAAGTGCGTGCAATAAAATCGAGATTTTCTCGAACGGTGAGATCTTCATAGTAGCTAAAAGCTTGAGTCATGTAACCTGTACGAAATTTTATTTCGGATGATTGGGTCATGATGTTATAGCCTAAACATTGCCCTTCACCGGAATCAGGTGTTAATAAACCACACAGCATACGTATTGTTGTCGTTTTGCCACTGCCATTAGGGCCTAAAAAACCAAATATTTCGCCGCGTTTTACTGAAATAGAAACATTATTGACAACCAATTTGTTGTTGAAAGCTTTTTGTAAATGGTTTACGTTAATTGCATATGTTGAGGGTTGTTGCGGATTATTCATGACATTTTAAAGCCCTGGGAACATACACGTCCACCGGTTGACCGTAATAAAAAGTTGCTGAGTCTTTTTCAGGCAGTGTTGCTTCTATTTTAAATACTAACATGGAGTTATTATCACGGCTGTAAATCACAGGAGGCGTGTATTCAGCCTGGGGGGAAATGTAGCTGATTTTTGCTTTCACATGCTCATTATAAACATCGTGAGAAATGTATACCTCCCCATTCAAGCAAAGTTTTCCCAACATATGTTCCGTCACAAAAAAAACAGCGTATAAATCTTTAGGATTTAATAAAGAAAGAACAGGTTTGGTAGCACCTACAATTTCACCCTCATTATAATAGGTATCTAAAACTTGGGCCTCTATAGGGGCAAGGACTGTTTTTTGATCTAATGCCCAACGTGCTTGTTCTGTTTTTGCTAATAATCCACTCACTGTGGCCTGTTGTGCTTTAATCAAATCTTCTCGAGCGCCAAGTTCTCCCTCTGCAAGATTAGCTTGTGCATCTGCAAGGGCAGCTTTTTCTACTTGTACTTGCGCTTGTATTTCGTCGTTGGTTTCCGCATCTATCGCATTTTTCAGAAATAGTAATTGAAATCGTGTAGCCTTTTTGATAGCGATATCCAGTGACGCTTGTGCTTTAGCTACTTCAGCAGTCAATCCTTCAATGATGGTTTTTCGGCTGCCTTTTTCTAAATTTTCTAAATCAGACTGTGCTGCAGCTAAATCAGATTGTGCTCGCATGAAATCTTCTAATTCAGGTGAAGGATCGAGCGTAAACAGCACTTGTCCTTTAAGCACTGTATCTCCACGGCGAACATCAAGTGATTTTAATGCACCACTGTAATTGCTCGACATGTTGATCGGTTCTTGCTCCATGTAACCTTGGATGCGGTCTTCACCAGTACCGCAGGCAGTGAGTAAAAGAGCAAAAAAAAGTAGGAGTATTCGAGTGAGTAGGGGGTGGCACATGAAGGCTCCCGGTAAAAACTATGTTAGGCCAACTCGCCTTCTTTAAAAAAACACTCCCACCAGCCTTCCTGCCAATAATAAGCGGCGCTGGAATGTTTGGGGTAGGGGTTGTTCGCTTCGTCATGACCCATGGCGCTAGACTTGAAGCCTTGTAGCCAGCATATTTCAAGTGGTAGCATGTGCTCATCCTGCATGACATTCCCCCCGAAGATTCGTCTGTCAGTAATGCTTATCTTTGAATCTAGCACAACATGTATGATTGTCCAGGCATATAAGAGATTTCTATTTTTAAAAAAGATGTTGTTTGCCTTTGCGTAAAAGAGAATTCTCGAGTACAATCAGTGGGATCATTTAGACCAAAGAGGAAATGATGATGAGAATGAAACAATTAATTGCAACTGTTTGCTCTGTTGCTATGGCTGCTGTATTGCTCGTTGGTTGCCAAAGCAAAGGTAAAAACAGCTCAAACGATTATCATGATAACGACATGGAACGTACGGACAAGCACAGCTCTTCCAAGCGTCATGCCGGTCATGGTGCTTACGCTGATAAATAAGCAGTTTAGGCTTTGTCATTGCGAGAGCCACGAAGTGGCGACGAAGCAATCTGAAACGGTAAGATTTTACAAGGTTCGGGTTACTTTTCTACGCTCGCAATGACGAGTCAAACTTATTTATTAATTATTACGCTAATTATTACTATCATCACTACTTTCTGAACTCACTGTGTTATCCGCAGATTCACTGTCATCGTTTTCATGATGGTGCATTCTTCTTGGGTTTTGTTCTACACCCATTCCAGGTTTTGCCTGCGGGATATTCAATGCTTCGAGCGGCGTTTGCTGCGCTTCAGTAGCGTCGCCCATCATGCCGACGGGTGTTGGTATGCCGTTAGGATTTTTGGTGATTTCTTTTACCTTTGCCCAGTCTGCATGAAACTGAGGACCTTCTTTATACATCGCACTCATTAATTGGTTTACCAAATCTGATTTTTGAAGCGGGTAGCCCGGCAGGGGATGATGTATTTCTACAAACAATGTATTATCTACCCAAGCCTGTTTAACAGGGATGTGAACAACGTGCACAGGCGTTCCCACAGGAACCAGATTATATAACTGTTCAATGTCTTCCGGATATAAACGCATGCAGCCGTGAGTAATTTGGCGTCCAATGCCAGCGGGACGGTTTGTGCCGTGAATTAAATAGCCGGGAATGCTCAAAGTGAGTTTATATTGCCCCAGAGGATTATCTGGGCCAGGCGGTACAATACGAGGAAGCGAGTCGCCTCTTTCTTTATGCTCTTTCATAATGCTATCAGGAACATACCAGCTGGGATTTTTAACTTTACCTGTCACTGTACCATTTACCAGTGGGGTAGGCGTAACCTCACTGCCGATACCGATAGGAAAGGTGGCGACTTGTTTGCCGCCAGCAGGGTAATAATAAAGGCGGAGTTCCGCCAGGTTAACAGTGATTCCGTCCCGAGGCCCTGGTGGGAGAATAAATTCGCGAGGCACTAAAATCGTTTCACCTTCTTCCGGTGCCCATGGGTCGATATGAGGGTTAGCGTCTACAAGCTCATAGTAACCTACGTCATAACGGCGGGCAATATCCGCTAGTGTGTCATTATATTCGACTTTGGTTTGAAAATTTTCGCCGACCATAGTGGTGCCAGGCGTAATATCATAGGTGCTGGCATGCAATGATAGCGCATAACCAAGGCTTAGGCCTGTTAGAATCAGTGACTTAAAACGCATAGAACACCTATTAAGTTAAGAATCTAGTTTTTTCATCGTCCAAGATAAAAAGAACTTGAGGGGAATAATGTGAATGTTTGCTAATGTACGCTGAGTTGCTATGTGAGTTGGGCTTAGTAAAAAGTATAGACCTTAAGTCAAAAGACGGAAAACGCTTTCCGTCTTCTGTATCCAGTTAGTCTCTATTAGAGAAAGCACTAAGCAATTGAATTAAATTAACAAATATGTTAAACAAACTTACATAAATGCTAACAGTTGCCATAATGTAGTTTGTTTGACCGCCACGAATGATTTCGCTGGTTTCCCACAGAATTAATCCAGAGGATAATACAATAAACATTGCGCTGACAGCGAGCTGCAACGCGGTCAAGTGGAAGAATATTGCACCTAAACCTAAGACGAAGGCTACGATCAGGCCGATAGTCAACCCTTTACCCATGGCGCTGAAGTCGCGGTTAGAGGTAAGTGCGTATCCAGATAGCCCCATGAAAATGAGGCCGGTACCACCAAACGCGGTAGCGATGATCTGTCCGCCATTGTGTACGCTTGCTAACACCGCGTTAAGCAATGGTCCCAGAGTGTAGCCCAAAAAGCCTGTTAGGGCGAATACGGAGACAATACCCCAAATACTATTGCGAGTATAATTGACAAGAAATAAAAGACCGAAGTAAATGCCCAGCATAGGTAAGATACCCAGAGGAGCAGCAGCTACCGCCATAGAAACCATGGCGCAGACAGCACTGAAGATTAACGTCAGAGATAGTAAAAAATACGTGTTACGCAGCACGCGGTGCGTCGCGAGAGCAGACAAATTACCTTGAGAAAGGGTGGCTTTGTCAATATTGGGTCGCATATTCACTCCTATTTATAGGCTTATAAAAGCGTGTTATTACGCAAGACAAGTTTATCATAAATTTAATAGATTTAATCAAAAAAAGCGAATTTTGGGCTATGAAAATGTGAGAAAGTTTGTCAGAATAGACACGTCGCCTCACCTGGTGAGGGATGCGTGGTTTTGCTTAGGAGAGATGGCAGAGCGGTCGAATGCGGCGGTCTTGAAAACCGTTGGAGGGTAACCCCCTCCCCTGGGTTCGAATCCCAGTCTCTCCGCCATACCTGTAATTGTGACAATGAGGAGTGCTAACTTGATAAACCTCATGTTGGTTGATGATCATGATCTTGTGAGAGTTGGGTTTACGCGTTTATTATCAGATGTGAAAGGTATTACGGTTGTTGGTGAAGCGCGTAGTGGGGAAGATGCTGTTAAGCTTGCAAAGGTTTGCAAGCCTGATGTTATTTTAATGGACGTAAAAATGCCTGGTATCGGCGGTCTAGAAGCAACGCGAAAAATATTACGCATGTTGCCTGATACTAAAATCATCGCTGTAACAGTGTATGGTGATGAACCTTATCCTTCACGTTTTCTAGAAGCAGGTGCTTGCGGGTATATTACCAAAGGCTCTAGCTTAGAAGAAATGGTTAAAGCAATTCGCACGGTTTTTAATGGGCAACGCTATCTTTGTCCAGAAGTAGCACAAGTATTAGCATTAAAACACTTTAGTGAAAATGAAGCCTCTCCGTTCGATGCATTGTCTGCACGCGAGCTGCAAGTGATGATGATGATCACTTCAGGGCAAAAGGTCCAGGACATTTCAGATAGTTTATGTTTAAGTGCTAAAACAGTGAATAGTTATCGTTATAGGCTTTTCGAAAAATTGGGCGTGAACAGCGATGTGGAATTAACACATTTGGCTATTCGTCATCGTCTTATCGATACAGAAAAGACAGGCGAGGATTTACCCGAGGAAAGCAGCGGCTCAGAATCAGACACGCAAGACTAAGACAATGGCTCGACATAGCGTTTTCGATGCGACACACTTTCTTGCTAACACTCCGCATGCGCCCGGAGTATATCGAATGTATGGCGCTGATGATGAGCTGCTCTATATTGGAAAAGCAAAAGATTTGCATAAACGCATTCAATCTTATTTTTCTCGAGCGTTAGATGAAAAAACATTAGCAATGGTTCAGCAAATTAGGCACATGGAATATACATTGGTGTCTGCTGAAGTAGATGCGCTGATCCTTGAGCATAGTTTAATCAAAACTCACCAGCCACGCTATAATATTTTATTAAAAGATGACAAAGCCTATCCTTATTTGATGATTACCCAAGATGACATTTATCCGCGCATGGACATGTACCGTGGAGCACGTCATGAGAACGCTTATTTTTTTGGGCCTTACCCAAGTGCTCATGCAGCGCGGCAAAGTTTGCAGTTGATGCAGAAAATTTTTAACCTCAGACCTTGTTCCAATACTTTTTTCAAAAATCGCTCTCGTCCTTGCTTACAATATCAAATTAAACGTTGCAAAGCGCCTTGCGTCGGGTATATTTCTGCAGAAGATTACGCGATGGATGTGCGTCATGCGGTTGATTTTTTAGAAGGCAAAACAAGTGAAGTGATTGATGATTTAGTTTTACGCATGGATGAAGCTTCTTCTCGAAAAGCTTATGAGCAGGCAGCGGTTTATCGTGACCAAGTGCGTGCGTTGCAATTATTATTGCAGCAACAGCAAGTCACGTATGGTCATGGATCATTGGATGTTTGTGTGATTGTTTCTGGAGAGACGTATGCCGTGATCACACAATTATTTGTGCGTCATGGAGAGGTTGTTGGGCATAAAAATAGAACTTTTAAAAATCCTGTTCAAAAAGACAGTGAGCTCTTAAGCGAATTTATGGGGCAATATTGTTTTTCAAGGCAAGCGTTGCACGATATGCCCAGTGAATGGGTGGTAAATGTATTGCCTGAGGAAGATCAGCTCATTGTTGATGCTATAAAACAAAAAACAGGAAAATCTTTTAAAATGATTACGCGCCCACAAAAGGAAAAAAAAGTTTGGTTAGGGTTAGCGCTTAAAAATGCAGAAGATGCTTTGCTAATGGTAGAAGGGCAGGCTAAAACAGCAACTCTGACATTAAAAAAATTAGAACAATGGTTGTCATTATCAGAAGTAGAGAGGATTGAGTGTTTTGATGTGGCGCATTTGCAAGGAAACCAAACGGTGGCCTCTTGCGTTGTGTTTGATGGAAGCGGGCCTCTTACTGCAGAATATCGTCGCTTTAATATTAGCGGTGTTACGGGTGGTGATGATTATGCTGCATTAGCACAAGCATTAATACGTCATTACAGTAAGCGAAAAATGACGATGGCAATTTTGCCTGATTTAATCATGATTGACGGAGGAAAAGGTCAATTATCGCGCGCACAGGAAATGTTATCAGAATTGCAATTACAAGACATTCCGTGTATTGCTGTTTCCAAGGGCCCTGATCGTAAACCGGGCGAAGAGCAAATATGGCGACAAGGACATGAGCCTGAGCGCTTGCCAGGGGATTCCTCTTTATTGCATTTTCTTCAGCGCATTCGCGATGAAGCCCATCGTTTTGCGATCACAGGTCATCGTCGCGCCCGCGCAAAAACGATGAAAACATCTACACTTGAAGATATCCCAGGCGTGGGGGCAAAGCGCCGTCAAGCTCTATTAAAGTACTTTGGTGGGTTGCAAGGATTAATGCAAGCCCGCGTGGAAGCCATTGCAAAAGTCCCTTTTATCAGTTTGGCATTAGCGCAAACTATTTTTAATTATTTACATGGTACTCAGGAGAAATCGAAATGATAACAACCATTCCCAATATGTTGAGTTTATTTCGGCTTGCCTTGCTGCCTGTATTGTTGATTGTATTTTATAGTGATTTTCCTCTTCACTATACTGTGTGTACAGGTGTGATCGTATTGATTGGCTTATCTGATTTTTTCGACGGGTATTTAGCACGCCGCTTGAACCAAATGTCTCGTTTTGGTGCCTTTATTGATCCTGTGGCAGATAAAATTGCCGTTGCAATGGCTTATATATTAGTGGTGGAATTGTACCAAAGTGCATGGATTACGCTGGCCGCTGTTATTATCATTGGGCGAGAAATCAGTATTTCGGCCTTGCGTGAATGGATGGGGACTGAAGGGTGTGGGCAAATTGTGCCGGTTTCTCAACTGGGAAAATGGAAAACAACATTACAGATGTGGAGTGTGGGGGGGTTATTTTGGATACCAGACTTAAATTATTTTCCTTTTAGCGTGTTTACTTATCTTTGTCTTTTGATTGCGACGGGGTTGACCGTGCTTTCTATGGTCGATTATTTCGCGGCGACCTGGAAAAATCTAATAGAGGGGTGATAAATGAAAAAGATTTCAAAAAAGATGCGATTACCCCATTGACAGAAGATCCTGTTTTACGTACCATTTCGCATGTCAAGCGGGAATAGCTCAGTTGGTAGAGCACAACCTTGCCAAGGTTGGGGTCGCGAGTTCGAGTCTCGTTTCCCGCTCCAGTTTACAATGAACTGTGACAACATCATCGTTGAGAAGGCTTTATCGAGCCTTGCTGAACGTAGTGACTACGGCTGGGTGGCAGAGTGGTTATGCAGCGGCCTGCAAAGCCGTGGACGCCGGTTCGATTCCGACCTCAGCCTAAATCTAAGACTTATAGCTGATAGCTTCGCCCGGGTGGTGGAATAGGTAGACGCAAGGGACTTAAAATCCCTCGGGATTAAAC
>CAYLHG010000013.1:0-12890 GCA_964383495.1 uncultured Gammaproteobacteria bacterium
AAAAACATGGGGCGATGCACCTCCTCGCAAGCGTTTTGATGCGGAAAAAGCATCGGGCGATGCACCTGCAAGACCTCGCAAACGTTTTGATTCAGAAAAAACATGGGGCGATGCACCTCCTCGCAAGCGTTTTGATGCGGAAAAAGCATCGAGCGATGCACCTGCAAAACCTCGTAAGCGTTTTGATTCAGAAAAAACATGGGGCGATGCACCTGCAAAACCTCGTAAGCGTTTTTCTGAAGACAAGCCATTCCGAAGCAGGAGCGCTGCCAGCAAGCCCACATCACGTAAAAAAAGCTAACTTGCAATGTCACTCTTCGTAGGGGCAGATAATATGCGCTCGGCACTGACGGGCGCATGCCTGCCCCGGGCTTGACCCGGGATGAGCGCCCCTACTCTAGAGGCTCATGATTTTGCAACAAGATCTTCTAAATTCCAGACTGCTCATAATTTTCGAGCCCAACACGACCAATTAACCCTAATTGAGTCTCTAACCAATCAACATGTTCTTCTTCACTCTCTAAAATTTTCTCTAATAATTCTCTTGAGCCAAAATCCTGCACGGATTCACAATATACAATCGCTGCACGCAAATCTGTTAATGCTTTATGCTCTAACTTTAAATCGCACTCGAATATTTCACGCGTATTTTCCCCAATCCATAGTTTGCCCAAATCTTGTAAGTTCGGCAAACCATCTAAAAATAAAATGCGGCTCACCAAAGCATCCGCATGCTTCATTTCATCAATAGATTCAGAATATTCTTTAGCGCCTAATGTTTTCAAACCCCAGTTATCAAACATGCGCGCATGTAAAAAATATTGGTTGATGGCAACAAGCTCATTCCCTAAAATAGTATTCAAATGTTTAATGACTGTTGAATCGCCTTTCATCTTACTTCTCCCCTATTGCATGAATGCGAAAATCGCACCTAACAAATTCTACTTACCCGCCTTTAAGAACACATACAGCGGCGTGCCCGCTAATACCAACATTAACGCGTAAAATACTGCATCCAAACCGCTTCCTGCAATGGCCCATAGCACGTATGCAAATGCCAGTGTTGCCATGATGGCGCAACGCGCAAAATGAACCCCTTTAAATTTCGAACGATGGCGGCAAAAAATCAGTATCTCCCCCATGGTGCTATAAGCATAGGGAATCAACACTACCGTTGTCGCCAATAAAATAATAAATTCAAATTGTTTTACCAAATGTTCAGATTGGCTCATCACCAACAAAATAGAAATGAATAAACTTGAAATCAAAAGACCTATCACCGGTGCGCCTTGCTTATTTGTTTTTCCAAATATGGCGGGAAATAAACCGTCTTGTGCTGCTGCCATCGGCACTTGTGCTTGCACCATGATCCATCCATTCAACGCCCCTAAACATGAGACTACTGCTCCCAACGCTACAAACCCGGCAAACCATGTTTGCCCTGGAAACATACTCAGTGCTGCATCTGCATAAGGCGCATGTGAAGTGCGGAGCGCTTCATTCGATAATATCCCCATAATAGAAAAACTGCCTAACAAATACACAACAGCAACAATGAGTACGCCCACTATCGTTGCACGGGGAATATTTTTTTCAGGATGCCGCACATTGCCTGCTGGAATGGTCGCAGACTCCATTCCAATAAAAGCCCATAATGTTAATGTGGCCGCACCCATTAAGGCATCTGTATTGGATAAATCGCTCGCATTAAATGGAACTAGGTGTTCACTGTTAAAGAAAAATAACCCTAATACACCTACTAGTAATAAAGGGCATATTTTAATAACGGTCAGAACCACTTGGACTGCACCTGCATACCAAATGCTCATCATTGAAATAGCAGTGAAGCCCCAAACAACCGCTAACATCACACCTAAACGTAAACCGTGATCGCTAGCCAATTCAGGAAAAAAATACCCCAAATAACCTGCAAATGCCACACTGATAGCTGCATTGCCAATCCAAGCGTACACCCAATAACAATAAGCAGCCTGAAAGCCAATGAAGTCTCCAAAGGCTTCTCTACAAAAAGCATAAGGCCCACCGGTGGCAGGCATAGCACCGCTTAACCGTGCGAAAACCAAGGATAATAAAATCGCCCCAAGCGCTGTAAACCCCCAGCCCAACAAACTAATAGAGCCGTATTGCGCCAATGCGGAAGGCAATAAGAAAACACCCGATCCAATCATATTCCCCACAACCAATGCGGTGAGCATGATAAAGCCGAGCGAACGTGGAGGTGCGGACATAAGGGTACCCTTAATAAACCAGACAAAGGTACCGGTTATGCCTTGAAAAGTCAATCACTTTTTCTAAGCGTTCAATACTAACGCCCGTCCTTTAGGGAGAAGCGAGGTGTTTGCTCAATATTCAATAGCCACATCTCTATCCTCTCTTTTTGCTCTTTCTCGTCTCGTGGCAAAAAAGCTAACGGACGCGAGACCGACTCTGAATCTCCCTCGCGCTCCAATATCACTAATCTCTCTAGCAAAAGCTTAGTGTAACAGCTGATTTCTCTCTGAAGCTCTGGATGTTTCTGTCGTAAAAAAGTACAGAACTTTTCTGAAACGTCATAAATAATATCTTGATTTGCACTCGTTAAGCGCTCCATAGATAAACACACTAATATATCAATAGGAGCAATCCCAGCCTGATAAGCTGCATCAAACGCCCCGACCGCATCTAACCCTTGAACGTTATTGACCCGCAGCGGAAAACGCAGCTGCTGAATAAACCAAGCATCGTGATGCCGCTTTTTGGCAGGGTGCACGGCCACTAAATTCCTGTGATATTCCCGCATTGACTCCCAATAAACCACTCTCCAGTCAATACTGTCAGCTTTCTCAGAGCGCGCATCCAAGCCAAGCGCAAACAAATAACCTTCCTTAGACTTTTCTTTGCAAATCATATGGCTAATCAGGAAAGAAGTAAAAAACGAAAGCTGTTCTTTTGACCCAGCTAACCAATCGCATAGTTTTTCTCTGGCTTGATCTGATGAGTTTTCAAATAAATATATTATAGCTAATATGAGAAGCCCCTCACGTATGGTCAAGTCGTCTAAAACCCATGTATTTTTGCTTGCATTGCTACTTTTTACTATGAAAAGTTTTTCAGCTTTCATCAATTCAACACACCAGATTAAAAAGCGCTCTCTAACATCAGCATTGCTCTCTAACCACTGGGCCATAAAAGTATTTTTCGGAACGCTAGAGCAACTCAATAAGATAAAAATCACTTCACAAACCGAAGAGCTTCTAGCGGGTTTAAGCCAATCCAACAAGCACTGAAGGTATTGTTGACGGCGGTTATCTACATCCTGCAATAACCACTCCGCAAAATTTCTCCGACGAATCTCTGACCCTGCTGATAACAAAGCAATTAACAAATGTTTATCAAAAACACCGAAAAAATGCCAAGGTGTTTTCTCAAATATATTGCTCTTGCGAGGTTTCTTTAAATCCCCAGTCTCAAACTCTAATACCTCAGCACCCAACATGTGTAATAAAAAAATAAATTTTCTTTTTTTGAAATGAGATAATCGCTCAGAAGTCAAAATGGCCTCAGCAATACCTATTTTTGTCTTGTTAGAAAAAGAAAGTTGAGGTAAAATTAACCTTGCATTCGCGCTACTATTATTCAATAATATCCCCACGAACTGATCTCGCTTGTAGCCTTCAACCTTATTCCCTGCTAGCTTTAATGGTAAAATGCCCTCTTTCACTGACGGATGTTGCGCAAAAATAAAATTCACCAGTTCGCGAATATTGTTAGCGAAGTTGTCATCGGTAGAGCTGATAGAAGAAAAAGACAGTAGGGAACTCGTTAAATAGGGATGTCTCTGTACCGCTGCTATAACGTCTGCACGCACATGATGTTCTTCTATGTGTTCGAAAAATGGACTCCCTTCTGGATCCATTAATTTATTATAGAAAGAATGTGCCTGTACCGCCTCTGCTGGAATGCACAACAAAATATTTATTATATCTTGGCCTGTGAGTTCGTTCCACAACTCAGCAGCTTCATCTAGGGCTTCCTGAGGGGTTTTTACATTATTTGCCTGCAATGCATCTCCACAACCTTGCTTTTGAGGATCCATAAAAACTACTCCAAGTTAGAAAACTTGGAGTAGGATATCAAAAATTTATGAAACTTACTATAAAAACAATTGCCCTATCGTCGCTACTGCGATGATCAGAACCCACAGCAACAACGCTCGGTGGACCAAAGCCTGCGCAGCTAAATTTTCTGATTTATCGGCGAGCTTTACAGCAGCGTCCTGTAGCCCTAATGAAGCCATGCCACATTCGACCAAAATATCGTGCACAAAACCCAGCTTAAATGCCTTTTTATACCACACATCAAAGCTACTCATAAAATTCCCGACCAATGTATAGCTTAAAGAAACCACACGAGAAGGTAGCCAGGCAGCCCAGCCATGCAGCCAGGTCATTTGTTCGGCTTGTTTAGGGTACATAGACACCCCGTGGAGCGCATTATCATGAAACCAGCTAATCATCCTGTATACAACCGCGCCAATAGGACCCAAAATCAAAAACCAAAATACAATGGCAAAAAAACGCTCGTGACATTGCCAAAATGCTAATTGCGTGACGGTGCGAAAAAACCCTTCGTCTGTTTTAATACCCGCTTCTTGAATGAACATTTTTAAGGATTGTTCTGCTTCCGCCGCCTTGCTTTCATCGGCCGTCAAATAAGCATCCAGTTTAGATTGCAAAGGCGAAGCGCCTAAGCAAAATAACAATACCGCTACCCCCAATATGAGCGTTAGCAAATTAGCATGCAACATCCCAAAAACTTGTAATGCACCCACTATCACAACGATAGGCAATGCCACCACAACCAAGCTTGCAGGGCCTACCCACCAGGTCATCTGCCCAAATAATTTATTGAGGAAATCTTCATATAAGTTGAAAAAGTACTGTTGGCGTCCGCGCGAACCCACATGCATATAATGATCGAGCCAAAGACATAACAAAATGACAATCAGTTTCATAGCGCTCATCCGTCCTTACGTTAAAAATCCTACCTTATTAGAATAGCCCAAAATATCGATCCCAATCAAAAAAAGGACCAGGATCCGTTTTCCGCGATGGCGCAATGTCACTATGCCCTACAATACGCTCCCGAGTAATATCAGGATACGTTGCCATGATAACACGCGTGGCTTGTGCCAAGGCATCATACTGCGCATCTGTAAAAGGTGCGTTATCACTGCCCTCTAATTCAATGCCTATGGAAAAATCATTACAGCACTCCCTGTCTTCAAATAAAGACGCCCCCGCATGCCAAGCCCGCTTAGTAAAAGGGACAAACTGCGCGATATTCCCTTCTCTGTCTATGAACAGATGAGAAGAGACTTTTAAACCAGCTAAAGAGGAAAAAGTAGGGTGAGCTGTGGGATCAAGCTTACCTAAGAACAACTCGCGTACATAGGAACCGCCCCACTCCCCAGCAGGTAAGCTGATATTGTGGATTACCAGTAAAGAAACCTCTGCTTGCTCTCGCTCATCATGATAAGGCGACAAGTACTGCTCAGCCTCAATAAAGTAGCCTTGAGAGTCAATGAGTTTTTGGGACATAACGCCTCGCTTGTTTTGTCAATAGAGACTATTTTAAATATAAGAGCCTGTTAATAGAAGGATACCATGAACATTTCCATATTTTTAGCACAATTTTTTGGGCTTTACCTTTTATTGATTGCATTGCCTTTATTAGGCAACCCCGAACATTTTTTTGAGCGCTATCAGGCTTGCTTTGAGCATGAAACAGTGCAATTGTTTTCCGGGTTTTTTCACATGATGTTAGGGCTTGTGTATATTTTACTTCATAATTTTTGGGTGAATGACTGGCGGATTGTGATTACCTTAATGAGCTGGCTTGTCTTGCTTGAAGGGATTTCTATCATTTACTTTCCTGTTGAAACTAAAAACATTTTCCGTAAATCTGTCCGCGCGGTGCCGCCCTACCTATGGGGAGCGTTGTGCCTATGCTTAAGTGGCTTTTTGATTTATAAAGGTTTTTTCTAACTTCTCTACCCAAAGCCTGAACCCTTACAAAAAACACTACCAAAAAAAAGCTAGTTATGGTACATTTATTTTATTAGTTATTAAACTTAGAAAAATTGCATCCCAGTATCCACAGCTTTTTTGGAGGTATCATGCGAAACTCTACAAGCATCCAGGAAGGAGCTACAACCTCAAGCGCCATCTCTAGACAACTTCGCGAAGGGCTGGCGGCTCTTGCCATTGCTGCAGAAGATAGTGTTGAGCCCACATGCTGGAGCATTTTTGGGATGCTTTCCACAATCATACCTACGACGGCTGGAGCAGACATACTACACTATTCTCTACAGCCTATGATCTTATCCGGTGCTATTGGAGGCGCGGTTGCGGGAGCTGCAGCTCACACCGTAAGTAATGCTGACACTCTTAGTGAAAATACCAGAATTATGGGCGCCCCAGTCGCTGCTATTGGTGGTTATATTGGCGGCACCGCGTTAGCCCATGCCGCTACGGCATATGTAACCTCTCATCACATAGCTCACATAGTTAACACCGCTCACGTAGCTCACGCTGCGGCAGCAGGAGCTGCGGCCTCTTCTGTAGGAATGGGGTTGACGCTGGCTTCCTTCCCGCTGATATTGTGCCTAATGGAGTATGGGAATCCTCCTACTGCATCGCAAGCTTCTGCCCCTCCGCCCGAGTATACGCCGCCCACGTACTCAATGCGACCCTAGTGCTCCACAACTGATAGTTTAATTTAGAGGTATATATTATGGTAGAAATGATAGAAGTAAATCAAATGGAGGGGCAGGCCCCCAACGCACCGTTAATCCCACAACGCCCTAGAAGTGAGGCTCCCCGGCTGGGTGAATACTGTTGCTGGGCAAGTATAGGCATGTTAGCGATGGCCCTACCCAGTTCGGTCGCAGCGCAGCTACTGAACCATAGCGTGCACTCCGCGGTATTATCCGCTGTATTTGGAGGCGGATCTGCAGGGGCAGCGAGCTTACATACGTGGGAAAGCGGGATTTCTGATGATACAAGAGCCGTTGGCACGGCAACCGCTACTGCGGCTGCTCACGTCATTGGCACTACTACTGCGAGTGCAGTTGGGGCGTGTCTAACGTCTCATAACGTAGCCCATGCTGCGGCAGCAGGTGCAACCGCCTCTTCTATGGCAGTAGGCCTCTCTACAGCTGCGACAGGAGCTGCCTGTCTCATATTATGGGGCATAAATATGGCTGTTAACGACGAGGAAGACTTTGAGCCAACCGCCTCAACTCCCATACAGGGCCCTGTGGCTCAGCCGACAAATCTAAATTCTGGTGAGGCTGTTAACGAGGAAGAAGACCTTACTCCAACCACCGCCCTTGCACAGGGTCCCGCGGCTCAGCCAGCAAATCCAAACCCTGCTGATGCTGGCCCGCCTCCTTATGTACATCCTGCCATAGGGGGCATGATCTAATTATTAAACCTAAAGTGCATTACATCCCCGTCTTTGGGGATGTAATCCTTTCCTTCTAAGCGCCAGCGCCCCACTTCTTTGGCACCCTGCTCGCCCTGGTACTGTACAAAATCTTCGTAGCCAATCACTTCAGCGCGGATAAAACCTTTTTCAAAATCCGTGTGGATAACACCAGCAGCTTGGGGGGCTGTGTTTCCTACTGACATGGTCCAAGCACGCACCTCTTTCACCCCTGCTGTAAAAAAGGTTTGCAATTTCAGCAAAGCATACCCTGCGCGAATCACACGATTCAAGCCAGGTTCTGTCAGGTTCATAGAGGCTAAAAAATCAAGCTTATCTGCATCTTCTAATTCAGCTAATTCAGCCTCAATGGATGCGCAAATCGCCACAACTTCTGCGCCTTCTTTTTTGGCTTGGGCAGAAACTGCATCTAAATGAGGATTATTCTCAAAACCTGCCTCATCCACATTGGCTACGTACATCATGGGTTTGGCTGTAATCAAATGCAAACCATATAGAAAAGGTTTCTCCTCATCTGTCACCGAACAAGTACGTACAGGCTCGCCTTTATCACAATGCGCTTGCAGCCGCTCCAACAAACCGTATTCGATGCGGCCAGCCTTATCCCCGCTTTTAGCCACTTTTTGCACGCGCTGCATGCGTTTGGTGATCACTTCTAGATCCGCTAATAATAATTCTGTATTAATGATATCGATATCTTCAAGTGGGCTTACTTTTCCAGCAACGTGAATGATGTCATCATTTTCAAAACAACGTACAACATGCGCAATGGCATCTGTTTCACGAATATGAGATAAAAATTGGTTGCCTAATCCCTGCCCTTCTGACGCCCCTTTGACCAGGCCTGCAATGTCTACAAACTGCATAGTCGTGGGGACAATACGCTCTGGTTTTACAATATCTGCCAACACTTGCAGCCGAGGATCAGGCACAGGAACAATACCCGCCTTAGGCTCAATGGTGCAAAAAGGAAAATTAGCTGCCTCTACACCTGCTTGGGTGAGTGCATTAAAAAAAGTGGATTTGCCTACGTTAGGTAGACCAACAATGCCGCATTTTACCATGAGAGTGAATAACCCTATGAGCAAAAGCCCCCACCCCCTGTGGGACTGTGAGGGCTTTCTATCTTATCTCGCTGCTTTCGCGCGTTCCACTAATGCTACAAAAGCAACATTATCAAAAATCGCTAAATCAGCTAACACTTTTCTATCCAAATCAACAGATGCTTTTTTCAAACCATCTATGAAAGCGCTGTATGTCATACCACATTGACGCACAGCGGCGTTAATACGCGCAATCCATAAACGACGGAATTCACGCTTTTTGGTACGACGATCACGGTAAGCATATTGTCCAGCCTTGATCACCGCTTGTTTTGCAACACGAAATACACGAGAACGAGCGCCGTAATAACCCTTTGCACGTTCAAGTACCTTTTTGTGACGTTGGCGAGCCGTCACACCTCTTTTTACTCTCGACATGGTGACTCCTTAGCTTACCAACAGAATAGCTTTAATCGTCCGCTCATCACTCTTACAGAGCATGGGCTTAGGCGACCGACGTCCACGCTTTTTCTTGCTACTTTCACCTAAAAAATTATGTGAACGGTTGGCAGCACGGAACTTCACCCTACCTTTCGCTGTCACACGGAAACGCTTTTTTGCGCCTCGATGCGATTTCATCTTTATCTTTGCCATATCTACCTCTCAATTGCCTGTTTGGGTTTGTTTCAAAACAAACAATGGCACAGGCATTCAACCGCTTTGCGGTAGCATCACTTGTTAACTGGTTTTCTTAGGTCCTATCATCATGCCCATCTGGCGGCCCTCTAGCCCGTATTTTTGCTCCACAAGGCCTATTTCAGACACTGCGTGCGCAATACGTTGCAATAAAGCTTCTCCCAGCTGACTATGCATGACTTCGCGACCCCGAAAGCGAATGGTGATTTTCACCTTGTTGCCATCCTCCAAAAAACTCAAAATGCTCTTCAGCTTAACCTGTAAGTCACCTTCGTCTGTGGTAGGACGGAACTTCACTTCCTTCAGTTCCACTTGCTTCTGCTTTTTCTTAGCCACTGCTTGTTTCTTTTTTTGGTCATAGGAAAACTTACCGTAATCCATGACCCTACACACGGGCGGCTGAGCATTTGGCGAAATTTCTGCCAGAGAAAGTCCCCGGTCTTTTGCCAAATAGATCGCCTCCATGGGGTTCATTTCGCCGAGGCTTGTTCCATCCTCGTCGATAACCAATACGCGTCTCACTTCTCGTCGCTTGAGAATTTCTTCATTCACGCGATACTTTTCTTGAGATTTCTTAATGATTCGAGCACCCTCCGTCTAACAAAAACTCCACACATCCTCGCGCTGCAATCTCAGCAGATAGCCGAGCAGCCAACGCTTCCCAGGACATGCTGCCTAAATCCTCGCCTGTCCGCGTTCTCACCGTCACGCTATTGGACTCGACCTCTCGGTCTCCTATTACCAATAAATACGGTACGCGCGCTAGCGTGTGTTCACGGATTTTAAAGCCAATCTTCTCATTTCTCAAGTCCATCTCCACAAAAAAACCGCTTTTTCTTAAAAAAGCAGCACATTCTTGCGAATAAGACCCTTGCGCTTCCGTAATGTTCAGCACTACTACCTGAACCGGGGCCAGCCACAACGGGAAATGCCCCGCGTAATGCTCAATCAATACCCCAATGAAACGCTCCAATGAGCCTAAAATAGCTCGGTGTAACATCACAGGCACCTGCTTAGAACCGTCTTGGGCAACAAAGCTCGCCCCCAAGCGCTCTGGCAGAGCAAAATCCAGCTGCAGTGTACCACATTGCCAGCTTCGACCCAAGCAGTCTTTCAAGGTAAAATCAATTTTAGGCCCATAAAAGGCGCCATCCCCAGGGTTCAACTGCCAATCTAACCCTGACTGCCTTAGCACCCCTTCCAGCGCCGCCTCAGCCTTATCCCATAAGGCTTCTGAACCTACACGCGCTGCCGGCCGGGTTGATAGGCGTACAAATACATCGTTAAACCCAAAATCATAGTACACTTTTTGCAATAACTGAATGAATTGACGTGCTTCATTTTCCACTTGATCTTCTGTACAGAAAATATGTGCATCATCTTGCGTGAGATTACGCACACGCATTAACCCATGCAATGCACCTGATAATTCATTACGGTGACATGATCCAAACTCTGCCAAGCGCAATGGCAAGTCACGATAACTTTTCAACCCTTGATTAAATACTTGTATGTGCGCTGGGCAATTCATTGGTTTAATCACGTACGTTTTATTTTCAGATTCTGTGACAAACATTTCATCACGAAAATTTGCCCAATGGCCTGAACGTTCCCACAACGATTTATCAATGATCTGCGGCGTGCGAATTTCTTTATACCCCGCCGCTGAAATAGTGTCTCGAACATATTGCTCGACTTGCCGATAAATATGCCAGCCAGCAGGGTGCCAAAATACCATGCCTGGTGCTTCTTCTTGCAAATGAAATAAATCCAATTCCTTGCCAATTTTGCGGTGATCGCGTTTCTGCGCTTCTTCAAGTTGCACTAAATAAGCCTTCAGATCTTTGGGCTTTGCAAATGCAGTACCGTAAATACGCTGAAGCATTTCATTGTTTGCATCGCCTCGCCAATATGCACCCGACATTTTTGTTAACTTCACGGCCTTCAACATGCCTGTGCGAGGAACATGAGGCCCTCTGCATAAATCCACAAATTCGCCTTGACGATACAACGATAAAATTTCATCTTCAGGCAAATCTTCAATGATTTGCACTTTGTAATGCTCGCCCATGTTTTTAAATAAAGCGATGGCCTCTTGGCGAGATAAAACGTCGCGTGTAACACTTAAATTTTCTTCAACAATCTTTGCCATTTCTGCTTCGATTAAAACTAAATCGTTGGGTGTGAAAGGCCTGCCAAATGCAAAATCGTAAAAGAAACCCTCTTCAATCACAGGCCCAATGGTCACTTGCGCAGTGGGGAATAATCGCTTCACTGCCTGCGCTAATAAATGTGCACACGAATGACGGATCACTTCTAACGCTTCTGGGTCGCGATCAGTGATGATCGACAGGGGGCCATCTTGCGTCACCATGAAAGAGATATCCACTAGTTTGCCGTCAAACCGGGCTGCTATGGCAGCGCTCGCCAAACCAGCCCCAATGCTTTGAGCAATGGCGTGGATGGACAAAGGCTCTGGAAACGATTTTTGTGAGCCATCCGGCAATGTCACTGTGGGCATGGGGCTTTCCTTTCTAAAAACGAAGATTGTACCAAAATTTTGCCAAGGTGTGCTGTTGATGGCATGCGAGCATTTTACATCAGTCATAAAGAAATATGAATTAATCATTAATAATCTATTTGCGATCTATGTATTTATTATGATATGGTAAATCGTCAACGCTAGTCATAGGGAGATGGTAGTATGTTGTCATCAGGAGAAATATCCCCACGGATGGGGACTGAAACTACTGCAGCGCAAATATATCAGTCGCTTGAAAGGCATTACTCTTTTCTACCGCATGTTACCCAGTATTCAACGGTAGATATGGGTATTGCAGAGTCGTGCCATCAAATCAAAATCAACTGCACAAAACATGCTTATTTTACGTTGTTTTATTTGTTGAAACAGCTGCTCAATACCACATTAGAAGCACTTCAAGATCTTGAGTCTGCAGATCCTAAAGTAATAGACATGAAAATTGCAGTACTTGCGGTGCAGTTGAAATATGATGCGGAGACAAACGCCTCTGTTTGTGATGACATGGATGATGGTGTTTCGCTTTACGACGAACCTAGCACGCCCCGAAACCGCTTCTCGTATACCCACACGACAAAAAGAATAAAAGAAAATGAGAATGTGGCTTTGTTTTTTGCAGGGTTAGAGCGATGTTATGCTACGTTAAATTATATTGAAAAGCTTAAAAAGCCTATTCCTGTACCCTCTACTCGAAAATCAACAAAAAAAAATAAAATCCTATCAATTCCCTCTGAAATTATTTATTTAAGAAGTTACGCAGACATTCTAATTACATCCACAGAGCAAATGCTTCAAGAGATCCGAAAAAACATTCCTGAACCAATGCAACCCTCAACGACAAAAGCCCCCGACGCACCACAGACTCATGCAACCACATGGAACACCCCCGCTGTTTTATTAGCATTCATGAACATGTTATCTCAATATAAATTATTATTACTTATGTGCACGCTCATTATTGGCTACTATTGCCTATATGACTTAAAAATAGAAGAAGCGACCCTCATTGAATCCATCACTTTGGCTTCTCTAGCAATAGGTTTCATTTTTTATTATCATGAAAAATATAATCAGCCTTCCATTACCATAAATACCCATACTAT
>CAYLHG010000013.1:12990-48569 GCA_964383495.1 uncultured Gammaproteobacteria bacterium
TTTATTATCATGAAAAATATAATCAGCCTTCCATTACCATAAATACCCATACTATTATGACGCCATTACAGCAGGCCTCCTCGATTGCAACCATTACTCATGCGTATTATACATTTCAAGAAATAACAACATGTGGCGAGAAAGGATTTATTGCAGCAGAAACCGCTTTATGGGATGCATCCTTGCCACAAATAAAGCCTTACAACGAACCCATTATTTCTAGGTGAGATCTTTATCCAAACGCTGCACAGCGCCGCAACATCGGGAGCGAAGCTGTAAGGCGACTTTCAGGACTGAACCGTAAAACGGCGTTATTTAGCTTAATCTCCGTCCGCATACGCTTATCTTTTTCTTGCGCTGTTTCATGCTCGTTGCTTTCTTTTCCATCCAACGCGTAATGTCCACTGGCTAAAGAATACGCCACCCAAGCAGCAAACGTTACAATACTCACGGCAAGCACACAGCTTAACAGTCCGCTAGGAGATTCCTCCCAAAAATATGCACCCGGAATATTATTATCATACTCGCCGCCTTGGTCGCTCCATATCGCCATATCTAGCACAAATGCAAAACCCGATATGATGCCCCGAAAAACTAGCACGGCTTCGGCAAGCACACCAAATAAAACGAAATTAAATTTAATCCCTCTGTTTTCCGTGATCTCTTCTTGAGCGGGCGGCAGATTAAAATGCTTTTCAAAATAATGCTCTTTATTTTGTTTATCCAGTTCTTTAACGTGCGCTGAATAGAAAAATTTCCCCATAGGGTAGCCAAACACTAAGAGCCCCAGGGCAATATAAGAAATAACTTCGATGGGATTATCCAATAAACCCTGCACTGTGCCTTTTTCTAAAATCAGCATGACGCATTCAATGCCGAAAGTAACGCCGCCCAACATCATGCCGCATGCTTGCCATCTTGTTTTAAAATTCATTTTTTCATGCGTTACTTCTATAGCACGAATAGCGTCGGGAAGTGTGCTAATGCTGGTTTCGCTATTAGGACGTCCCAAAGATTCCAACATGAGTGAAGTAAACTTTTTTTCAGTATACCTTCGATGCACAGAACTTAAAAAAACAAAGCGCATTTCTGGGCCAATAGGAGCATTATCTCCTGCGTATAACCAAGCAATAATTTCTTTCTCTGTTTTCTTTTTTTTCCATTCAGAATCAGGCTGCACCTTCGACATATACTGCAAAAAGTCATCAAAACTTTTTTGCATTTTATCTTCATCTTCTTCCGGGTGTTTCATTCGGTACAGGAAATCAGATAATTTTTCCGCACACTCATCATGCTTGCTTTTATCAAGAGTATCCAGTGACAGAACTAATTTTTTACATTTTTCCAATAATTCAATTTTTTCTTTTCTTATTTCAAGTTTTCGGTTCATGACACTCAACAAGTATCCATTTTTTTGTTGCACCAAGCGCTTGATTACTGGGATTGCCAATAATGTCTCAATATTCTTTTTGAAATTTATATCTTTATTATCTTCATCAAAACCATATTGCTCAATGCAATATTCTACTATTTGCGTCAGTATAATTTGATCGGTAGGATAATCTTTAAGAGTCGTAGGTGCGAAATAGGGTTCAGTGCCTGAAGAAAACAACATCTTATCAGAGAAGAAAGGCTCTAAAGCAAGTGTGAGAGCATTAGTGTCTGGAGGCGAGGCGTTTAAGAAAGTTTGAAAAGTTTGCTCAATAGAGTTGCACTGCCCCTCATTTAATAGGATATTGTTTAATAGGATATTGTTGTATTCAAAGTGCTTAAATAATGCCATGCTTCAAAAGCTCACGTCTAGAGGTAGAGGCAACGATATAGGCAAATGATAATCATTCTCATTCAAAAAAGCAATAGCCAATCCCTTGTTTTTGCAATCTTTCTGTCCTAAAGGGCAATATATGAGGTTTAAGTACCCGCTTTCATGAGAGAGGTATGACACAAATTGTCACACTCTTTTATAAAATCAACGGGTTAGCGCTACGTATTTAGCTATTAAAGTGGTATACTTTTATAAGAAAAGGTCGTTTGACCAGGAGTGTAAAGATGGCAGCTAACAGCCCTAAAATTAAAGTAAAAAGCTGGTGGGATTGGGTTAAAACCGGCGAGTCTTCTGTTGTTTTTCCAACTCAAGGAACAACACTCAAGCCTAAAAGCAACTTACTCCTAGAGATGACACAATTCTTTGAAAGCTTTATCACAAGATTATCAATACTCACAATAAAACGTCCCAATTTCACCACATTATATAAAACATTTACTGAAAAAAATGCAGACGAAGGCGACCTCACGTTTCTTCAAGACAGTGTGTTTCATATATTGTGGCAAAGGATATTTGGGTTCTTGCACATGCTAACATTGGTTCCCAGTCTTATGCTGGCCGGGGTAATGATTTTTATTGAGTCTTTATACCATCCTCTTATCACATGGCTTCAACGCAATTACTCAAAATATCACCCGATCGCTTTGCTGATTCCTGCCGTTATAGCTGGAATATTAGCCCTGACGGGAGGAATATCTCGCATACTCCTATGGGGAACAAATCTTATTTCAGCAAGCCTGAGATTCACATTGCATGTTTTTCAATCTGTTGGTCTTGTGGCCTTGGCAGCGATCGAGGCTGTCGTTGCGCTCTTTGACACAAAAGACACCTATTTACATTTACAGCGATTCTCTCACATCATATGGAAAGCTGCGTTTGATATTAGCATGCTATTTCAGTTGAAAGACAGCATGCTTTGGATAATTACTAACAAACTGAATAGCGGTAGCGCTATTAGTGTCCCAGCAAAAAAGGAAAAAAATACACCTGCATTCCCCGTTTCTTGGCCTTACATTACCGCTCTTGTGCTTGCTACGACTGCAGTTGTTGTCTTTTCTCTGTTTACATTTGGCATCGGCGGGCTGAGCGCTCCTTTGATCCCTTTCTTGGCAAAAGGTCTATTAGCCGCTATTGGCCCGAAAGTTGGTGCTGCCGCGGCCCTCGCTGCTGCACCGGTGGTGAAAACTGTTGCAGCTGTCATTGGCATTACATTGGTGGGGTTCTTCACCTCTCTGTTTAGCAAGGCTAGAGAAACATTAGGGTTAGAAAGGAATAGCAGTGGCTCTGCTGGTTCTCCTAAAACTTCAAAGGAAGTTGGGGGAGTGAAAGCATATCAAGCAACCACGGGTCAGGGCGGTGCTGGGAAGAAACAATTTATACCTGAAATTACGATTATTAAAGGTGCTGATAGCAGCCCCCATGATGATAACAACAGTAGTAGCAGTCCCGACGGGTTTTTCCCTGGCCAACAGCAGCATACCTGGCATAACAGCAGCAGCCACGAGAACCCCAGTGATGCACAGGAGAGCACCAGTGATGCAGCGGCCACGGCCACTGCGGGCAAAGGTCCTTCTAACTCTCAATAACAGCAAATCACTCGCAAGCACTCATTATGCTGTTTGGTCATGGAAACTTCTTCGTCTGCACTTCGTAAAGATCTCTACTAGATTCCCGGATATTTTGCCGTGAAGTTGTATCCCTTTATTTGAATACAGTAGGCGGCAAAATTCCGGGATGACGAAGGCAAAGAGGGAGTGACCTGCCCGGTTTTTTAGGACCAGAATTACATAGAGAAATTTGCTCCACAGGCAGCTTAACTAGCCTTCACCACTCCACTAAAAATCCTCCCATCAATAACGTAATAATAAAACCCATATCATGAGCAAATAAAAATACAGATAAATATTGTAGCCATTTGGGTGGTTCTTTAACGTATTTAGGAAATCTTTTGCCTTCTCTTCTTCCCAATAAATGTGCAACCCATACCCCCGCGCCTGCTGCACTATTTTCTAATGCAGAATAAGCAAATGGATAACTCATATATTTATTGTACAATTTAGAAAAAATCGGACTGGTGACCAGCCTTACTGGAAAATACATAAATAAAAAATATCCTCCAGCCATACCAACAATATACTCAAAAGTCGATAATGTTGTATCCATACTCACTCTCCGGATAGTTGATTTTATGAAAAATAGACCCAATTTCTTCGCCAAGAAAATCCCCCGCATACGTCGCAGGTTGACTAAGCAGCGCAGTACCACCCACCACAAACACAATACTCCATCCCATCGTCAGAGGCGTTGCTACAGCTGCCAGCCCTGCAGCCAGTAAAGCACTTCCGCCAAGCCTTCCTGAAAAACCGCCCCATTCTTGATAGGTGATTTTCCTACACTCATCTTCCCTTGCAATCGTGCATGCTTCTTGAATGTGCTGATGTGTTTTCCAGCCATCGAACCCAATGCCTAAATAGCCGGCTCCCTTCAGCCCCAAATTTACTTTCTGCACAGCAGCATATAAATCATCTAATGGAACCAAACGGCTTGCAGTCGGTACCCAACGTTGTATGCTTACAAAGGTTTCATTCACTGCTTTTAAAAAACCATTGCGTGTTACATGCGTTCCTTCCATCAACGTGTCTAACATTCTGATAGCGCTCCTGTCCATTGCTTTCAATGCATCATCCCTGGCTTCTTTAAAAATTGTATTATGCGCTAAGCTGTAATGATCGTTTATTTTTTTAATGCTTTTTTGATATTGCTCCATCGCCGCCTGCGCTGCTTGAGGAATCATTCCTGCTATTTCGGCGGGTGTTTGTGGAAAAATAGACACCTCATTATCTAACGCATAATAATCTTTTGTTTTTCCTACAGAAGGTGCGAAGCTACCCATCACTGAAAAGTGCTGGGCTAATAGGGCAGATGCTTCGTCGGATTGATTCAATCGCAATGCATTAATTTTTTTTGCGCTATTGTGCAAGTCGTATTTGAATTTTCTAAACAGTTCATTTTCTTTGGGGAAAATGTATGCAATTTGTCCCGGCTCAATATGATTACCTAAATGTGAGTTTATGTTTTTAAAATGTTGAAAATGTGCTTCTGTTGCATTCACATAGATCGCTTGCACAAATTCAAACAGCTCATATTTTTTAGGCGCAATACAAAACAAAAAATCATCCAATTCGCCACGCGAAACAGGCTTTTCATAAAATGAAGTTGCGCTGGAGGCGGTGATTTGATGTAACATCAATTTGTATTTTTTTGTATTTTTAGGCGCGGCTTCGGTTAACATCGCTTGAGCAACTTTTCCTGCGGTTGCTTTGCCTTCTTTAATCAACCATTGTGCCGTATTGCTCGCCATTTCTACACGTGATTTGGCTTTGACGAGTGCCTCAACATCAAAAGGCACGTTGATTCGGCAGTAGTGGTGTGATAGTGGCGCGCGTTTTTTGTTATCAAAAAACTCAAAACGATGTTGTGCATAATACAATCTACATCGCACACGATGATACGGCGCATCATCCATTGTCACGATTGTTTGAACACGTTGAACTTGAACGGGCTGAAAAACACTTTGAAATTGAGGTGTTAATTTTCCTGCATCATCGATTCCGAATGTAATGACTAAAACCTCAGCTAGTGTTTCTAACGTGGTTAAATATTCAAATAATATACTGCTGACAAAAGAGATGGGAATTTCAAGTTCAAACCAGGAATGAATACGCTCAATCTCATCTTCTGCCATTGTTTCATTGTCTAACCCAGGAAAGGAAGCGTAAGGCTCAAACAGCCCGCGCGGGCGTTCAAACTTTTCATACCATGCGCGGGTGCCTTCCTCATAGAAACGCATATCACCCAACGTTTCTGAAGCAATACTCATGCAAATACGGCGGCGCACGGTATGCACATAATGCAGGGCGGAAAAAGAAATGACATCAATGGCACCGTACAATTGTGGGTGCCCATAATAAGGATGCGTAGGGTTACGTGCATTATGAATGTTTACTAATTGATAATCGTGCCCATAAAACCAGGCGAATGTGCTTAATGCCATGTTATTATTCCCTTATCTTTCTTTAGGAATTATGAAGGGAACGAAAAATTTTTACAACAGTATCATTTAAAAATTTGCAAACATAATGCTCGGTTAGCGGCTCTAGGTCATATTTACCTAGTTATAGCCCTAGAGTTAAGGGCATTGTTGATAAATGACGAAGGCAAAGAAGATTGGTAGGCACGAGTGGGATCGAACCACCGACCACCACGATGTCAACGTGGTGCTCTACCACTGAGCTACGTGCCTATGGACATTCTACGCAGAAGATAACAAAGTTATGAGAGGATTGCAACCCAACATTACTCCCTCACCTCTAAATTCAACTCTCCATGACAATGCTTATACTTCTTCCCAGAGCCACAAAAACAAATTTCATTATGCCCTATGCTGCGGAAACAAGACGGATGACCACGGTGGTAAGGATCATTCATCTTCAAAAAAAGATAGCGATGGTGCATAGTATAATTTAATAACTTATTGCTTAATGATAGCTAATAAAGCGGCGCTAGAAAATCTTTGATAAGCAGCAGGGAAAGTAAGATATTGTTTTTTAAGATAATACTAATAAGTTAAAAAATAATAGTTAGCTAAATACTCTATTTTTATGCTATAATAACATAAGGGAATGCTCCAAGGAAATAAGGAAAGGTGAAAATGCGGTACAATTTTAAATCCCTCAAAAAGCTTTCTAACGATGAGCTACCGAGCATCGTCGCAGATTTATGGACGCACGTTTATAGCACACCTTATCGCTCTGGCAAAAAACGGGTTATCCACGGTATAGCGCATGTTGTGAGAGCAAGTATCCTGGGTGCAGCAGGATATAATTTAATGTACGCAGCAGGGCTTGAGGGGACACATGATTTAAGTGATGTTGAACGTGCGGAAGAAATTAGGCTCATTCAAGTTGCCTTATTACTACATGATTCAGGCGCTGAAAGTGATGATAAGGATATACATGATAATGACAATGCTTTGAATGTATACGACTATCTCGTTAATAGGCTGAATGTCTCCCCTGAAAAAGCGCAAAAAATAGCAGAGGCCACACGCAATAAGGATTGGCGAAAAAATAAAGATGAAATATATTACAAATTTAATATAGATAGTTCAGGAAACGCTTTCTTTCAAGAAATAAAAAATGTTAAAACAGTTTCAGATGAGATTGAGCGTTTAAGATTAGCTATCCAGTATGGCGATGGGATAGACTACTTGCGTACGCGCAACCCATTTGATATTGCTTATCTACAACTTCACCAAAAGCATAAAAATAATATTTTGATTTCTTCAGCTACAGAAACTCTACTGATTGAAAATCGTCGTCTCTGTCATGCCTTTCACAAGCAAATGAATGGAAGCCCAAAAGAAAGTATGGATTGTAACGGTGCAGAAGCTTATCAATTTGCGCGAGAACAGATGCACACACCAGTTTCTCTAGAAGTAAAAGATCATAAAGCACCTTTAATCGAATATTTGTACCACGAAGGTATCTCTGAGAAATTAGATATTCAACTTATAACAAACCCAACTCAAAAAACAAATGATGCGATGATTGATTCCTTTTATGGATTTAACCCCAATCAAAATAATGCTGTTTTATATCGCGGCATTTATCAACCTACAAAATTTTTCAAAAGAACTTATGATACTAAAGATTACGGTAAGTTAACGCATGCCGGTTATGAAAGATATAAAATTGATAGAAAACCAGGTGGTCAGAGCAAAAGTAGAAAAGAAGAAAAATCGCTCGAAAAGGAAGGAAACCCATTACGCTCTTTAAGTTTTGCAGCGCCTGGAGCCAAAGTATTTACAGGTGTTGGATTTGGCATTTTAATGAGCGATCCGAACCATATCATCCTTAATTCTGCTAGCAAAAAAAATGCCCATACAGGATATGGTAAAAAAGAAAAATATAAAATGAAAGTAGAAAAAATAATGAGCTCGGAAGACAGCGAAGGAACATTAAGAAAAGACATTGATCTCATTCAGAAATTAATTAAAAATGGCGGAGGTGCTCAAGAGCACACAGAGCTGACAGGTACTATCAAGGGTTATGACGCAATACTTTACACAAGTGATGACATCGGAAGGGATTCCAGCTCCGCTGATATCCGGTTATTAGAAGCTCTATTTCTCAGAGATGAAGTACTGGATGAAACAAAAAAGCAGCTAGATATATATGAATTTTCATGCATTAACTCATATATGCTTAAGAAAGATATCACTGAAGATTTGATCATTGAATCGTCCAAGAGGTCTGTTTTACATGCTGCCAAGCAAATGGCCTTAGAAAACAAGACTGATCTAAATGAGCTAATGAGCTTATCCTCTATAAATTTACTAGAAAAATTTATGTGGAAATCTTCAATTCCCTGGTATTTTTATTATTCTGAAAATCTTAAAGAAAAACTGTTTTCAGCACTTAGCAGTTTTGATCAAGAAAAAAACAACTTTCTTATAAAGTTTATTGAAAATTTTGAACCCAGTCTTGATACTCTTAACGAAAGCACCATCGATACCTCGATGAGATTTTTGATATTTTCCTCTAGGGAATCTCCAAACCAGTCTGACAAGACAATCATATTGTCTGTCTTGAATAGTCTTCTGACGTATCAGGACCACCAGTTATCAACACTTGATCGGGCAACGGCATTGCTTGAAATATCAAAAAAAAGCAATCAATATCAAACATTAATCAAAAAAACTTTATCAAGCTGGATTTGTTCATATGAGATAAATTTTATCCCATATAGCAGGCTGAGTGCATTTATCTCAATTATTATAAAAATTAACATTTACTCAGAACCAATCAATCAAAAAATTCTTTTACTCATTAAATCTGGCATTGATGATTACATGAGAGGCAAGGCAGCCAATGAGTGCAATATTGATGACATATCTATCCAGGATGCATTAGGACACACTTCTGATAAACTTCCCGAAACGCTAAAAAAAGAATTAGAACAATATTTTAGTGAAAATATGCGTACTTTCAGTTATTATAGGAATAATAACATCACCACCCCAAATGGAATACGAAAAGAAAAAAACGTACTTCCTATCAATCAAATTCCAGCAGAAGAATTAATATTAGAAATCTCAAATAACTTCACTAATTTATCCGAACTCAAAGATCATGCAGAAAAAGAAAAAATAATCATTAAAATAAAAGACCAATTATTATTGGTCGCAAGAAAAGTTGATAAAGAATCAGATCTAGAACAGTTTAAAACTGCAATTAAAAATCTCAAAAAGATAGATACTAAGTTTAATCAATATCGATCAATGCTTTTGCTTGCTTCCATGGAAGAAGGAAACAAACTCAGCATGCCATTCTTGGCAACAAATGCATTCACTGATATCTATGAAGTAACTTATTTTGCAAAACACTTGCATTGCGAAAATATGAGCATTGAGTCAATTGAGTTTATCAGTAAAGACAGCAAAATTTTTGCATCACAACTCGAACACAACTTGCTTCTCAGGGCTTGCAAATCAAGAAATTTGTCTCTGACAGAAGCTTTATTATCTGATAATTATCGAGATCGCTATGTTAATCACCATTCTTTACATTTAGGTGAGAGAAATATATTTGGAATAACGCATACTGCATTGGATCTTGCCATTGATGCTTTGATAAATGAAAAAGATCCTATATTAAAACAAAGATGGTTCAATATAGTGGATGATTTATTTAAATCAGGCGCTAAAATTGAACAATATAAACACCCCAGAAGTATCACTGGGGTAAAAAACCCTGTGCATTATTCAAGATTATTGCATTATATTTTGTCGAGACAGTCATATCCGCTAACTGAAGAAAACAACAAAGATAGTGATGATACCATCACTGATGTTCATTCAGATATTAGAGAATATCTACACTGGTGCTTTCAATCCTATCACATTAACGGGCTGGCCGCCGTCATTCGTTCGGGTGATTTCATTAAAGTGATGGATGAGGATTGCATTAAAAGAAATGAAAACATTTCAATTCACGCTTTCCACCTAAGTCCTTTGAAAGATATATTTTCAGGCGAAATTTTTTACCCACCCCTGCTTCCAGACATGTTAAATCCTGATGAAAAGAAAATGTATGAAATGATGGCTGCATTTTTCGCACTCAATCTGTCTCCACTACGTAGCGGTAGCCTTTTTGATAAAAATCCATATTATGTGCCTTCTTTATCTGATGATATGAAAAAATGGTTATCAATGTATGCTCAACGTGAGCCAGCCTTAGCTGCCGCACTCATTGATTTGCAATTTCAGATTTGTGAGTATCATCATGGTTTAGAAAATCAATCTTCAAAAAACCCTCTGTCTCCTGCAGCAGAAATAGCATTGTTAAGCAACATAATGGAATCATTAGATCTCGGCGATTCCTATCATCCTATTAAAGCAGTGATTTCTGATAAAGCATCGCAGATAATTTATAATAGTAATAATAATATCATGCGAAATCCAAAAATTTTAAATCAATTAAAAAAAGTAGGCATTATTCCTGAGGCATCTCAAAATGAGATATCTAGCATCACAAATCTCGACAACAATAATACAACCCTTGGTGAAGCTGGAGTATTTGTTGCACAGGATAACAATATCGTGCATGTAGGTTTTTCCTCTCCCTTATTAAAAATCATTTTCACTAAATTTCATTCCTACCAAAACGAATATAACGTCAACAATGAAACATTTAACATGTTATCGATACAATTTAATAAAAATTTTATGCAAAATATCAAATCTTCCGGACAACCCATAGATTTAAAAGCCTTATCTGATTTAACTGCTCCTTGTGAAATTATGGCATTATATCGGCATTGTTTAACGTCAGGCGATATTTTACCTTCCGACTCTCCAGGTTTTTCATTCACTCAGAGGCCCGAGAATATGCTATTAACTGCTTTAAAAAAACGAGTGCTTACACTGGCTTATGAATCAGGAAACCCTCAAAAATTTTTCAAAAAAAATTATAATTTTCTATTTACTCTATTAAACCATCACCGGCAAGCAGGAAAAAGCTTTCGATATTGGGCTACTTCAGAATGGAAGCGTGATTCTACCCCCTCTACAATCACTGCAATATTGGCTCATACGCTTTATGATCCTTCCTCTTCCGAGAAAGATGTCAATGAAGCGTTAGAAACAATGAGGCACATGATTGGTGAAGAAAAAACAGTATTACCAACGGTAAGGTCTCGTCAAAAAATGTAGAGGTCCCCGAACAATTACTATCCATGCAAATCGGGAGAAAAACCTGATTGATTAGGGACGCATCGATCTGGTAGGCACGAGTGGGATCGAACCACCGACCACCACGATGTCAACGTGGTGCTCTACCACTGAGCTACGTGCCTATGGACATTCTACGCAGAAGATAACAAAGTTATGAGAGGATTGCAACCCAACATTACTCCCTCACCTCTAAATTCAACTCTCCATGACAATGCTTATACTTCTTCCCAGAGCCACAAAAACAAATTTCATTACGCCCCATTTTACGGAAGCTCCGCACTACGCCCGAAGAAATCGTTTCAGGCTCCGTCTCGGGTGTTGCGTTCAGCGGCAATTGCTTCATTGTTACGCGCTCTAATACGGTGCGCCGTTGCTTCTCAAGCTCTAATAAATCTTGCTCCCGCTCAACGTGAAAGCGTAATAATGCGCGCACAGAATCACGACGGTAATCTTGCAACAAACTCATGAACATGTAATAACATTCGCGCTTGAATTCTTGCCTCGGATCTTTTTGCGCAAAACCTCTTAAACCTACGTTTTGGCGAATATAATCAATCGCTGCTAAATTTTCACGCCAACGTGTATCTAACATTTGCAATAAAATCATCCGTTCGTAACGACGCATCATCTCTGAACCTATCTGCGCCTCTTTTACTTTCAAGATCTCTTCTGCTTTCGCAGTGACTCTTTGTGCAATATCAGTTGTTTGAGTGTTCGTGTCTTTTACCCACTCTACAATCGGCAAATCAATGTTGAATTCACTCAGTAATTCATTTTGCAAACCAGGTGCATCCCATGTTTCTTCCAATGCATTACTCGGTAACGCCATTTCAATCGCTTCAGTTAATACTTCGTTGGTTAAATTTTGTAAGTATTGCGATAAATCTGCCTCTGCAATCAACATATCACGTAACTTATAAACTACGCTACGTTGCTCGTTGATCACATCATCAAACTCAAGCAAGTTTTTGCGTACATCAAAATGATAAGCTTCTACGCGACGCTGTGCTTTTTCAATAGCGCGCGTTAAAAAGCCAGACTCTAAACGTTCTGTTTCTCGCAAACCTAATTTACCCAACATCCCTGCAACCCATTCGCTTGCAAAAATACGGAATAAAGGATCTTCTAATGATAAATAAAATTGACTGGAACCTGGATCGGCCTGCCGTGCTGATCGGCCACGTAATTGGTTATCAATACGGCGAGATTCATGGCGCTCTGATCCCATCACGTGCAAACCACCTGCTGCCACTACTTCATCATGCTGTTTCTGCCACGCCTCTTCTACCATGCGCCTTTCTTCTTGAGTAGTATCACTTAAACGTGATAATTCAGCTTCTAAATTACCCCCTAATACAATGTCTGTTCCACGGCCCGCCATGTTCGTTGCAATTGTCACAGCACCCGGCTTTCCTGCTTCCATAATAATATGCGCTTCATGTTCGTGGTATTTCGCATTCAATACTTGATGTGGGATACCGGCTTTTTTCAGCATTTTCGATAATATTTCAGAATTTTCGATAGAGGTTGTGCCCACCAAAATAGGCTGCCCTTTTTCACGTCGTGCTTGAATGTCTTTGAGCATCGCTTCATATTTGTCGGCCGTGAGCTGAAAAATTAAATCAGGGCTATCTTTGCGAATACACGGTTTATGCGTGGGCAGTACCACCACTTCTAATTTATAAATTTGATTGAATTCCGCTGCCTCGGTGTCTGCGGTACCTGTCATACCGGATAATTTTTCATAAATACGAAAGAAGTTTTGATACGTTACTGAAGCTAATGTTTGATTTTCACTTTGTATATTCACACCTTCTTTGGCTTCAATCGCCTGATGCAAACCTTCAGACCAGCGACGCCCTGACATTGCACGGCCAGTGTGCTCATCCACAATCACAATTTCACCATCTTGCGCCACAATGTAATCTACATCACGCGTGTATAAATGATGTGCTCGCAATGCTGCACTCAAATGGTGAAGATAAATAATATTTTGAGCACTGTAAAGATCTTCATTCGGCCCTATTAAACCTGCTTCAGCCAATAATGTTTCTACATGAGAATGCCCTGCTTCTGTTAAATGTACTTGTCGTGATTTCCTATCAATGGTGAAATCACCCGTTGCATTTTGTACGGCTTCTTTCGGCAGATCAGGCTGAAGCGTAAGTTTAGGCACGATCGTATTGATAGTCATGTATAAAGAAGAACTGTCTGCCAAATGGCCTGAAATCACTAAGGGGGTGCGGGCTTCATCAATTAAAATAGAATCCACTTCGTCAACAATGGCAAAATAAAAAGGTTGAGGGTGAACACGCTCAGACATTTCCGAGACCATGTTATCACGCAAATAGTCAAACCCAAACTCACTGTTCGTACCATAAGTAACATCTGCTGCGTAAGCTTCTCGTTTTTCAACATTAGATAAACCCGGGATATTAAAGGCAACAACCATACCCAGCGCTTCAAACACAGGGCGCATCCATGCAGCATCTCGCTTGGCTAAATACTCGTTCACTGTCACGATGTGCACACCTTTTGCCGGTAATGCATTCAAATATGCCGGAAGTGAAGCCATCAGGGTCTTTCCTTCCCCTGTCGCCATTTCTGCAATTTTACCCATGTGAAGTACCATACCACCCAGCAACTGCTCATCATAATGGCGCAGCTTCAATGTTCTTTTAGCACTTTCACGAACAGCTGCGAACGCTTCTTCAAGCAGTTTATCGAGAGACTCCCCTTGCGCTAACCGCGCACGAAATGCCGATGTCAGCGCTTTAAGCTCATCATCCGATAGCTTGCTGTACTTGGTTTCCAGCGCATTAATGTGGGTAACGCGCTTTCTGAGCTGCTTAAGAATCCGTTCGTTCCGTGTACCAAATAGTGCTGTTAACATGTATGTCCTCGAGTGTTTATGGTAACCTCCTATGATAGCATGAGAACGGAGGAAAAGGATGGACGAACAACCGATTAAAAGCTGGTTGCACGCAGGCGAACTTGGAAATCTAATACAACAACTCGAGTATATTCAAGCACTCGATGCGGCTATCCAACCTTTGCTTCCAGAGGCTTTTCAAGCCGTTTGCCGTGTAAAAAGTGTTTCCCAAGGGTGCGTGATTTTGTCTGTCCCCAATGCCAGCATACTTACCCTGCTACGTTATGAGATTCCTAATATACTGGCTGAGTTACGAAAGGAGCGCCGCTGGGCAGGAATTGCGTCGATTAAGGGGGTGATTTAACGACGGAGGCGATTAATATTCAAGCAGCACTGCGTCTCCTCCCAACCACTCGCGTAATGCCTGAATCAAAGCGTCCTCAGGGCTCACCTTCCAAACCTCTCCTAAAATCAATTGAGCCTTGGCAATAGGATGATGATAATCAATGTGCACTGCACAGCTTCCCGACTGATAAGGGGATAGTATTTCACCTAAACGCTCTGCAAAAGTAGGTTCACATGCCGCACTGCTCACTTTAAGCAACATACGCTTCAACAATTGTCCGCGTGCCTGCCCTAATGTAAATACTTCTTGCGCTCGCATGCGCAATGCACCACTAAAATCATCATGCGTCACTAACCCTGATAATACCAATAAGGAATCTTTTATTAATAACGGCTGATATTTTAAATAATCTTCTGAAAACAATGTGGCATCCAATCGTGAAGTTCCATCATCCAACGTTAAAATTGCAATTCTTTTACCTTGTTTTGTTTTTACCGTGCGAACACCCATTAACAAGCCCGCCACACGGACTTTTTCTTTAGGATCAGGACGCAATTGAGCTAAACTTGCTTGCACTAATTGGCGCAATTCTTGACGATAAGGGTCCATCGGATGACCTGTTAGATATAACCCCAATGTTTCTTTTTCAAAACGTAATCGAACATCATCTGGCCATGGTTCTGCTGGTACATAAGCAGGTGCTGTTGCATGAGATAATTCGAAAAACATATCTCTCTGCCCTGTTTGCGTATTTTTAGCTTGTTGTTCTGCTAATTGTACAGCATGATCCAGTGTTTCCATGAGTACCGCTCGAGCAACCTCCAAGCTGTCCATCGCGCCCGCCTTTATCAACGCTTCCAACACGCGACGATTTAATTTTCTTAAATCCACACGCCGGCAAAAATCAAATAAGTCTATAAAGGCGCCGTCAAGCTTTCGTGATATCAAAATATTTTCAATCGCTTGCTCACCAGCGCCTTTAATTGCGCCCAACCCATAAACAATTTGATTGTCTGATTTCATGACAAAATGAAAATCACTGTGATTAATATCGGGCGGCAGTACTTGCAAATCCATCTCTTTACATTCTTCTATTAAATGGACTACTTTATCCGTATTATCCATATCAGCAGATAATACTGCAGACATAAATGCTGCTGGATAATGCGCTTTTAACCATGCCGTTTGATAGGCCACCAATGCATAAGCAGCAGAATGTGATTTATTAAATCCATAGCCTGCAAATTTTTCAATTAAATCGAAAATGTGTGTTGCCAAATTTTCTGGAACAGCATTTGTCACGGCGCCTGATACAAAAATTTGTCGCTGGCTTGCCATTTCTTCTGATTTTTTCTTCCCCATGGCGCGGCGCAACAAGTCTGCCGAACCCAATGTGTATCCAGATAGCACTTGCGCAATTTGCATCACCTGCTCTTGATATAAAATAACGCCATAAGTAGGTTTTAGCACCGGCTCAATAGAAAGATGAGGATATTCTACCTTTTGGCGCCCATGTTTTCTATCAATAAAATCATCCACCATGCCTGATTGCAAGGGACCTGGGCGAAACAATGCCACCAATGCAACGATATCTTCAAAACAATCGGGTTGTAAACGCTTGATTAAATCTTTCATACCGCGAGATTCCAACTGAAATACCGCTGTTGTTTGACATGATTTTAATAATTTAAATGTTTTGGGATCATCTAGTGGAATACTGTCAATATGCATCGGGCTAGATAAAGAAGTATTAATAGTGCGGCACGCCCAGTCAATAATGGTTAATGTGCGCAAACCTAAAAAATCGAATTTCACTAAACCTACTGCCTCAACATCATCCTTATCTAATTGAGAAACAATTTGTTTTGATCCTGGTTCACAATATAACGGTGTAAAATCGGTTAATTTTCCTGGTGCAATTACCACACCACCTGCATGTTTACCTGCATTGCGAGTAATTCCTTCCAATTTTTTTGCTAATATTAGGAGTGATGAAACTTCTTCATCCTCATCTGCTAACGCTTTTAATGCTGGCTCATCCTCCATTGCTTTATCTAAAGTCATACCAATTTCAAAAGGAATAAGTTTTGCAATTCTATCCACAAACCCATAAGGATGGCCTAACACACGTCCCACATCGCGCACTACCGCTTTAGCAGCCATCGTTCCAAATGTAATGATTTGCGATACTGCTTCTCTGCCATATTTTTTAGCCACATAATCGATCACGTCATCACGGCGATCCATACAAAAATCAATATCAAAGTCTGGCATTGAAACCCGTTCAGGATTTAAAAACCGCTCAAAAAGCAAATCATATTTAAGTGGATCCAATCCCGTAATCTCTAACACAAACGCTACTAGCGACCCTGCGCCTGAACCGCGCCCTGGTCCCACTGGAATACCATTGGCTTTCGACCATCGAATAAAATCAGATACAATTAAAAAGTAACCCGCAAACCCCATGCTGATGATCACTTCTAATTCTAATTCTAAACGCTCTTCATATGTCTCCATAGGATAATTAGAAATTAATTCTTTTCTGTTTTTTCGCCACGCTAACCCTGATTTAGCCTGAGATCTCAAATAACTTTCTACCGTTTCATTATCTGGCAATTGAAAATTAGGCAAACTCACTTTATCTAAAATTAAATGCACGTTACAACGTTTTGAAATTTGAACAGCATTTTCAAGTGCGCCCGGTATATCATCAAATAAATGCGCCATTTCCTCTGGTGTTTTTAAATATTGCTCAATGCTGTAAGGTTTTGGCCGTGCAGGATCAGCTAATTGGTGCCCAGCATGAATGCATACGCGTGCTTCGTGCGCTTCAAAATCTTCTTTATTTAAAAAAATAACATCATTCACAGCAACAACAGGGCAACGCAATTGCGTGGAAATCGATAATAATGATTTTAAATGCAATTCTTCATCCGGAAGTGAAAAACGAGAAACAGATAAATAGAAACGATTACCAAATTTTTTTTGAAATGACTCAATCACACGATGCGCTTGCTCTGTATGATGAGCCATCACGGCTTTCATGATCTCACCATGCCTTCCACCCGACAACACAATTAATCCTTCATGACGCGCCCATAACCACTCGCGCGCAATCACTGGCACATTGCTTTCTTGACCTTGCGTATAGCTCTGAGAAATCAAGCAAGTTAGGTTGTGGTGTCCCGTAGCATTCATACTTAATAATGTTAATTTTGAATATTGTGTCGCATTCAAATCATCTTGCACCCAAACATCAGCACCAATAATGGGTTTTATGCCTGCTTTAATAGCTGTTTTATAAAATTTTACTTGCGCAAATAAGTTACAATGATCTGTCAATGCAAGGCTTTTAAATCCTTGCGCTTTGGCAGCGCTGATCAATTCTTCTAAACGACAAATACCGTCTTGAATAGAATATTCACTGTGAATATTTAAATGTACGAACGATGTATTCATGTTGAAATTTCCATAGCCAATGCTTCACGAATGGGTGCGTAAGTTTTACGATGAATAGGTAACACGCCATGAGCTCGAATCGCTTCTAGATGTTCTTGCGTAGGGTACCCTTTGTGTTTTTCAAAACCATAGTGCGGATATGTTGATGCGTATTCCACCATCATTGCATCCCGAGTGACTTTTGCCAAAATAGAAGCTGCTGAAATGTTTTCATGCAATAAATCACCTTGAATAATCGCCGTGCTTTTCATGACTACTTGTGGAACATCGCGTCCATCCACCCAAATTTCATCAGGCGTAATGGGCAATCCTTCCACGGCACGCTTCATGGCTAATAATGTAGCTTGTAAAATATTCATCGTTTCAATTTCTTCTACACTTGCCCATGCAATATGGTAAGCCAGGGCATATTCTTTGATTTCCAAATGCAGCGCTGCGCGTGCTTTGGGCGTAAGCAATTTGGAATCTGTGAGACCTTCTATGTGATGATCAGGGTTGAGGATAACAGCAGCTGCAACCACAGGGCCAGCCAGTGGGCCTCTGCCCGCCTCGTCGATTCCGGCGACCAATGTTTGCATGTTATATTACCTCCCTGTATTTAATCCTGTACTTAATTAAGCGCTCGTTGAAGCAAGAGTTCTTATCAGCTTTGCTGCTTTTTCATTCGCGTCAACTTCAAACAATTTACGCAACATTGCAAATGAGTGAAGCAAACGTTTACAATCTTCTTTGTCCATCAACCAATGCATCACTGCATCTGCTAATGCTTCCGGTGTGGCATCCTCTTGAAAAAATTCAGGCACCAATGCTTGCCCCGCCAATAAATTTGGAATGGCATAATGCTTGATCTTCACCAAACGCCTCGCTAACCAAGCATTGAGTGGATGCATTCGATACACAACGACCATTGGCTTGTTCAGCACAAATGCTTCCAATGTTGCTGTGCCAGAAGCCACACACACTACATCTGCTGCCTGCATCACGCGCTCAGCTTCACCATCCACACATTGTACCCGATGATCCTTGTTTAACGCTAGAATAGCGTTACGTAAACTTGGCTTGGCAATGGGTAAAATAAATTGAATGTCAGGGTTCTTGATATGTAATAAATGCGCTGTTTCCAATAATAAAGGCGCTAAATAACGAATTTCTGAAGCACGACTGCCAGGTAACAAAGCAACTACTGGTCGTTGTGGATCTAAATGATATTCAGCACGAATGCTCGCTTGATCAGCTACATTTTTTAAACGTTGAAAAGCACTATGCCCTACAAAAGCCGCAGGAATACCGGCCTGTTTGTAAATATCCAACTCAAAAGGGAAGCAGCATAACATTAAATCAACTGTTTTTTTGATGCCACGAATGCGCCCTTTTCGCCACGCCCAAACTGTCGGGCTAACATAATGCACTGTTTTAATACCAGCGGCTTTAAGTTTTTTTTCAATGGGTAAATTAAAATCAGGTGCGTCAATCCCAATATAAATATCAGGTGGATGAGCAGTGAAATATTCTATTAAGTGCCGTTGCATACGCAAAATCTGTGGCAATTTGGGCAACACTTCTGCTACCCCCATTACAGACAAATCTGACACAGGGTAAATCGCACGACAACCTGCTTGAAGCATATGTTCGCCGGCTACACCTTCGAAGGTAGCTTCAGGATAATGCTGTTTCAGTGCAGTCATCAATCCTGCAGCCAGTAAATCACCCGAAGGTTCTCCAGCAGAAATGGCGATGCGCATGAACAACTCCCTGTTACGCGATTAATCCTCGCTTTGAGGCTGCCAGAAAATCTAAAAATAATTCGATTTCAGGCGCCGTTTTGGCAAGTTGTTTAAGCTCTTGCGTTGCATCTGCCAACGACAAATGACGCATATATAATATCTTATAAGCTTCTTTGATAGCTCGTATCGCTCCGGGTGTAAAACCGCGACGTTTTAGCCCTTCGCTATTTACGCCCGATACTTTATTACGGCGCCCACCCGCCACAATTAAATAAGGCGGCACATCTTGTGTGATCAACATACCATGCGAAATAAACGCATGCTCGCCAATCAAACAAAATTGATGAACACCAATATAACCGCTCAAAATAGCAAAATCTCTGATCTCAACATGACCTGCTACAGAAGAATTATTGGCCATGATAATATCATTACCTACCAGGCAATCATGCGCAATGTGCACATTGGCCATGAATAAATTACGGTTGCCAATCACAGTGCGTTTTGCACCCTGCACTGTGCCACGGTTAAAATTACAATATTCGCGAATGACATTATCATCACCGATCCATAATTCAGTATCTTCGCCATTATATTTTTTATCTTGAGGTACCTCGCCTATCGATGCAAATTGAAAAATTTTATTATTTTTTCCGATGCGTGTTGGCCCTTTGATCACAACATGGCTGCTAATCACAGTTCCTTCGCCTATTTCAACGTGCTCGCCCACAACAGCATAAGCTCCTATCGAAACATCTTTCCCAATTTTTGCAGTTGGATGAATGATCGCGGTGTTATGAATCACTGTTTTCTCCTCGCGTTTTTGTCACATTCATGATCTCCGCTTCGCAAGCAATTTCTCCACCTACTAATGCTTTACATTTGAAGCAAGAAATTCCTCGACGGCTTTTAGTCATTTCTACATGTAAATGCAATTGATCACCTGGAGAAACAATACGCTTAAATCTTGCATTATCAATGCCTACTAAATAATTAGACTCGTCAGGTGCAGGAGGACGTCCCAACGTTAAATACGTTAAAATACCACACGCTTGTGCCAATGCTTCTGTGATCAAAACACCGGGCATCACAGGTTGATCAGGAAAATGCCCCGTGAACTGTGGCTCATTGACCGTAATATTTTTGAGGGCGTGTAAAAATTTTCCTGATTCCCAATCAATCACCCGATCAATCATCATAAAGGGATAACGATGAGGTAAATATTTTAAAATTTGGTAAACGTCTAAACTTTTCATTCTGCATCCTTCTTGTTTAATAACTCAATGCTTTTTTCAAGCGCTTTGATTCTTCCAACGTAATCATTCAAATGCCGGAAATGTACCACCGCACGGCGCCATGCACCTGCAGGCATCATACCTGTGCCAGAAGCATACACCCCTGGCTGCGTGATAGAACGTGTCACGGTTGTCATACCTGCAATTTGCACTTTGTCACACACAGTAATGTGCCCTGCAAATGTTGCACCGCCGCCAATCACACAATACTGACCAATGTGTGCACTTCCTGCAAACGCAGCACAACCTGCTATAACAGTATGCGCACCAATCACTACATTGTGAGCAATTTGAACACGATTATCGATTTTTACACCTTTCTCAATACACGTGTTTTCAATCGCGCCACGATCAATGGTGGTTTGGGAACCAATTTCAACGTCGTCCCCAATGTTTACACTGCCCAATTGAGGTACTTTAATCCAATTGCCCCTGTCCATTGCAAAGCCAAAACCATCACGGCCAATAACAGCCTGAGCATGAATAATCACACGATCCCCTAACGTTATGCCATCGTATAACACAACTGAGGGATATAAATGACAAGATTTTCCTATCACCACATCTGCCCCTACGACAACATGCGTATCAAGACGGCACCCATCTCCGATGGCAACCCTTTCGCCAATCACCACATTTTCACCAATCAATACCCCTTTCCCGATTTTTGCTGTGGGTGCGATAGAAGCGCTTTTTGCAATCACCGTTTCTGAGGAGGTATGACGCGGCACGCACAGTGCCGCGATGTGCGCGTACACTGCATGAGGATTAGTAGTGATTAAAGCATGAGCACGGCAATCTGGAGCATTTTCTGGAGACAAAATCACAGCCCCCGCTTGAGTATCGCGTAGCTGGGCACGATATGCCGCGTTGGTTAAAAAAGAAAGCTCTGTCGGCGTTGCAGCCGACAATGTGGCAACCCCAGTCACCGTGTACTGAGGGTCGCCTTGAAGGGTGACACCCGCAACCATAGTTGCTAAGTCACCCAATGTATGAGGAGTAATAAAACGTGTCATGAATTATTTATATTGTACCAAGGGCAAGATTTGATCGGTAAGATCAGTTGCACCATCTTTCACATAGATGGCCGCGCCACGTTGTAATATGATAGTGTAGCCTGCTTTATCAGCAATCTTGCTTGTCGCATCACGTACTTGAGCCAATAATTTTTCTAACTCTTCGTTAGCGCGCGTAGCACGTTTTTGGTTCAAGTCTGCTGATAAACGTTGAAACTCTGCTTGATTTTTTTCAAAAGAAGCTTGCAACGCTTTGACTTGATCTGGGCTCATCGTCGCAGCATCACGCTTGTATTTGTCGTTCTCACTCACCAGCTCTTTTTGCAGTGCAGTGAGCTTATCTTGTGTCTCTTTAAATTCTTTTTGCAGTTTTGTATCAATTTGAGGCTCATACTTTGCAATGATCTTGGCACCATCGATAAACCCTATTTTGTCTGCTGTAAAGCCAACAATGGGGGCAAACGCTAAAACGATAGCAGATAATATAAAAATAATAACCTTGTTCAAGATAAGCTCCTTATATAATAAACCGTTAAAATACATTACCCAGGTTAAATTGGAAGACTTGAATGTCATCCCCATCCCTGTCGTTCAATGGTGCAGCTATTGAGAATACGAACGGCCCCAACGGCGATATCCATTGAATTGCAATCCCAGTTGAGTACCTCAATTCACCTAAATCAACTGATTCTTGTGTATTATACACGTTCCCGCCTTCTGCGAATAGCGATAATCTTACTGAATCTATCTCCACATAAGGCACAGGGAATATCAATTCGGATGACCCAAAGAGGCGGAAGTTACCTCCAATAGGCCGATCTAACGAGTCTCGAGGCCCCAAGGAGTTATCGCGGTACCCTCTTACAGAACCCGTACCCCCTGAATAGAAGTTTTCAAAGAAAGGCAAGCCATCTGTAGAGCTGTACCCTCCTCCGTAAGCCAGGTTACCTCGAGCCAAGAATGTTAATTTCTCTTGCTCAAACACGGGAAAATAATAACGCGTACTTGATACTGCTTTATAGTAATCTAAATTTGAAAACGGGGCGCTCACACTAAAACTAATATTTTGTACTAACCCATTTGTTGGGAAGACTACCCTATCCAAGCCGTTATGCCCCCAGCCACCCATGAGTAAGTATTCGTTATAGTGATTGCCATTATCATCTAAGTAGCTTGAAACCTGCTCTGAAACATCATCCGGATTATTACTGGTTAAAATATCGATATTTTGATATCCCATACCCGCATTTAACCGATCAATCTCACTCAACGGAATACCGTAATTTAAATTACCACCCCAAATATCCCGTGTATAATTCGAAATCTCTGCCTGCGCCATATCGGTTTCTTGATAGAATAAATCAAACCCGCGGCTCACACCATCCATTGTGTAATAAGGGTTCGTGTAACCTACTTGATAAGAAGTATAAGATTTACTGTTATTAAATTTAAAATTGACCAAATTGCCAGTGCCTAAGAAATTATCTTGTTTCAAACCAATATTGAATACAAAACCATCTATTTGTGAGAACCCTACGCCACCTGTTAATTGACCGGACATTTGCTCTTCTACTTTCACTTCCAAATCTATTTCATCATCTGTCCCCGGCACAGGCACTGTTTGCACTTCTACGTTTTTATAGTATCCCAACATATTCATATTGGTTTTAGAACGCTGTATCTTTTTCGTCGATGCCAAACTGCCTTCAAATTGCCGCATTTCACGACGCATTACTTCATCCCGGCTTAAATAATTACCATGAAAATTAATACGTCGCACATAGACTTGTTTTTTAGGATTGACGTAAAAAGTAATCGTAACCGTATCATCTTTCTCATTCACCACAGGCACAGGGTTTACCTCTGCAAAGGCATAACCATCATCGCCTAAACGTTGAATCATGCGATCTTGGCTTGCCATCAATTTTTTACGTGAAAACAAATCGCCCGGCTTTAAAATAATCAATTTCCGAAGTTCTTCTTCAGGTACAGGCATCTCTCCTGCAAATTTAAAACCTGCTATTTTATAAGCCTTTCCTTCATCTATATTGACAGTAATTAATACGTCTTGCATAGTGGGTGATACTGACACCTGAGTAGACGTGATTTCAAAATTCATGTAACCACGATCTAAATAATACGAACGTAGCTTTTCCAAATCACCACTTAACTTTTGTTTAGAATACTGATCATTCTTATTTAACCAGGTCAAAATACCGGGTGTTGTTAACGTAAATTGCCTGAGCAAACGGCGCGTGCCGAACGCATGATTTCCTACAATATTAATACGTCGTATTTTGGCAGGCTTTCCTTCATCAATGGTAATGGCAATGTCCACACGATTACGCGGAAGTTCCGTTACTTTGGTTGAAATTTCCATGCCATATTGGCCATTACTGTAATACTGATCTGCTAACTCTTGTTCTACTTGCGCCAATATCGATGGGACATAGGTCATTCCCTCTGCTAACCCGGTATTTTCTAAGCCTTCCATCAAATCTTTGGTGTTGATTGCTTTATTGCCGGTGATAGTCAAGCGGCCAATAGTAGAGCGCTCTTTTACTGTCACGATCAATACATTGCCATCACGCGCTAACGCAACATCTGAGAAAAAGCCTGATTTGAATAGTTCACGGATCACCAATGCAGAATCCGCTGTGTCAAACACGTCACCCACGCGCACGGGCAAGTCATTATACACCGCACCTGCATCAAGACGTTGTAAACCTTCAACGCGGATCGCTTCAATTTTAAATGTATCTGCATAAGCCAACAATGGAAGGCATAAAAATGCTAGCATCAACTTTCTAATCATCAAACACCCTATTCCCATACATCCCTATTTCTAATAGTTTTGTTGCACTCGCTTCATAGGGGCGCACAACATGCGCCCGGGCGATTATGTGCATCATTTACACAACAAAACCATTCTCAATGTTTACACCCATCTCATCATATCATTGTACAACGCAATCAGCATCAATAATATCAATATCACAATCCCAATACGTAACCCTATTTCTTGAGCACGTTCACTCAATGGCCGCCGTAATACTATTTCGATGGTGTAAAATAATAAATGCCCACCATCTAGCATAGGAATCGGCAATAAATTTAATACGGCTAATCCAATGCTGATCACCGCCAGAAAATTTAAGTAAGTAGACACTCCTTGCTCAGCAGACATGCCTGCTGCATAAGCAATAGTGACAGGCCCTCCGATATTATCAAAAGATGCGGCGCCTGTCGCCATTTCCGCTAATAATGAAATGTTTAATAGGGTTATTTTATAGGTTTGCCTTAAGGCTTCTTTGATGCTTGTTTGCCAACCTAATTGCCCCATGCGCATAAGCTCTGAAGGAAAGTGAGCTCCTATCATGCCTGTGCGATCTGTTCGCTCCTCGGGAGTGACCGTCACTTGCATTTCTTTTCGATCACGCAAAATATCAAATACTAATGGCTGATGAGGATGATCACTTACAATAGAAATCAAATCCACCCATGTCTCTACAGGCTGATCATCAATCCGTAATACTTTATCCCCTTCTTGCAAGCCAGCAGCGTATGCGGGTGAATCAAGCGTAATATCTCCTAACAGCGGAGGCCATGCAAATGTTACACCCCATGATTTTAAAAAGTCGGGATTGGCATCAGGGGCGGCTTTCGGCTGTTTAAATAAAATAGTTTCTTCCGTATCATCACGTTTAATATGAAGTTGCACGCTAGGATCACCCACATAATACATCCACACTTGGTGCACATTATCCACCGTGGGAGTAGGATGGTTATCAATGGATAGCAATTCATCGTGCTCGCGCAAACCGCTCGCATAAGCAACAGATTCAACAGGCACTTTCCCCAAAGTAGGAATAGGCGATTCAAAGCCTAACCGAAAAACAGCAAACAATAACAATATCGCTAACAATAAGTTGAACATCGGCCCTGCAAGCACAATTAAAAAACGTTTCCATACGGATTGCCGATTAAACGCCTGATGCACTTCTGCTTCCGGTACGTCGCCTTCTCGCTCATCCAGCATCTTAACGTAGCCGCCCAAGGGAATGGCACACAAACAATATTCAACGCCCTCTTTAGTGCGGTAAGACCATAACACTTTGCCAAAACCTACTGCAAAGCGCAGCACTTTCACGCCACAGCGGCGTGCAACCCAAAAGTGACCAAATTCGTGAAAAGGAATTAGAATTGCGATGGCAATGAGGAAAGCGATGGTGCTGATAATAATTTGCATGAAGATTCTCCCTGCTCACGCGTGGCTTTGTCCAACTCAACTACATCTACTAATGAAGCAATAGCTCGTCTTGGCTGTTGCGCTAATATCTTTTCAATTAACACAGGAATATCTGTAAACGCTAATTGTTTATCCAAAAATGCTTGAACAGCAACCTCATTTGCTGCATTAAAGATAATGACATCTGCTTGCCCAGCTTGCAATGCTTGCATTGCTAAATCATAGCAAGGAAATTGCCCTGTTTTCAGTGGCTCAAATTGTAAAGATAACATTTGACCAAATAAATGTGTTGCATTGATACCAGATGCAATACGATCGGGCCAACCTAATGCATAACTGATCGCCACACGCATGTCATGCTCACCCAAATGCGCCAATACAGAACCATCAATGTATTCTGCCAATGCATGTACTGTACTTTGCGGATGAATCAACACGCCTAATTGTTCGTAAGGCAAATCAAATAAAAAATGAGCTTCAATCACTTCTAGCCCTTTATTTGCCATGGTGGCACAATCAACAGAAATTTTAGGGCCCATATTCCAACGCGGATGTTTAACCGCTTGCTCTGGCGTCACATTAGCCAATGCTTCAGCAGGGTAACGCAAAAACGGCCCACCTGATGCTGTTAAATAAATGCGCGATAAACGTTCATGCCCAGCGTGGTGCGTGTCTTTCCAACATTGAAAGATAGCGTTATGCTCACTATCCACAGGAATAATCGTTGCGCCTGATTGTTTAGCGGCACTTAAAAATAAAGACCCTGCCATCACTAAAGATTCTTTATTTGCTAATAATATGGTTTTCCCACTCGATGCTGCAGCCAAAGAAGAAGGCAACCCTGCCCCGCCCACAATGCTCGCCATCACCACTTCTACGTCTGGGTGAGAAGCAATAAAACATAATCCTTCTTGCCCCGATAATACTGTCGTTTCAGCGCCATGAGAGAATAATTGTTGCGATAATCGCTCTGCAGCTTTTTCATCTTGCATCACCGCATAGATAGGCTTCCATGTTAAGCATAACGATAGCATACCCGAAACTGAATGATTGGCTGATAATGCAAATACTTGAAAAAGATCTGGATGTAATTGAATCACCTCTAATGTTTGCCGACCAATAGAGCCTGTTGCGCCTAAAATGGTTATTTTTCTTTTCATGCTGCCCCCACAGAAAGCATTAATGCAAAGCAAGGCGCTAATGCAATCAAACTGTCAAACCGATCAAGCAATCCGCCGTGTCCAGGCAATATTCTACCACTGTCTTTAACACCTCTGATGCGTTTCAACGCGCTTTCAAATAAATCGCCCGCTGCAGATAATACAACAGCTAGCGCAATCGCTAATACGGTCCATCCTGTGTAAGGCCTATGTAATACAACATGATAGTACAACAGTATGATAGGAATAGTCAGTACGACGGCCCCTAACAATCCTTCTATACTTTTCCCCGGGCTTAAAATAGGTGCCAATTTATGTTTTCCATAAGCTCTGCCAATGAAAAAAGCAATGGTATCACTACACCAAACAATCACAAACAACATGAGCAACAATAGCGGGCCTTGTGGCAATGCGCGTATCGCCCATAATGCACTCAACAAAGGTAACAATGTTGCAAACGCTAATAATATTCTTACAACGGGAGAAAGCAGGGTAATACGACCTCGATATTGACAATTCATAAGCCATACGCCAATAATTAACCACATACATAAAGAAAACAATAATAATGCTGTGTGAAAAGCTGGAAAAAAATAAATCATTGCGGATAATATTGAAAACATAATAAATAAAATAATCTTATGTGCGAATTTGTTGATATCTGCTAAATTCATCCATTCAATCAAACATGCTGTGCATAATATGAAAAATGCCATCGCTGATGCAGTAGGCGACAATACAAATAACACAAAAAGCACAATGCTCACGTATGCTATTGCGGTTACCACGCGTTGCTTAAGCATAGCTCGGCACTCCCCCAAAACGCCGCTCTCGCAACGCATAAGCGTCTAAAGCTTGTTGCAAAATCTCTGGCGTGAAATCTGGCCAGGCAACAGGAGTAAAAAAAAGTTCCGTGTAGGCCATTTGAAAAAGCATGAAATTACTGATTCGTTGCTCACCAGAGGTACGAATAAAAAGATCTGGATCTGGTACATCCGCTGCTGACAAATGACGCATAAACGCATCTTCAGTAACAGGAATATTGGCCTCCGCTAATTTTGCACATGCTTGTACTACATCCCATCGCCCACTGTAATTCATCGCAAGATTCAATAACAATGTTTGATTGTGTTTAGATCGCGCTTCCGCATCAGCCATGACTGATTGCATCTCTGGCGAAAATGCACTGCGGTCTCCTATAAAACGTAAGCAAACCCCTTGCTCTATCAATTCGTCTAAGTGGGAACGCAGGGTTACCAAAAATAAATTCATCAAAAAATTAACTTCAGTAAGCGGCCTCTGCCAATTTTCGCAGCTCCACGCAAATAAAGTGAGCACAGGAATATTTCGTTCAATACAAGCTTGAACAGTTATTTTCACCGTTTGAACGCCTCTCTCATGCCCAGCGATTCGGGGCAAATGGCGAGATGTAGCCCATCTGCCATTGCCATCCATCACAATCGCTACATGCACCGGTAAGGAAGACGCCCGCGCGTTCATGCTACACTTCCATCAAATCTTGTTCTTTTTTATGAAATAAAGCATCGATGTCTGCAACTTTTTTATCGGTTAACTTTTGAATGCGATCTTCAGCTCGCTTTACATCGTCTTCCGTGATCTTTTTTGCTTTCAGCAATTCTTTAATTTGTGTATTGGCTTCGCGGCGTACGTTCCGCACGGCTACTTTTGCTTGCTCACTTTCATGCGCCACTGTTTTAACCATTTCTTTACGCCGTGCTTCGTTAGGTGCAGGAATCACAATGCGTATGGTATTACCCGCAGTAGAAGGGTTTAACCCTAAATCTGCAGCAATAATAGCTTTTTCAATGGCTGGGATCTGTGTTTTTTCCCAAGGCACAATACCTAATGTACGTGGATCTTCTATCATGATATTGGCTACTTGGGAAATAGGCACTGGATTACCATAGTAAAGTACTCGAACAGAATCAAGAATACTGGGGTGCGCACGCCCACTTCTTACTTTATTGAACTCCACTTTCAACGCCTCAATGCACTTATCCATACGGACAGTGGCTTCTGTGATGATTGGTTCTATCATAACACCTTCCTCAATTAAAATGCTGTTACCAGCGTTCCTTCCTCTTCACCACATAAAATGCGATATAACGCTTTGCTTTTATGAATATTAAACACGCGAATAGGCATGCCGTAATCGCGACATTGGCAAAAAGCTGCTAAGTCCATTACGCCTAACTCTTTGCTCAACGCTTCTTCATAAGTTAAATGATGATACAATGTTGCATCGGGAAAAAGATGCGGATCAGCAGAATACACACCATCTACATGTGTACCCTTTAAAATAACATCTGCATTCATTTCAATGCCACGCAAACTTGCTGCAGAATCTGTGGTCACTAAAGGGTTCCCCGTTCCGGCAGCAAAAAAAACAACTCGACCAGCATTTAAATGGTGAATTGCTTTGCGTCGATCAAAATGATCAACTAACCCACTCATGGGAATAGCGGACATCACACGCGTTTGAACCCCTACTTGCTCTAATGCATCTCTCATCGCCAAGGCATTCATCACTGTGGCCAACATCCCCATGTGGTCCGCCGTCACACGATCAATCCCCACTTGGGATAACGTTTTACCACGCACAAGATTGCCACCGCCTAATACGAGGCCCACTTGTACTCCCAGCTCGGTAATCTCTTTAATTTCTTTGGCTAGACGCATTAAAACATCAGGAGAAATACCCACTTGGTTGCTATCACCCATCAGTGCCTCGCCGCTTAGCTTGAGCAGCACGCGGCGATACACAGGCTTTGAAGAGGATTTACTCATTACCTTGCGCTTCCTTGAACTTGTTGCATCACTTCTTCAGCAAAATTAGACACTTGCTTTTCAATTCCCTCGCCTACCGCAAAACGCACAAAAGAAATAACTGTCGCATCTGCTTGTTTCAACACTTGCGCCACCGTTTGATCAGGGTTTTTCAAATACGCTTGCCCAACCAAACTAATTTCATCACAGAATTTACGTAAACGGCCTTGAATCATTTTCTCAACCACCTCTGCGGGCTTACCACTTTCTTGCGCTTGAATAGCGTAAATCGCTTTCTCACGCGCAATAATCTCAGCAGGCACTTCTTCTGGGGAGATCACAGTTGGGTTATTTGCAGCAATTTGCATTGCCATGTCTTTAGCAAGCGCTGCTGTTCCCTCTTGCACAACCACTAATACACCAATGCGGCCTTGATGAATATATGCACCGAGATGGGCTCCCGCAGAAGCATCGACGGTGCTTAAGCGGCGAATATTAATGTTTTCACCTAGCTTTGCTACCAATGCGGTGCGCATTGATTCTACAGAATGTGCCTCATCAAATAATTGTTGAGACAACGCTCCACAATCTGTTAAATGATGTTGCAATGCAATATTGGCTGCTGTATTTGCAAATGCTACGAAATTGGAATCACGTCCCACAAAATCAGTCTCACAATTTGCTTCTAGCATTACTGCCTCTGTTTGATCGGCATTTACGGCAATGGCAATCAACCCTTCTGCCGTCACACGTCCTGATTTTTTGTCAGCTTTTGCTTGACCAGAGGTGCGTAATAAATCTGCTGCAGCTTCTAAATCACCGCCACATTCAGTCAGTGCTCTTTTGCAATCCATCATACCAACGCCTGTGCGTTCGCGCAAATCTTGTACCATTTTTGCTGTGATCATTGAATATTCCTCAGTTAAATATAGCGAGAGGCAAAGCATGCTTTGCCTCTCTAGTCATGATATTATTCGCCCGCGTCTGCTTCGGGAGATGCTGCGTCTGTATTTTCATCTGCAGCTTTTTTGACCTTTGTTTCAACTTTTACTTGAGACTTGTCTTTGGGCTTTGCTTTCTTTTCTTTGCCTTTGGCTTTTGCTTCGGATGACTGGCCTTCTACTTCTACATACTCATCACCCACGGCTAAGCGTGCTTCTTCTCGCGCAGCAATAATCGTATCTGCCATGGTATTTACGTACAAGCCAACAGCACGAATAGCGTCATCGTTACCAGGAATCAAAAAATCTATTCCATCAGGACTGTTGTTAGTGTCTACCACGCCAATCACAGGAATTTTTAATTTGTTTGCTTCTTTGATAGCTGTTTTTTCATAGCCTACATCTATCACAAACAAAGTATCAGGCAAGCTACCCATGTGTTTGATACCGCCCAAGCTGCGTTCTAGCTTGGCTAATTCACGCTCTAAATCCAACTTTTCTTTTTTGTTAAGCGCGGCCATCGCTTTTTCATCAGCAACACGTGCTTCTAAATCTTTTAAACGACGAATCGATTGACGCAATGTTTTATAATTGGTCAACATACCGCCAAGCCAACGATGATCAACATAAGGCATGCCACAGCGTCTTGCCGCATCACGCACTAATTCTTGAGCAGAACGTTTTGTGCCCACAAATAATACTTTGCCGCCTTTAGAAGCTATATTGCGTACAAATTCAACAGCATTCAAAAATAAAGGCAAGGTTTTTTCTAAATCCACAATATGGATTTTAGAGCGAGCACCGAAAATATAATCCCGCATTTTGGGGTTCCAAAAACGGGTTTGATGACCAAAATGGACACCGGCTTGTAGCATTTCACGCATCGTTACTGACATAACATTTTCCTCTCTAGGGTTGGGCCTCCACAGATCCCCATGCTTAACTTCTCGCCTTTCAGCAAAAAGCACCCTAAGCATGGTGCCGATCTGTGTGTGGATTGATTAAATTGCAAGAATCTTATACCATAAATCCCACTTTACCACAATGCAGAGGTCCATTATTTTTATGTCTACTTCTATCAAAACTGCTGACGAAATCGTTAAAATGAAAGTTGCTGGTCGCCTTACAGCGCAAGTGCTTGATATGATTACCCCTTTTGTAGTTCCTGGGGTGACTACAGATGAGCTAGATAAACGTTGCCATGACTACATTGTGAACGAGCTGCAAGGCATTCCAGCTCCTTTGAATTATCGAGGCTTCCCTAAATCTATATGCACGTCTATCAACCAGCAGGTTTGTCATGGCATTCCAAGCGATAGGGCTTTGAAAGAGGGAGATATTATTAATATTGACGTCAGTGTTATCAAAGATGGGTACCATGGAGACAGTAGCAAAATGTTTGCCGTGGGGCAATGCAAGCAACCTGCCCTGCGACTCATCAAAGTGACACAAGAATGCTTGTATAGAGGGATTGAGCAAGTACGCCCTGGGCAAGATCTACGGGAGATCGGGCGTGTGATTGGAGACTACGCACGCACTCAAGGATGCAGTGTCGTACATGAATACTGTGGGCATGGTGTGGGATTGAAATTTCATGAAGAACCGCAAGTATTGCACTATTATGATGCTCACTCTCCTTCGATATTATTAGTGCCTGGCATGACATTCACCATTGAACCTATGATCAATGCTGGCGCAAGACACATTCGTCATTTAAGTGATCAATGGACTGTTGTAACGAAAGATAGAAGCTTGTCTGCGCAATGGGAACATACGTTGCTGGTCACAGAAACAGGTGTTGAAGTGTTAACATTGAGGGAAGAAGAAGCTGAATTACAAGAACGTTTAAGCATACTTTATGCAAAATGATTGAATGCTATCAACAGGGTACCGGTAAAACGTGGATCGTAAGACAAAAGGCGACGAAAAAGCGCATCATAGATCTACTATCCTTTTAACGCAACGAGGCTCGTTTTGCTAAGTCCTGACGCAACATCTAGCGTGAATCGCAAAATAAAAACACAACCGTGTTTCTTTTTTAAGCACTCGTGTGCGATATCAACGTGTATGATTTTCAGCAAAATTGTCCTGTTATATTATTAAACCTCTGATATGCTTAATTTTGTCAATCTCCAACTACATGGAATTTTGCACCTCGACTCTGTCGAGGTGCATTTTTTTCAAGCACCTCATCAAATGAAACTTTAAACCGCAGCAGCATACCCACAGCAATGTGAACATTTATAAGCATGCACAAGTTGCTCTAAAACTCCGGTGAAAACGGCTATATTTTGGCACAAAATTGTCCACACGAGCTGTTGTGTCGCTAGTAGCACTTATGATGAGCATTTTTTGAACAATCTTGTGAGACATTGACGCATATATTTTTCAGCAAAAAAGAGGGTTCCATATTTTTACCGTTCTGGTAGTATAGCCATTGTCAATCTCCAGCTAAATGGAATTTGCACCTCATCACTGAGGTGCATTTTTTTTTGCAACAAGAAATTATAATCGTTCGTAAGCATTCAAACAGCGTCTGAACGCTTACAGATTTTATTCTTTCTCTTCTTCGTTCTCTTCTTCATCTTTAACAGAAAATGATGACCCACATCCACATGTCGTTTGTGAATTAGGATTGCGAATAATAAATTGCGCACCTTCAATGCCTTCATTGTAATCAATTTCTGCGCCTGCTAAATATTGGTAACTCAGTGCATCGATCAATAATGAAACATCGCCTTCTTTAGTTGCGCTGTCTTCAAGAACATGTTTTGTCACCACCCAATCATCATCTTTGGCTATTTCATCAAACGTAAAGCCATATTGAAAACCAGAACAGCCACCCCCTGTAATATAAACACGCAACTTCAAAGCAATGTTACCTTCTTCATCAATCAATTGCTTTACCTTGCGAGCAGCCGCATCAGTCATCACAATACCAGCAGACATAAAATACCTCTTTTCAAAAAAGTAGAAGCATTATATCATACCCCTCTCAATAACCCAATTTAGGAGCCGTTATGCTCTGGATTAAAGCTTTTCATCTTATTTTTATGGTTGCTTGGTTTTCAGGGTTATTCTACCTTCCGAGGCTTTTTGTATACCATACGATGGCTGATGACGCCGTCGGGCGCGAACGCTTTAAGATAATGGAGCGTAAGCTCTATTCTTATATCATGAACCCGGCAATGTTCATGACAATCGGGCTTGGTTTATGGCTTTATTTGCTCAGCCCCGCCTTTTATCAAACGCAAGGTTGGATGCATGCAAAACTCGCATTGGTTTTAATGTTGATTGGATTTCACCATGTGTGTGGCGCGTATGTGAAAAAATTTGAAAAAGATATGAATACGCGTGATATTACTTTTTATCGTATATTTAACGAAGTGCCTACACTTTTTTTAATCGGGATTATTGTATTGGTGGTTGTCAAACCTTTTTAACCATCATGAGACAGTATATCGTTAAGCATTACAGCCAACCTCATCCCTGCAAGCGCCACTTGCGCGCGCGACAAAGCAACACCTCGTGCAATATACGCTGCTGATGGCTTTCCACCATACGTAATACCGCTATAAACATATTCTCGCCCTAATACATGATGTTGCATTGCCCATACATAAGGATCCATACTTCCAAGATCTTTTGGCGAAAGCATTACTAATACTGCTGCTTCAGCTGCAATATCACTTCTATTCTTTTTGCCCATCCATTTTCCTAAACCGCTATCCCACAAATGATGAAGCTTATCCAACGGTTTTTTAAGATCTAATATGAATAAAGTGCCACCCCGATCACCTTGAAAATATTCTGCCGAAACATGTGTAGTTGTATGCATGGGCTGATGAATATCTCCTACCCAATGAATTAAGCGTCGTAATGCTAAACCTTTTTCTGTTTCACTTGCTTTAAGATCTCGCAAAATGGCTTGCTCATGCTCAATTGCCCAAGCCACATGAGGATATGACGGAAAACCTTCACGTGTTGGCAGGGGATCTTGAGGATCCTTAAATTTAAGTGTTACATAATGCCAGGTATTATAGTTTGCATTTCCTGCTTCTCTAATATCATCCGCCCACACCGCTGCTGTTACAAAATCATAACCATCTTTTTCGTGTGCAATCAATACATCTACGCGTTTACGTACCTCGGGCGTTAAATGCTGATATGCAATTTCTGCTATTAACATGTGTGGTGTTTCCCACCATGCACAAGCAATATGTGAAAACAGCAGCAACATCAATACTAAAATAAATTTTTTCATGCAGTGTATACTTCGTCACATAGCCATAAAAAAAAGCCGGGCAAGCCCATATCGGTGCCCGGCTAATCACAACCCCAGTAACGAGATATTTATCTTCATCACTTATTTGAGGTTGGCTCTACAAGTGTTGAGAAGTTGTAGAGAGACAGATTTTATATCCCTCATTTATTTTAGTCAATGTTTTTTATTAATTTATTTGACTTATTTAATAAAATTATTAACACGAATGATAGACTATAAAATCTCGGCATGGTTATCAAAAATTAAAATTTCCTCGCAACAATCGACATTTTTTTATTTTTTATGATATAGTGCGTTTCAATAATAACAACAATAAAGAGACAAC
>CAYLHG010000014.1:0-41109 GCA_964383495.1 uncultured Gammaproteobacteria bacterium
ATGCGCCCCTACGAGAGGGTTTTGACTATGTTAACCGGGCCAGCAGCGACAGCGACAGCGATAGCATTAAGCGCAGCTGCTTATGAAGTACTTTCTTTCTCTGACATTGCTCAGATAGGTATCTTCATGTATGCCCAGGACTGTGTGGAAAAGAGTGCTCAAGCACGACAGCCTGATTGGTTGGGAAGCGTTTGTGAACTGCTGACAGCAGTCTATTTAACTTTACGCGATGGAGTAAATCCGCTGCAAGACACTCAAAAGCACAATAGAAAAAATGTGATAAAATAACACCCTTATCACCCAAAAGGCTTAGTGTATGTCAGAAATCAAACAACTTCCCAGCTTCGAAGAAGCAGCGCTTTTATTTTTACGTAATAAATGTCCCATCAACCCGAGTTACGCTCATGGGTATTGGGCAGGGTTAATTTGCGGTGGGCAAAGCGTGTCTCCTAAGGATTGGATCATGGCGTTATATGACAAACCTAACGCGTGGGATAAGTTGTCTGCGGCATTAGCGCGGTTTTTTTTGGTGGTTGCCGAGGTGACGGTGGAGCAGTTATCGGATCCTCATTACGCTTTTCAATTATTGCTGCCAGATGATGAAGATCCTCTGGATGAACGGTTAGCGTCTTTATGCGAGTGGGTCCGGGCGTTTCTGGTAGGGTTTGAAGCACAAGGTAAAATCCAGCCACGGCCTATGCTTTCTGCAGAATCTAAAGAAGCGTTAGAAGATTTAGAAGAAATCACTTCATTATCTGTTACCTTTAATGATGCAGAAACAGAAGAGCAAGACTATGCTGAAGTAGTAGAATACGTACGCTTGGCAGTATTATTATTGCATCAAGAAATGTTGAATGCGCGCAGCCAGGGCGCGGTGCATCCTCCTTATGTACATTAGAACAGGCTCCCTATGGATCAGACATATCAGAAAAGGCGAACAGCTTTACTAAACCAATTGCCGGCAAACAGTGTGGCACTTATTCCTTCTGCTCCCAAAAAAATGCGCACAGAAACAGCAGAATATCCCTATCGTCAAAATAATGATTTTTATTATTTAACAGGATTTTGCGAGAAAAATGCTTTATTAGTTTTAATTGCTGGAAGTTCTCCTCAAACTATTTTATTTTGTGAACCTAAAGATCCTGAAATAGAATGTTGGGAAGGAGAACGTTTGGGCGTTGAGAAGGCGGTAGAAACGCTGGGTGTTTCAAAAGCTTACTCTTATTTGCAATGCGCGGAAATATTACCTAGCTTGGTACACCAAAAAACGATTTATGCTCATTTAGCAACGCTCAATCAATTGCCGTGGTTAAAGGAAATATTGAATAATCTTCATATTGATCTGGGTGAAAGTATTAGCGCAATGATTGCAGAAATGCGCGTGATCAAATCTCCCGAAGAAATAGCGCTGATGCAAAAAGCCGTGGATATTTCGGTGTCAGCACATCTTGCCGGCATGTGTTCTGTGCGCCCTGGGCAATATGAATATCAATTGGCTGCATTATACGAATTTATCTTTGCTAAAAATGGCGCGCAAGCACCCGCTTACAATTCTATTGTGGGTGGCGGCAAAAACGCGTGTGTTTTGCATTATGTGAAAAACAATGCAATATTTATGCCGGGTGATTTAGTGTTAGTCGATGCAGCGGCAGAGTATGAGGGATATGCGGCGGACATTACGCGCACATTTCCTGTGTCTGGAAAATTCAGCGGGCCACAGCGTGATTTGTATCAAATTGTATTGGCCGCACAGCAAGATGCGATTGCAACAATGAAACCAGGATCTGATTTTAAACAAATGCAATATGCCGCTGTTCGTACGTTAACGCAAGGTTTAATAGATTTAGGAATTTTAAAAGGTTCATTAGATGATAATATTGAACAAAAAACGTATCGCACATATTACATGCATTCCGCAGGGCATTGGTTAGGGTTAGACGTGCACGATGTAGGAAAATATCAACAACATGAACATCAACGGCCTTTTGAACCCAATATGACGATGACAATAGAGCCTGGTTTGTATATGTCTCCCAATGAACATTTAGATGAACAATGGTGGAACATTGGCATTCGGATTGAGGATGATGTGCGCATTACAGAAGATGGGTGCGATATTTTATCCAAATCGTTAGTAAAATCGATAGAAGGCATTGAAGCATTAATGCGGGAGCGGCCGTTTGAGTATGAAGTATGATGTTATCGTTCTCGGCGGTGGCTTTGTTGGCCACGCCTTACGCATTGCTTGTACGAAATTAGGGTTATCCGTTTGTCTTGTTGATGCAAAACCACCCGTACACACACCAACCACCGATGGCAGAGCCATTGCATTATCTTACACATCTGTTTTGTTGCTTGAAAAATTAGATGTGTGGCAAGATATTGCGCTTCACGCAACACCGATTGAAACGGTGCAGGTTTCTGCGCAAGGGCGTTTAGGAACATTGCGCTTCAAAGCAAAAGATTTAAACATCCCGTATTTAGGGCAAGTGGTGCCTGCGCCATTATTAGGAAAGGCATTGGTTGAAAAATATGCTGATCAAGCTACAAAAATGCCATTTTCTGCAGTAAATTTGCGTGTTGATGCAGATCACATTCAAGTCGAATTAGATAACAATGATATATTAACGACATCATTAACATTAGCATGTGATGGCACAGCATCTTTTTGTCGTGATTATTTTCGCATGGAGTGCGAGCAAACCCTGTCAAATAAAAAAGCATTAGTCGTAGGTGTTTCGCTTGAAAAGCCGTTAGGGACTTGTGCATTTCAGCGTTTAACCAAACAGGGTGTGTGCGCGATGTTACCGTTGCAGGGGAATAAGGCAACAGTGGTATTATCCATGAAAGAGGACGACGCCGATCACGTAAATGGATTAAGTGACGCAGCATTTTTAATGATATTAAATGAGATATGGGGCGGGCGCTTTGGCGAAATAAAAATAGAAGGTAAGCGTTTTTCGTATCCTTTGCAACACATTTATGTGCGACATCCTATAGCCGAGCGTGTGATTTTAATGGGGAATGCAGCACATACGTTAAACCCCATTGCTGCGCAAGGATTAAACTTAGCATTGCGAGATATTGCGAAGTTGTATGATATCTTAGAAGATGCAAAAGCGTTGAAACAAGATTTGGGTAATAACGTACCGAAAATATATTGTGATCGAATACAATCGTCGCACGAGCGTATGGAGCGTATCACAGATTACTTGGTGAATTTATCTTATGCTGATTATTTATCACCTTTGCGTGGGATAGGATTAACATTATTGCAGCATGCGCCGTTTATTAGAAATAAGTGCGCGAGGATGTTTGCAGGAATGTAGTAGAGATAAGGTTGCAAATATATGTACGACATCATCATCACCGGTGCTGGACTTGTAGGCACAACATTGGCATTGGCATTAGAGCAAGCAGGTTTCAATATTGCGTTAATTGATGCAAAACCGCGCTTAACAACACAGTACGCAAACGATTTACGCACCGTCGCGTTATCACACACCTCTGTGCGTTGGTTACAAAAAACAGGCGTGTGGAATGCATTACCAGAAGAGGCAAAATCCTCCTATCAAAAAATGTGTATTTTTGAACATCATGGACCGAAGCTTCATTTTAATGCAAATGAAGCAAACTTGCCTTCGTTGGGTTACATGGTTTCACATGATCAATTATTATTAGCAGCGCAATCATTATTAAAGAACGATGTTTTTTTTAGCACGTGCGTGGAAAATTTGTCGCAAGATGCAGATCAAATAGTATTATCTTTCGACAATCAGCAACAAATCAAAGCAAAAATATTATTAGGCTGTGACGGTGCCGACTCTTTTTTGCGGAAAGCGCTTGGCATGACTCAGCAAACGCGCCCTTACCATCAGCATGCGTTAGTGGCCGTTTTGCAGTGCGAACGATGGCATGAGCATACTGCATGGCAATGTTTTTCAAAAGACGCCGTGATGGGTTTGCTTCCGTTGCACGATCGTCACCAAGTAAATATGGTGTGGAGTTTGAACAGTGATTTGGCAAAGCAATATGTGACATTGTCAAAAGAAATGCTAGAGCAACATATTCAATCGATGTTTGGGGATGATTTAGGAAAATTAACGATCGTATCTGCGCACGTTGCAACATTTCCACTAGTAGCCCGGCATTCGCATGAGTACGGTGCGGGAAGAGTTATTTTGTTAGGAGATGCGATACACACCGTGCATCCATTAGCGGGGCAGGGGGTGAATTTAGGTTTCTTAGATGCGGCAGCAATGGTGGAGTGTTTAGTAGATGTTCACCAACCCCCTCTTTCCCGCTTCGAACGAAGACGCAAAGCGCATAATTTTTTGATGATGCATTTGATGACGGTATTAAAAGCGTATTATGCAAGCGAGAAGGGCGCTTGGATGCGGCATGCAGGTGTGCGGTTGTTGGATAGATCGGGTTGGGTGAAGAAGATGTTGATAGGGTGTGTTTCGTAGCATCGCGTTTGGTAAATGCCTTGCGGTAGTGGGGCAATATCGTTCTAGCTTGTAGGGGCGCATATAATGCGCCCCTACAAGCTAGAGGTACCAGAGTCATACTTTTTCCGCTACGTCTGCCAACAGCTTCATGCTATCTGGGATTATAGTTATTATTATTTGCTCCTGGGCCGTAATTATTCTCAAACAGCGGCGCTGATGGGGGATGGTTATTGTTATTATTGTTATTATTATTGCGGTAGTACGAAGCAACAGGTGCAGCACCTTGATTCTGATGCACTTGCTTCGCATCACCCGCATCCAATCGTCTATTCGCCTTAATACACTTCGCAGTGTTTTCACCTGCTTTGTACAAGAACATTCCTGTGAGTGCTGAAGCAAGGGCCGCCACTACTTTGAATTCGGGCGACTCATCTTGCGTGTAGCCCCATACAGTCAACGCTAACGCAGCACCCGATAAAACCAACATAAATACAGCTGCATTGAAACGATCAACAACTTTGTCGTCTCGCGCTTCGCTGCTATAGACTGGTGGTTTCGTGTCATTAGGCGCAGTCATTGCGTTAGATACCGCTTTGACACCTGTTAAGAAACCCGTGAGCACTAATAATGCTCCGAACCCTTTCAGCATGTTTTCCATGTTGAAGAGTAATTCTTTCGGATCATCTGGCGTACCAGACATCCCTACAATGCCATAGCCGATAATGCCTAGTAAGGCTAAGCCAAGTAAACCAGTGAGCCATTTTTGTTGTAGCCTTTCTCTGGAAGGAAGATAGCTATAATACGTATTGTCATTATCACTAGAGGTTTTACTATGGTCTTTAGTGTAGTACTCTTTATAAAAATCAACGCTTACTGCTTGGCATATTGCAATCACTGGAGCGAGTGCAATAGCAAACAAGCCTACATTTTCCCCAAGATCTGAGTCAGCCTTAATTGCACTTGCAGCTAATACAGCACAAACGAGTGTTAACCCTACGGCAAAATTACTCCAAGCTTTGGCTGCGCTGAGATCTTTATCAACAGGTTTAACCCAGAAATTCTCATGAAGAGCACGTTCTTGGGCCAATCTATCTTGTTCTGCCACATTCCAAGCCCAGCAGCCGAACACAACGGCACCTGCTAAGCCAAGGGTAAGAATACGAAGATCAAGCAGTGCTTCATCTCCAATTAATTCAGGATCCGTTTCCCCTGCTTCCAGCAAGTTGCGTAAGCGGGTTAATTCGTAAGCAGCAAAGCTAACAAGCCCAAGTGCAATCACAGCAGACATGCCGCCGACTATTTTGGAGGATGTTCTCTCGTTTTTCTCCAAAACTTCATCGGGGACAAGATAGTAAGGATTAACGTAATACCATTGTTGGTGATCTTTCATCATTATTCTCCGCGATGGGTTAATTACTAAATTGAGTCTCGAAAGCACAGTACCATTTTGTTAAATCAGGTGTCAATACCTATCACCAAACATAGTTTCGAAAAGCTTAAAAACCTTAATTATTGATTTCACTCATACCTTATGCTATGTTCCCTCTAATAATGAGCGGTTAACACAGGATGTACCATGATGCAACGACGCACCGTATTATTTGATACTCATGTAGAAAGCCACGGAAAAATGGTTCCTTTCGCTGGTTGGGAAATGCCCATCCACTACGGTTCTCAACTACAAGAACATCACGCTGTGCGCCAACACGTAGGCATCTTTGATGTCTCTCACATGACGCTGGTTGATCTCGAAGGCCCAGACACCGAAGCTTTTCTCATGCATCTTCTCGCTAACGACGTGCGCAAAATTGCTCAGCCCGGTGGTGCATTGTATAGTTGCATGTTGAACTTTGAGGGCGGGGTTATTGATGATCTTATCGTTTACCATATTTCTAAAGATTATTACCGCATTGTATTTAACGCTTCTACGCGAGATATTGTATGCGCATGGCTGATTGAACATTTAAATAAGCAAGATGTCACGCTCACGTTACGTGATGAAGATGCCATGATAGCCATTCAAGGCCCAGAATCCATGAATTGTTTGTCAACATTATTAACACCCGCGCAAGCAGGCGCTTTGGCGACACTCAAACCTTTTAAAACATTGGCTGCAGATAGTTTATTCATTGCGCGAACAGGATACACTGGCGAAGATGGGTTTGAAATCATTCTTCCTCAATCCAAAGCAGTTGATTTTTGGCATCGTGCTGTGCAAGCGGGTGCAAAACCGTGTGGATTAGGCGCGCGAGATACGCTACGCTTAGAAACTGGATTAAATTTGTTTGGAACGGATATGGATCCGCACCATACACCATTGGATTCTAATTTAACTTGGACTGTATCGTTCACTGACGATAGAGCATTTGTAGGGAAAGAAGCGCTGTTAGCATTAATGAACAAACCTCATGCTATTTTAGTGGGGATAGTATTGTTAGATAAAGGCGTGCTGCGCAACTATTTGCCAGTGACGTCACATGATGGCATGAAAGGCGTTATCACCAGTGGCAGTTTTTCGCCCACCTTGGGGCGAGGAATTGCGATGGCGCGCGTGCCGCAGGGTTTTGGGCCTCTTTGCGAAGTGTGGGTAAGGGAAAAGCCTGTGAAAGGGCGTGTGGTACCGTTACCTTTCTTACGCAAAGGTCGCTCGCTTATTGAGGATTTGATAAAGGAATCGTGTCATGAGTGAACTTCCGTCTGATTTAATGTATACCAAATCTCACGAATGGGTGCGTGATGAAGGTGATCATGTATTTACCATTGGTATTACCGATGTCGCGCAATCATTGTTGGGTGATTTAGTGTATGTCGAATTGCCCGCTGTGGGTGATGCTGTAGAACAAGGGGATGAGTGCGGTGTTGTGGAATCGGTAAAAGCAGCGTCAGATGTGTACGCGCCCATTGATGGCGAAGTGGAGGCTGTCAATACAGCTTTGTTATCTCATCCTGAGCAAGTCAATACGGATCCTTATGAAGGCGGATGGTTGTATCGATTAAGAGCAACAGATCCTTCTCAATTTAAACATTTATTGACTGCAGATGAGTATGCAGAAGAGGCTGAAGAGTCAATGGCATAAGGAATGTGTTGAATGGCATTTACCCCTCATACCCCTGCTGATATTGCCGTTATGTTGGCCGCTATCAATGTGCCCGATATCAAAACATTATTTGATGAAGTGCCTGCAGATCTGTTGTTCCCCAATATTGCTAGCATTCCAGATCCGCTCAGCGAAATGGAAGCTATGCAACACATGCAGCAGCGTGCGCGTGAAAATACATCTTTGATTTGTTTTGCGGGAGCAGGGGCGTATGATCATTATATTCCTGCGGCTGTGTGGGATATCACTTCTCGTGGTGAATTCATGACGGCTTATACGCCTTATCAAGCAGAAGCAAGCCAAGGTACGCTGCAGTTGATTTATGAATATCAAAGTATGATGGCGTCTTTGATGGGAATGGAAGTATCGAACGCTTCTTTATACGATGGCGCAAGCGCTTGCGCGGAAGCTGCACTCATGGCAGTGCGGTTGCAAAAAAAGAAGCCTATGCATGTTGTTGTGCCTGCTACATTGCATCCTCATTATTTGCAAGTGTTGCGCAGCGTTTGTGTTTATCAAGGCATCACATTTGAAGCAGTGCCGTATAATACCGAGACGGGGTTATTAGATATTGAAGCTGTGCAAGAAGCTTGTGATCATGCAGCAGCATTAATCATTCCTATGCCAGATTTTTTCGGCCAACTTCAAGATGTAGACACATTAACCAATCTTGCTCATTCCAAAGAAGTGTTAGTGATTGGTGTCGTTAACCCAGTGGCGATGTCGTTATTAAAACCACCTGGCGAGTGGGGCGAGACGGGTGCAGACATTGCTTGTGGAGATGGGCAACCGTTAGGCGTGCCCTTATCGTGCGGTGGACCGTATTTTGGTTTCATGACCTGTAAAATGTCGATGGTCCGTCAAATGCCAGGGCGTATTGTAGGTGCGACAGTGGATATGAATGGCAAACGTGGTTACACGTTAACATTACAAGCACGTGAGCAACATATTCGCCGCGCTAAAGCGACTTCTAATATTTGTACGAATCAAGGATTGTTAGTGACTGCAGCAACCATTTACATGAGCTTAATGGGTGAAGCAGGTTTGAAGAAAGTAGCCTTGGCTTCACACATGAGGATCAATGCGTTGCGTGATCGCTTGGCAAAAATAGGTATTCAAAGTTTATTTGCAGGTTCGGTTTTTCATGAACGTGTTTTTATGTTGCCTATTCCTGCAGAATTGTTTCAAGCAGGTATGATAGCGGAAGGCTTTTTAGCAGGCATTCCATTAGACCCTTATTTTCCTGAGTTTTCAAATGCTATTCTAGTGTGCACAACGGAATTGCGTACAGATGAGGAGTGTGATGCATATGTTCAAGCTGCATCACGTGTGTTGGCAGCACATATTCCCCTAGGTAAAATGAGGGAAGGAGCAATATGTCTCAGTTGATTTTTGAAATATCGCGTGAAGGGCGGCAAGCACATTCTCAACAAATTCCTTGTGTTCTCCAACACGAATTGCCTGCGTCTTTATTACGTAAAAAAAATGCTATTTTACCAGCGGCATCAGAATTAGATGTAGTGCGTCATTACACGGTATTATCTAAAAAAAACTTTTCTATTGATACGCATCCTTATTATTTAGGATCGTGCACGATGAAGTACAATCCTCGTGCAGCACATCGTGCCGCGTTATTACCGGGTTTTGCAAATGCGCATCCTATGGCGCCAAGCAGCGCGTTACAAGGAACATTGGCGTGTTTATATGATTTGCAAGAAGTATTGAAAACATTAACAGGTATGACAGGTGTTTCGTTAACTCCCATGGCGGGTGCGCAAGGTGAATTTGCAGGGGTTGCAATGATCAAAGCATACCATGAAGCAAATGGTCAATCGCAACGACATGTGATGTTAGTGCCAGACACAGCGCATGGTACTAATCCAGCATCGGCTGTGATGTGTGGATACGATGTTGTAGAGGTGAAAACAAAACAAGATGGTGATGTTGATTTAGAGGATCTCTCTCAGCATTTATCAGATAAAGTGGCTGGGATTATGTTAACGAATCCATCCACTGGCGGCGTGTTTGAGCGGCAAATTAAAATCATTGCACAAAAAATTCATGCATGTGGTGGATTGTTGTATTATGATGGTGCGAATTTGAACGCGATTGCGGGCATGGCTCGCCCAGGTGATATGGGTTTTGATGTATTGCATTTAAATCTACATAAAACATTTGCAACCCCCCATGGTGGCGGTGGCCCTGGAAGTGGTCCGGTGGCTTGTGCAAAACGTTTGGAAGCTTATTTGCCTACACCTTATGTTATACATTCAGCAGATAAACACTATGCGTGGGCTGATAATATTCCCACTTCTATTGGCAGGCTTTCTGCATTTGAAGGCAACGTAGGGATTTTATTACGCGCTTATATTTATGCGCGCTTATTAGGGAAATCTGGTTTTGTCACGGCTGCACAATTGGCGACGTTAAATGCCAATTATTTATTACAACGTTTAAATGCATTGGGTATTGAACCTGCCTACCCTTCGCGCCGTGCAACACATGAATGTTTGGTAACATTTAAAAAGCAAGCAAAAGAGGCGGGCATCACAGCAAAAGATATTGCCAAACGTTTGTTAGATTATGGGTACCACGCACCCACCACTTATTTTCCATTGGTTGTGCCTGAATGTTTTTTAATTGAGCCAACGGAAACGGAATCGAAAGAAAGTATCGATGGTTTTGTGGATGCATTGGCAGTGATCATGGATGAAATTAAAACCCATCCAGAGATGGTGAAAAATGCACCTCACACCATGCCAGTGAGACGTTTGGATGACGTGAAAGCAGCGCGGGAACTTGATATTAAGTACAAAGAGTAGGGCTTGCAAATTTCCTTCAAATGTGCGAACGTAGGCGGTTCAATGCGTATAGGCTCGCTTGTGGGCTAATTTGGAGGAATAGTGACCTTACACTCGATCATAGACGTGCTCGCTAGCGCAGCACGGGGCTTCCCTTTTATTTTGATTCTGGTTGGCTCGGCCATTTATCTGACGATTCGCCTTCGCGGTATACAGTTTAGAAAAACAGGATTGGCGTTTCACTATTTGGTCCGTCGTTCAGATGATCAGGAAGGCCGAGGCGAGGTGAGTAATTTTGGCGCTATGGCAACGGTTTTGTCTGGAACCATTGGGACGGGAAACATTGCAGGTGTCGCCACAGCAATTACATTGGGCGGCCCAGGCGCTATATTTTGGATGTGGATGACGGCATTATTTGGGATGGCGTTGAAGTATGCTTGTTGTTTATTGGGCCACCATTTCCGCCGCGTGGATGCAAATGGTGAGATTGCTGGTGGCCCCATGTACACCCTAAAATATGGTTTGAACATGCCTAAGATGGGTGCATTTTTTGCGATCGCTACGTTACTGGCAGCATCTACTACCGGCGGCATGGTTCAAGCACATTCCGTGGTAGATGGCATTTTATATGTTATGCCGCAATTTGAAGAATGGCGCTTAGGTATTGCTGTGGCAATTGCTTTTTTGGTGGGCATTGTTATTTTGGGTGGGGTGCAGCGTATTGCTACCGTAGCATCTGTTGTGGTGCCTTTCATGGCTGTTGCTTATTGTGGTGCAGCATTGGTTATTTTGCTGATGAACCTTTCACAGATTCCTGCCGCATTTATGATGATTTTTGAGTATGCTTTAAACCCGTGGTCTGTTGGGAGCGGCATGCTAGGTGCTGCCATTCAGTTCGGTGTATTGCGCGCTTTGTTTGCGAGTGAAGCAGGATTGGGGACTGCGCCCATTGCCTTAGCCGCTACACGTACCAATTATTCTGTGCGAGCTGGATTGATTGGGATGATAGGACCGTGGTTTGATACCATGTTGATTTGCACCATGACAGCACTTGTCATTATTGTGGCAGGCTTTCATGGCGCCGGCATTCCAGAGGGTTTAGTAGGTGCTAGCCTATCTGCTGCTGCTTTTGAGCAGGGGTTGGCCAATGCCTTTGGCCCTGCTGCGGGGGTGTTTGGTGCAATAGTAGTAGGCGCGGGCTTGGTATTTTTTGCTTACACGACCATGATAGCCTGGGCTTATTATGGAGATCGTGCGACGCAATTCTTGTTTGGGGCAAAAGCGGTCACTCCTTTTCGCCTTGCTTTTGTTGTCTTAACGATGATAGGGGCGGTGAGTTCTTTAGAGTTAGTTTGGGCATTGGCTGATATCGCGAATGTGTTGATGGCATTGCCTAATATTTTGAGTTTATTATTATTAGTAGGCATGGTGAAGCAGGCCACCAATGATTATTTCGCAGATAAAGCACACGTAGTGCCTGAGGCTGAGTGTATGAACCCGCCGAAAGAGTAGGGACGCTCACGCGGTGGCGCGGGTACGGCTATCTGCGAATAAGCCGTCGCGATCTGCTTCTTCAATGAGTGTTTTCACAAAATCCCACAGCGTAGGTGCGCCTCTTTCAATGATAGACATTTTTTCCAGCACACGATGTTTTGGGACATCGTGTAAACGCCATGCAGCGTGATCCACATAATAGTTGTGCAAAAAGGGTTGTAGTTTATCAATGGCAGTCGCAAATAAAGATTCTGGCGTCTTCTTTTCTTCATATTCGTGCCATAAATCCATCATTTCTGTCGCTAAGTCAGGTGGCAATAAACCGAAAATACGGCGCGCAGCTTTCAATTCTTTTTGATATTTTTCTTCTGGGTCAAAATGCGAGTAAGTGTAAACATCCCCCGCGTCAATTTCAACCACATCATGAAGAATCACTAATTTGAGCGTTTTGCTAATGTCTAAATCTGGTTTAATCGCGTATTCTTTAAATGTTAAGACCATCATGGCTAAGTGCCAGGAATGCTCTGCATCGTTTTCAAAACGGGAGGCATCTAAGAGTAACGTCTGACGAAAGATTTGTTTAAGCTTGTCAACTTCCTGAAAAAATAGCAATTGTGAACGGAGGCGTTTAGAGTCAATCAGCATTAAGTAATCCTTATTTTTGTACACTTATTTTACAGTTTAGAAGGCCGGCTGATAGAAAGCAAGGGGAAGATGAGGGTAAGGCGCGCTTACTAAGTTGTTTTAGGGGACATTTTAAAGCGTTTCTTCGAATTATTGTCTTCGAAATTGCTAAGAGATTCGGTAGCGTTTAATATAAGGGTTATCATCAAATCTAGGATTAATAGCTTTATCATGGCTGTCGTTAGTATTGTCATATTGAGTACGTTTTTGCCCAGTAATCCCCTTTATAGGTATACTTGCAATTGGTTCTATTTCTACAGGAAGTTTATTTCGAATAGTACTTATCGTGTTTAAACGACGATCAAAGCAAACGATCGGTAGGTTGATGTTCAATTTTTCATAAGCCAATTTTTGAAGCTCTACAGCATGTTCGACGTCAATTTTAAGCGTGCTTGTACAAAATACTGCTTTGAACGCTTCTACGCGCGTGTTTGTTAACAGTTCATTCAAATAGGTAGGATGTTCATTCACGTGCTTGGTAAACTCCTCACGGTTTGTACAATTAATGCCACTTATTTTAATGAAGTAACGCTCCGCATCTCTATAAGAATATGCAACATGCTCCCGAAGGTATGTTACTGGATCTTCTCTAAACATGGCGCTAATGGTGCATTTATCAATATCAAGAAAATACCCTGCATGGGGTGCATCATGCTGTTCATAGCAATAATTAAATGACGATAGGGTGTTATTTGCTAAACTGGTAGAGTGTTTCTTTGTGGAATCATGTTTTTCATTTGGATTATAATTTTTGTTACTAATGTTGTGGATACTTCCATGTAAATGAACATATTTAAATTTCGCTTGATGCTTTGTTGGGTTTTCAATGCGCAATGGTTCCCTATGCTGAGAGTAGTCATAGTGCATGTCGATAAATTTGTGGCGAAAGCCTAGGCTAACGCGTTTCATGAGAATTTTATTTTCTTTCATCATTTTTATTATTTCTTTAGCGATATTTTGATCAGGTTCGTTTTCGAAAGGGATTATAGCTGTTTTTAAATTTTTAATTATGTCTTTAAGCTCTTCTACGGAATTATCTTCTGTGAAGATGTTTTGATATAGATTTTTTATAAATTCTAAATTGTATAATACCTGATCTTGGTTAAATTTATGAAGAATAAAATTTGCCAAAAAAATAAATGATTGTTTGTTCATGAGATTTAAAAGTTTAGATTTTATATCTTTGCTTGTTTTCCCAGCTGGGTCTTCTTTTGTAAAGATATCTAATATATAATTTAAAAATGCGTCATTATGGCTTGATTTCTGGATAATATCGTTCAATGTTTCTGAGTTAATAAATTCTAGCAATGTTAAAAACATTGTATTTTTTTGATAAAGCGCAGCAAATTGAATAGGAGAGGCATTATAATTGATTGCCATTGAAAATATAATGGCTGGAGCATTTTCAGGGGGAACGGTATTTTTTAACGCTTCCTGAATAGACTCTTTTGTGAATAAATTTAAAATTTCAATGACTTTTTCATGCGTCCTAAAGCACATGGCTAAAATTAATACTTCTTTTATTGTTGAGGCGGAGTGATCTTGAGTAGATATAGCACCTGTGTTTATCTGATTGAGTATTTTTTGATAATGATCATGATCCATCACTTCTAAGGCTGATTTTAAATATATTATTTGAGCGCTGTTTGGGTGTATAGGTATGAATTTTTGGATATAGCTTAAGAATATAGATGGTTTTGAGATGAGATGTTGTGTACGTTCGGGGGATGATAATTTCTTTAATATGTCATCTTCTTTAAGGCGTTCGAATAGCGTATGAATGGAATCAGCACTTTGATGTTGTATAATATAATCAAAAACATTATACCGTCTTCCTGTGGCATGAGGCTCTTCTCTTGTCTTGAGTAATTCTGTTTCAAGTATATCTTGTGGAATACGGGAAAGCGCTTCACAAAAATGCTGATAGCTTAGGTGCTTTGCATAAAGCATCAGTATATTGTTATCGATGAATATTTTTTCAAAATTTTCGAGATTTAAAAGTTTATTTAAAAAAACTGATTTATCAGGAATTTCATCCGAACTGTATACTTGCAGAATGTATTCTGCAATAATTTCTGGTTTAGCCTGTGACAGAATATCATAAGTGAATTTATTTAAAATATGTAATGTAAGACTTCTTTTAAGAGAGAGGTGGTGGAGTAGCTTTGGGGTCGTCATAATGAAATTTTCGAGTTTTTTTCGTTCATTTTTTGATAAAAGAGTGTAAATATTTTTGGCATTATTTTCTTGATAATTTGTTTTTATAGAAAATAGATGGAATAATGATATGACAAAATCTTCATTTTGTGTATCTATTTCTTTACGAAATCCTCCGGTATTGGATGTGTAAAAAAAATTGTATATGATAGTTTTTATCTCGTGAGGTTCATTATGAAATGAGCAGGCTAGTCTTAATTTATATTCAAAAGGCGTATGCCGAGATCTCAAAAGCTTTTTTATATGGCGTTGAATTAGTATGTGAATTTCTGTATCTTTAATATTTTTTAAAAATAAAAAATATTCAGAATCAACTTTAATCTCGGTATCTTCATCAATTTTTTTATTGGACGGGGTAAATAAGATTGGGAGCAAGGAACGTACTACATGCCTACCATCTGCTCTTGTTGCTGATTCCGAATTGTTGGAAAACTCAGCATATTGGTTGCTTTGAGCATCTTCTTCACTCTGGTCTTCATCTTCTTCATTTTTCTCATATTCTTCATTTCTTTTTTTCATATTTTCTGTTATTTCATCTTGCTCTTCTTCTTTCTTTTTTTCCTCTTCTTGATTTTCTTGCTTTTCTTCTTCATCTGTTATCCTATCTTCTTGTTCTTTGCTGATATCCGCAAAAGCATCGATAGCAATAGAATCGGCAATAAAGGGCGAGCAGTTAAAAATGCTCATGTTATTAATGTCATTAATAAGGCGAGTGATTTCATTTTTATTATATGACTTTGGTATAGACGAAAATGCTGTCTCTGGTATTCTTTTCATCATTTTGAAAAATATAGATTTTGAAATGGTGTTTCCGATCGATGTAATGAGATCAATATTAAGAACATCGCGTCCTTCTTCACAAATTGAAAGCAATTTTACCAAAGTTTTATTGTTAATTTTCAGCAGTATAAAATGAATAATGTTGTCAAGTTTATTTATTGAAATATCTTCTGTTATAAGTTTCTGTAAAATCCAGGGAGAGTGCCAAAAAACATCATTCAAAACCATGGTATTATTGCCTGTAATACAGCTCATCATCATCATGCTGGTTTTGAACATCCTGACGACGAGAGAACCATTTTCTTCTGCCTCTGCTTCTGTTTGTTGTGTCATCATCTCGAAAAGCGTCTTAGCATCAAGTTTATTAATAAGTAAACATACCGATTGTTCTCCACCCCGAGTAAAATAGTCGTGGTTTTCGCTTAATTTTGATAGTATTAGATCAAATGCTGTAACATCCGTTGCTGTTTCTAGATAAGAAGCTTTTTTATTGATAACTTGATTAAGTGTTCCAACGTTAAGTGTGTGGATCGCTTTCGATACTTCCTCTGGAAGTCGATTTTTAGCAATTAAATGCAAAATTGTCCAACCATCTACTGTTGGATTGTCTAGATCTGCTTTGAGCAATGTATTAAGTTCAATATCTTGATTAAAACCACCGAATCTTGCTTGGAAATGATGTTTTGTCCATTGACTTGCATGGGTCATTCCTAGTATTTTTTCTATCTCATCTCTATTGTTATCTGGATTTATAAAATCTTTGATTGCCTCTATTGCTATTATTCCTGAATCTGAGGGAGGGTGGTTTGGGCTCTGATTATATTTTGCATTTGTATAAGGAATTATTTTAGATGTAGGATATCTTTTCACAAGAATAATGAATGATTTTGCTAATTTATTTTTTAATATAAGCGTAACAAGTGATTTTTTTGAAGATTCTGTTTTTGAAAATGTTTCAACATCATCAGGCTCAAGACATGAAATAATTTTTTCCATTAACGTATCATGATCAGGCTTTAGTTCCTCCATGTTTAATTTTTCAATAAAATTTATCATTCTAATTTTTTTACTAAAATATTGTTGAATCCACTTATCGCCAATCCAATTTAAAAATAGCAGCGTTATCTCTGGGAAATATATCATTAAGTATGACATACCCCGTGTAAAGTAATACTCTGATTTGCCCGTCAAATCTTCGTTGGGCATATTGATAGGAAAACCATCTGGCTCAAGCGGTCTTGAGAATTTTTTAATGATATATTTTAGTGTGTTGCTTTTTGCTGACACGATTATGAAAAATATAAGGGATGATTCTATTTCCTTAATTTCTTTAAAAGTCATCTCATTTACGTTATTGCCTATTGCATTATCTGGCATTGAAAGCAGCGTCATGATTTTTTCTGCTGATTCATTTACATAAAAAAATGGTTTAAGCTGCATATGTGTTTTATTTTCTGTTATCAAGGCTGCTTTAATAACCTGAGAAATCCCATGTTTTGATAAGTTTAAATTTAAATTTGAAAAGAATTGTATTTGTTTTGAGTGGCTGTTGCGTGGATCAAACGGTTCACGGATAATCTGGGTTAGCGCTTCTTTTGCTTCTTCCATTTCAAGCATTAGGACTTCTTTATTTGCGTATACACCGATAGTAAACCGATGATTTCTATGATTCCTGAGCAATTTTTGCTTTGCATCCTCCGGAGTTCTATACATGTTGGGCTGGTCGATATGATAGTTAACTTTTTCTACGCAATTTCCAATGTATTCTAAGTTGAGCGCAATATAAGCTAGCGTGTCGATATTATGGACGGCCTGCCACTTTTCAAGGGGAAGGAGAAAAACACAGGCATGAATTCTACTTCTCGCACACTGAAAGATGCCAGTAATAGCTGTATACTTTTCATCATAAATCTCGGTTATAATGCCCATAGTCAGTTATTTTACATTAAATTATCGGTTTTTAATAGGGCGGGTGCTGGCTTTATTAAGCTTCCCCTGCGCAGGCGGCTTCGTTGGCTACCTTCGTTCCCTCTGCTGCAGTGGCATCGGGGTCGGGATCAGGCGTCACGGTCACCACAACTGCTTGATTCCCATTGTCTAATGGAACGTCATATTGTAAAGAGCCGCCGAGTAAAGAAGGAACAGTCGGCGCAGGGGGGTAATTATTATTCAATATAGCGACGACAGTCACGGATTGTTTTGCTGCTTGGCTTGTCACTGGGGAAACACTGGTAGAGACACGGCAGGTTGTACCGCACATAATGAGTGAAACATAGTACCCATTGCCATTGGTTTGCCAAATGCTACTGCTGAAATTGGGCGGAAGCACTGTTAAGCTAGCAGCGGCGACCGCTTGTACGTTTGTACTGGTGCCTGTATCCGACCCCACCGCAGAGCCGGCGAAGGTGGCAAGAGAAGAGTAAGCATCATCGATAAGGGCTTGATTATCGCCAACCACGCCGCCGACCGTGGTACCGCCATTAATAGTGGCTGCTGCAATAGAGGTGCTGATCTGCCCTCCATTGATATTAGATCCTGCAATACCTCCTATGTTGCTACCGCTTGCGTTAATAGTGCCCGCATAAAAGGTATCAGTAATAACGCCTGCATCGTTCGTGCCTACAATACCGCCGACATTAGAGGCGCCCGTTACGGTTGCGTTGCTGAAAGTATTTTCGATAGAACCTGTATTCATATATCCTATAATCGACCCGACATAGTTTTGGCCTGTGATACTTGAATTAATCAGCGTGATGTTATTCACGTCTCCGGCATTCATGTACCCAATTAATCCAGCATAATCCGAGCTTGTATTCACTGTAAGATTGCTAATGGTAAAAGAATTCATTTGTGTGCCACTGAAACTGCTGCCTGATAATGTTCCAGTAAAATTATTTGTGGCGTCTCCTATAGGAGTAAAGTTTGTTAACCCTGTGCTTAGATTTTCAGCTAAAGCGAACTGCTCTCCGGTGCCAGCGTTGACAGCGGCAGAAGCATCATTGAGTGTATGCCCAGAGATATTATCAAATACAAGCATGTATTGATAAATAGGGCTACCATCAAACGTATTGATGGAATAAATTGTAGGTGAAGAAAAAGAAGTGGGATTGTAATACAGTGTTACTGTCCCTTTTGCCGAAATAATATTACTGCCGCCCACGGTGCTTGTAATAGTTCCTACACCATTTGCATCTGCATCTGCACGCATAATTACGTCGGTTGAGGTACTTGTATTGGGACTATAGATGCCATTTACTGCATTAAACGTAATATCGTTGTTTGCAGAAGCTGAAATAGTGCCAGAATATTCGCTCGTTTGAATAGCAGTTGTGTCATTGAAAATGATATCGTTTCCTGCGACCAATGCAATATTGCTTGATTGATTCGTCGCAGTAATAGCATCAGTAGCATTAAAAGTAATGTCATTATCTGCAATGACAGTAAATGAGTTGTTATTGGTTAAATCAACACTAACGCTGGTATTATTAAATGTTACATTGCCAGGATCGGATCCTGCAGAACTGGTGCTAATAACAACATTGCCATTCACCAAGTTTGCTGTTAATGTGGTAGCCATTGCATCGTCAACATTAATGTCTGTAGGGTCAATCAGCCATGTTCCATTTTCGCCATAAATAGATGTGGTATTAATTTTGGCATCTACAAAATCAACTGCCTGGTGGCTTGATGTCTCAACAGAACCACCATTTCCTGATTGGCTTCCGCCTTGTGCAAAAATATTGCCATGTGCTTGAGTAAGATTTTCTGACCAAAGAACAACTTCTCCACCATCACCTGTTTGTAAGGCGCTGGCATTAATAGTAGCTTGCTCTTCCATGGTGATAATATTGGCGTGTGGTAAAGTGCCCTCGCCTTGATATTCTCCACCAATATGAACGGTTCCACCGTTAAAAAACCCAGAAGCGTCAATAAAACTGCTGTTGAATAAATGAACAGCGCCAGCCGACGCTTGAACTAAACCACCAGACTGGCTTTCCTGTTTTCCTGAAACGTCAATAATACCAATTAGGTTTATTGTGGTGTTCTCCCCACCCTGTAAAATAATTTTTCCTTGATGCTCTGTTGTTTCAGTTGTCACTGAAGTAGCAGAAATATGCCCAGAAATATTCATCACCTGGTCTAATAATTGATCAGCATCGGCTACAGAGAGCAACACTGTACCACCATTCGCTTCTATCATACCCTGTTGTTCTAGGGAATGAGGAGTGAGTGATGAGGAAATATCAAATGTGATTAAATCATCGCCATATAAATCCAGTGTAAAGGCATCACCCGCGCCCAAGGCAACTGTTCCTAATGTGGCCTGAATAATACCGTAATTTGCCACATGCGGCGCAACCAGGGCTGCCATGCCCGCATCACGTACCGTAATGGAGCCCTCGTTAATGATGTAGGAGCCTGTGGGTGCGCCCGTGAAATGATAATTTCCAGCCATAAAATCATGATTATTAATATCAGCAGTGGACGCGACTAAGCCGCCTACATCTACGCGTGCTGTTTTGCCAAATAAAATACCGTTTGGATTAATTAAAAATACTTGCCCATTTGCAGACAGATTGCCCAGGATGTGCGAAGGGTTTCCACCTGTAACACGATTGAGTGTAACGGATTTGTTATTAGGTTGAACAAATTGTGTGTTTTCACCGTGGTTGATGGAAAAATCTTCCCAATTCACAATGGCACGAGAAGATGTTTGTGTGATAACAGTGGTGTTAGCATGCGATTGGATGTTGGCATCTCCAGCCACAACGGTGCCGCCAGTGGGGTTGGCCCATAGAGGCGAGGCAGCCATCAATAGACAGAGCGAGGCGCTGTGTTGTATAAATTGACGGCGGCGAAACAACACGCGTACCTCCCTTGTATCGTAAGTCTGTATTAGCTTTTTGATTATAGTGAATGTGGCCTATAAATCAAACCAATAGCAATTTTTCTTCCTTCATTTGCAAGTAAATTATAAGTGCGAATGGCAGATGCGGTTTTCATGGTTTCAACGCCTGCGTTGTGATTAAAACAGTGCACTAATAATGCAGGAGGGAGCGGCAGAGCATATTCTCCTGTTCCGATGAGGATAACATCAGGCTTGCTCTTTAATATTGGCTCAAGGGAATGTATTGTAATATCTTCGATTGTTTCTACAGGCCAGTATATTAGTATGTCATCTGCAGTGATGATGAGGCTTTCTGTATAAAGCGTTTCATTAACGAGAATGCCTGAGGCACTGATACCGCGAAAGATATATTTTTGTTGAAAAGGTTCTTCGGAAAATTGCATCTTTATTTAACCAGGGCTATGGTATTAGTAAGCACGTGACAAAGGAATTGGACATGGCTCAAACACTCTCAATGACATGGATGATCCCCGATCTAAAACAAGCACTTCAAGCATGCGACACGCCCGTCTTTGCTAAGAGTACCATAGATTTTCTGAAAAAAACTGTTTTACCTATGCAGGCAGCAACGGATGATATTGCAACTGCATTATATTGGTATTTGGGTGGCGAAGGGGCATTGCCTCGCGCAGCATTATTAGCTTTATATTATGATTTGCCGCCGGCAGATGCATGGTTATTGTGTGAGCCAATTGAATTAACAGAGGCCAAGCAAGATGTTGTATGTTTAGGCAATGCCCACGTGGATATTACACAAGAAGAAGCAAATATTATTGTGGCCAAATTTAACGCGTATTGGGAAGGCAGTGGCATGGTTTTGTACGCGGTGGCTCCCAAGCAGTGGTTATTGGCTTTGCCGACGAGGTGTGAATTCCAGACACGGCCGCTATGCAACGTGCTGAATCAAAATTTGGCAGATAATATTCCTACCGGTGCTACAACAGCATGGAGTCATTTGTTTTCGCTGGCGCAAATGTTGATGCACCGTCACGCTTTGAATGGGTTGTGGATGTCGGGTGAGGGGGAATTAGCAGCATTGGAAAAAAAGCCGCACTTATGTCTCATGACCGATAATCCAGAAGTTCTCATGCTAGCTCGCGTTGTCATGGCTAAAACAATATCAGTGTGCGAAAATTTTGATATGTTTTTGGAAAAGTATGGCTCAGGTAATGAGGAATATATTTTAGCATTATCGTGTGAAGCGGTAGGTGCCGTTGCTTATGAAGATTACTTTGAAATCTTAGAAAATCGGTGGTTGAAATCTTATTTGGCGCGTGAGAAAATACCTGGCATAACAGTTTAGTTGTTATTAGCCGCTGATTTATGCAGCAATGTTCTTTCCAAAGAGGCAGCTATGCTGCAAAGCAGGGGTTTTTTAGATGCGCATTCTTCGTCGCACGCCGACTGTGCCTTTATTAGGTGCTGATTCATTACATCCATTACTCGCACGCATTTATGCGCATCGCGGTGTTGCAGATATCAAATCGCTTTCTTATTCGCTTCATGATTTATTGCCTTACTCCACGTTAAAAGGCATTGACAGCGCTGTTGAAATATTAGGTAGCATGCTAATATCGCAAAAAAGGTTTTTAATTATTGGAGATTTTGACGCAGACGGTGCAACAGCCACAGCGGTTGCTGTGCGTGCATTGCGCATGCTGGGCGCGCAGCATGTGGATTTTTTGGTGCCAAATAGATTTGAATACGGTTATGGCTTAACACCTGAGATTGTGATAGAAGCAGCAAAGCGAGCGCCTGACGTGATCATTACCGTTGATAATGGCATTTCCAGTATTGAGGGTGTTGCAAAAGCAAATGCATTAGGCATTCCGGTGGTTGTCACTGATCATCATTTGGCAGGGAAGATACTGCCTGAAGCAGCAGCGATTGTGAATCCCAATCAACCTGGTTGTCCATTTCCAAGCAAAGCATTAGCGGGCGTAGGTGTTATTTTTTACGTGATGTTAGCTGTGCGGGCGTATTTACGTGATAAAGGTTTTTTTGCAGGCACTCATTCGCCCAATTTAGCCACGTTATTAGATATTGTAGCATTGGGTACCGTAGCGGACGTCGTGCCACTGGACCATAATAATCGTATTTTAGTAAAACAAGGAATGATGCGGATTCGCCGTGGGCTCACTTGTGCGGGGATTCAAGCGTTAATTGAAGTGTCACGGCGCGATGCAGCGCACATTCACGCACAAGATTTTGGATTTGCATTGGGGCCACGTTTAAATGCTGCAGGGCGCTTGGAAGATATGTCAATCGGCATTCATTGTTTGCTCAGCGATGCACTAGCAGAAGCGACATTGTTGGCACAGCAGTTAGATTCATTAAATATCGAACGAAAAACGATTGAATCAGATATGCAGCAACAAGCAGAAAAATTATTACAACGTTTACCTGATGTGTCGCATGGTTTGCCGCGAGGATTATCATTGTATGAACCCTCTTGGCATGTGGGGGTGGTGGGTATTTTGGCATCGCGTGTGAAAGAAGCATATCACCGTCCTGTCATTTGTTTTGCGCAGGGAGAGGATGGTTTATTAAAAGGTTCTGCACGTTCTGTAACGGGCGTACATATTCGAGATGTACTCGATCGGGTTTCCACACAATATCCGGGGGTGATAAAAAAATTTGGCGGACATGCAATGGCTGCAGGGTTAACGATTTTGCCCGAGTATTATGAAACTTTTTCTCAAGCGTTTGCAGAGATTGTTGCAGAGCATTTGAGTGAAGAGGAATGCCAGGGCGTGCATTGGAGTGATGGAGAATTAGCAGCACATGAATTTACGCTGGAAACAGCTTGTTTATTGGATGAAGCAGGGCCTTTTGGCGCGCAGTTCCCGTCGCCGGTTTTCGATAATATATTTCAAGTCATATCTTGCAAACCGTTGGGAGAGGGGAATAAGCATGTGCGATATTTATTAAAGCCTCAGGGCGGAGAAAGGATTGTTGAAGCGGTGCATTTTGGTGTGTCGTCGGAAGAGTGGTTGGTAGCGGGTGCGCAAGCACAGTTAGCATATACGATAGATCTTAATCATTTTCGCGGTGAGGTGAGGTTACAGCTTCAGGTTCGAGGTTGTTTCAGTATTCAATAAAATAAGCGTTCAGAGATTTTGAATTCTCTGAACGCTTATTACTTACGCTTTAATGAGCATTTGTAGGGTCTGTAGGAAACGCGTCCCGTGTCTTGTCTGCATTGTTGCAAGCATTAACATTGCTCTGAAACTTATTTTTGCCAATGGTTAATACATCTTTACAACTTATTACCACGGAAAGATAGAGATCGTCTGATTTGCATGCTGGAGTGACTGCGTTGTTTTTTTGCACATAGTCTATATAAGTAACAGCTGGGGTGTCTTTATCAGCGTGATTTGTGATGGATCCTCCCCCTTTTGACAGGAGGGTGCCTTTTCCATCAGTGCGGCAATAGTCTACGTTATTGTTCTTGAGAGTGTTTATCTCGTCAATAAGACTTTTTACTTTTTTCTCGTCATTCGTTATTTTATTATAGTTGTCTTGGAGCTTAGAGGAAATTTTATTGGCTGCATTTTTAAGTTCGGTCGTATATTGTTTATTCTCTTTGGTTTCAGATTTAGCGAAAACAGTAACAGTAGTTAATGTAACAGCTAATGCAGACATTGCTAATAATTGGATAAGTTTCATATAAGCTCCTCAATAAAGGGTTGTTTTCCTGATAATAGGTTTAGCTTAAGACAGTGTAAAGTGCAACTTTTTGAAAAAATGGGTGATCCTATGTTAGAATACGCCAGCGTTGGTAACCCAGGAGAGCAAAGCGCATGGCCGAGTGGAAAGACCCCGACATTGACTCTTTAGAAACAGAAGAATGGCTTCAAGCCTTTGAAAATGTCATGGAGCAAGAAGGGGGAGAGCGAGCTCACTATATACTTAGTAAGCTAAATAAAAAAGCATCCGAAAAAGGGTTATCTGTCGAGAGCCTTACGACGCCTTACGTGAATACTATCGCCCTCGTAAATGAAGCTACAAAGCCAGGGGATGACGAAATGGAGCGCCATATTCGCTCTATTATTCGCTGGAATGCGTTAGCCATGGTGTTACGGGCAGGAAAACGGGCCCCCGAGCTTGGGGGGCATATTGCTTCGTTTGCTTCAAGCGCTACGTTATACGATGTGGGTTTTAATCATTTCTTCCGTGCTCCTACCGCCACTTTCGGGGGGGACCTCCTTTATATTCAAGGTCACGTATCTCCGGGGATTTATTCCCGTGCTTTCCTTGAAGGGCGGCTAAACACAGCGCAGCTGGATCGCTTTCGCGAAGAAGTAGCGGGAGGAGGGTTATCCTCTTATCCTCATCCGTGGTTGATGCCAGACTTTTGGCAATTCCCCACGGTATCCATGGGGTTAGGCCCTATTAAAGCGATTTACCAAGCGCGTTTTATGAAATATTTAGATCAACGGGGCTTGATTCAGCGAGCAGACCGTAAAATATGGTGTTTTTGTGGTGATGGTGAGATGGATGAGCCTGAATCATTAGGCGCCATTTCCTTAGCTGGGCGAGAAAAATTAGACAATTTGATTTTTGTGATTAATTGTAATTTACAACGGTTAGACGGCCCTGTACGCGGGAATGGGAAAATCATACAAGAATTAGAAGGGGTATTCAGGGGTGCAGGGTGGAATGTATTAAAAGTCATTTGGGGCAAGAATTGGGATGCGTTGCTAGCCAGTGACACCTCTGGCATGTTGCGCAAGCGCATGGAAGAATGCGTGGATGGTGATTACCAAAATTATAAAGCCCGGGATGGCGCTTATACACGTGAACATTTTTTTGGCAAATACCCCGAAACAAAAGCGATGGTGGCTAACTGGTCGGATGAAGACATTTTCAAACTCACACGCGGCGGGCATGACCCACGCAAGGTCTACGCTGCTTACCATGAAGCTGTCCACAGCAAAGACAAGCCGACAGTGATTTTGGCAAAAACGGTGAAAGGTTACGGGATGGGGGCTGCAGGAGAAGCGCAAAATATCACTCATCAACAAAAGAAAATGGATGTGGAGGCGCTGAAAGCTTTTCGTGATCGTTTCTTATTGCCTTTGACTGATGAACAAGTGGCTGCTATTGAGTATTATCATCCTGGGCCAGAGAGCGCTGAAATAAAATATTTGCAAGAACATCGTGCTGCACTGGGCGGTTCATTGCCTGCACGGAACCCTATCAATGTTTCTTTGCCTATTCCCCCATTAGAAGCATTTGATGCGTTATTAAAAGAAACCGGCGATCGTCATATTTCTACGACGATGGCATTTGTGCGTTTATTAAATGTGCTTGTGAAAAATAAAGAAATAGGCAAATATGTTGTGCCAATCATTCCTGATGAAGCGCGCACATTTGGTATGGAAGGCATGTTCCGTCAATTAGGTATTTATTCTTCTGTGGGGCAATTATATGAACCCATGGATTCTGATCAAGTGATGTATTACCGTGAAGATAAGCAAGGTCAAATTTTAGAAGAAGGAATTACAGAAGCGGGAGCCATGTCTTCATGGGTTGCTGCAGGCACTGCCTATGCGAACCACGGCGTGCCGATGATGCCGTTTTATATTTTCTATTCCATGTTTGGTTTTCAGCGGATTGGCGACTTAGCCTGGGCGGCGGGTGATGCACAAGCACGTGGGTTTTTATTGGGTGCAACAGCAGGCCGAACAACTTTAGCAGGAGAAGGATTGCAGCATCAAGATGGTCATAGTCATCTGATGTCTGCAACGATTCCCAATTGTGTATCGTATGACCCTACTTTTGCTTATGAATTGGCAGTGATTATGCATGACGGTTTAGTCAGAATGTATCAAAAAGAAGAAAATATTTTTTATTACATCACCGTGATGAATGAAAATTATTCACATCCTGCTATGCCATCAAATGCACGTGAGGGTATTTTAAAAGGATTGTATTTATTTAAAGAGTCTCATTTAAAGAGCGATGTGAAAGCGCAATTAATGGGATGTGGTACTATTTTATTAGAAGTGATCAAAGCTGCTGAGATGCTAGAGAAAGATTACAATGTAGCCTGTAATATTTGGAGCGTTCCTAGCTTTACAGAATTGCGTCGTGAAGCGTTAGATGCAGAGCGGTGGAATCGCATGCATCCTTTATCATCGGAACGCATTCCGTATGTTACGCAAACATTAGCGCCATTTAAAGGGCCATTTATTGCAGCAACAGATTACATGCGTAGTTTTGCAGATCAAATTCGTGCATTTGTGCCCGGGCGGTTTATTACCTTGGGGACGGATGGTTACGGAAGAAGTGATACACGCGTTCAATTACGGCATTTCTTTGAAGTGGATGCCAAATATATTGTCATCAGCACGTTGAAAGCGTTAGCAGATGAAGGAAAAATCAATGCTGATGTAGTGGCGAAAGCGATCACTATATTGAATATTGATCCTGAAAAACCCAATCCAGTCACTGTTTAATATGAGGGATGGCCTGTGAAATCAGTTTTTGTACCCGATATTGGTAGCCCAAATGCGGTCAGTGTTATTGAAGTAAATATTAAACCCGGTGATGTGATCGCCAAAAATGACACTATTCTGACATTAGAAAGCGATAAAGCTGCCATGGAGGTTCCCGCTAATGAAGGGGGTGTGGTTGCTTCTGTTGCTGTCAAAGTAGGCGATAAAGTTAAACAAGGGGATTTGATTTACACATTAGAAGCAGGCGAAGCGCCGGCCGCGTCAGAGAAGCCTTCACCTAAAGCAGAAGCATTAGCAGTACCAGCCGCGACACCTGCGGCGCCCGCGCCCGCTGCACAAGCTGCGACCCCAGCGGCATCATCATCTCGTCCTTCCGAGGCAGAGCCTTCTTCTGTTGCCATGGGTGTTTATGCAAGCCCTGCCGTTCGTCGCTTAGCGCGTGAGTTAGGTGTGGAATTATCAAACGTAGCGGGCAGTGGGCGTAAGGGACGTATACAACTTCATGACCTTCACGCTTATGTACAAAGACGTTTGTCAGGTGAAAGTGGTGAAGGCAGCGGCTTGCCTGTGATGCCTGCGGTAGATTTTGCGGCATTTGGCGAATTCGAAATCAAACCTATTCCCCGTATTAAAAAATTATCTGCACAATTTCTGCATCGCAATTGGGTAGTGATCCCTCATGTTACGCAGTTCGATGAGGCAGACATTACTGATTTAGAAGCGTTTCGTGGAAGCCAAAAATCGCGTGCGGAAAAGCAAGGTTTTAAATTAACGCCGTTAGTATTTTTAATGAAAGCAGTTGTGGCAGCGTTGAAACAATTTCCTGATTTTAATACATCATTGTCGCCTGATGGACAGCAATGGATTTTCAAAAAATATTTCCATGTTGGTGTTGCAGTTGATACACCAGGAGGATTAGTTGTTCCAGTGATCCGCGATGTTGATCAAAAAGGATTATTTGAATTAGCGAAAGAATTAGGCGAAGTGAGTGAGAAAGCACGTGCTGGCAAATTAACCCCAATGGAAATGCAAGGCAGTTCATTTACCATTTCAAGTTTAGGCGGTATTGGTGGTACAGCTTTTACGCCGATTATTAATGCGCCTGATGTAGCTATTTTAGGTGTTTCCAAATCGCAAATGAAACCGGTGTATCAAGAAGGGCAATTTATACCTCGATTGATGTTACCATTGTCATTGTCGTATGATCATCGTGTGATTGACGGTGCACAGGCTGCGCGCTTCATCACGTATTTAGCAGGTCTGTTAGCAGATTTGAGAAGGGTTTTACTGTAAAAGGGGTACATAAATGCAAACACATGCACATCTTGTTGTTCTTGGCAGCGGTCCTGGCGGATATTCCGCTGCATTTCGCGCAGCAGATTTATTTGCAGAACAAAAAGCTGACAAGAAAATTATTCTGATTGAACGTTATGAAAATATTGGTGGCGTGTGTTTAAACGTAGGATGTATTCCTTCCAAAGCATTATTGCACGTCGCTAAGCACATCGAACAAAGCACTCAAATTTCAAAACACGGCGTGAAATATGGAAAACCTGAAATCGATATTAATGTGTTGCGCGATTGGAAAGACGGTGTTGTGTCGCGCTTAACGGGTGGCTTAAAAGCGTTGGCTAAGCAGCGCAAAGTAGACATTGTGCAAGGCGAAGGCAAATTTATAGATGCGCATTCTATACAAGTGACAGGACAAGATGGCTCTAAACAAACCATTACATTTGACCACGCTATCATTGCTGCAGGTTCACGCCCGGTTGCATTGCCCTTTGTTCCTAATGAAGATCCTCGTGTCATGGATTCTACGAGTGCATTGGAATTAAAAGACATTCCTAAAAAATTATTGGTGATGGGCGGCGGTATTATCGGCATGGAAATGGCTTGTGTGTATCATGCATTAGGCAGTGAAGTGACGGTAGTTGAATTAGCGGATGGCTTATTAGGTGGTGTGGATAAAGATTTGCTGAAACCTTTTATGAAATACGTTTCTGCCCGTTACAAAGCTATTCATTTGAAAACAAAAGTCACTGCGGTAGAAGCGAAAAAAGATGGCTTGTGGGTTACCTTTGAAGGGGATTATGCGCCGGATAAAGCAGAATGTTTTGATAAGATATTGTCTGCTGTTGGCCGTGCTCCTAATGGAAAATTAATTGATGCAGATAAAGCTGGTGTTCACGTGGATGAGCGCGGGTTTATTTCTGCGGATAACCAAATGCGCACGAATATACCGCACATTTTTTCAATTGGCGATATCAATGGAAACCCCATGTTAGCGCATAAAGCGATCCCTGAAGGGCGTTTAGCTGCTGAGGTGATTGCGGGTAAGAAGCACTATTTTGATGTGCAATGCATTCCGAGTGTAGCTTACACTGATCCTGAGGTATCATGGGTTGGTTTAATGGAAGCGCAAGCCAAAGAAAAAGGCTATGATGTAGGAATTGGTATATTTCCTTTCGCAGCGAGCGGGCGTGCATTGTGTGAAGATCGTCCTGAAGGATTAACAAAAGTGGTTTACGATAATAAAACACATCGTTTATTGGGTGTTGGTATTGTAGGCCCTCATGCGGGAGATTTAATTGCCGAAGCAGCTTTAGGTATTGAAATGGGTTGTACGGCAGAAGATATTGCATTGACGATACATCCGCATCCAACTTTCTCAGAAACCATTGCGATGGCAACGGAAATATTTGAGGGAACGATTACGGATTTGTACGTGAAGAAATGATAAAACCCATTCGTGCAGGGGCATAATGCGCCCCTGCGCGCGACGGCGACAGGAGTCTCTCATGCTCAACTTTGCTTCTTTCCAAACTTTATGGTTTCAAAATTTAAGCAAAGCGCTACGCGCATCTGAAGCGGATGTGGTTGCAAGTTTGCTTGAACAAGTACAGTGGGATTCATCCATTCAACAGGTGATTAAGCAACAAGCGCTTGCCTTATCCCAATACGTTCGCGAGCAGGCGCCCAAAAAAGGGTATGTAGAAACCCTCATGGATACGTATGACTTGTCCACACCCGAAGGCATTGCATTAATGCGCTTAGCAGAAGCATTGTTGCGGATTCCTGATGCTGCTACCGCAGATGCATTCATCGCAGATAAGCTCAGCCAAGGGGATTGGTTGAGCAAATTAAAACCAGGTCGTAAATTATTCGTCAATATTACTACTGCAGGATTAATGTTGGCGCAAAAAATGACGCAATGCTCTTTTGGTGTGATTTCAAAAACAACGACACCTCTAATCCGCGCCACCACTCGTCAATCCATGAAATTAATGGGCGAACAATTTGTGATGGCAGAAACAATGGATGATGCATTGGTTCGTGCGCATCAAAATCCGCAATATCGATATTCTTTTGACATGCTAGGCGAAGCAGCATGCACTGAGAAAGATGCCGAGTTTTATTTTAACGCTTACACGCAAGCCATTCATGCAATCGGAAAAGATGCACAAAAAACTGAAGCATCACCAGAAAAATCAAATGGCATTTCGATTAAATTATCTGCATTATACGCACACTTTGATGTTGCGCATTGGGAAACAGGCTTTTCTATTCTTTATGAACGTTTAAAAAAATTAGTATTACTGGCGAAATCCTACAATATTGGTATGACCATGGATGCGGAAGAAGTCGATCGATTAGAATATCAATTAGCCTTATTTGAAAAATTAATGCAAGAAGAAGGCTTGGCCGGATGGAATGGATTGGGCATTGTTGTTCAAGCATATCAAAAGCGTGCCATTGAAGTGATTCATCTATTGGCCTCATGGACGAAACAATACCGCCGTCATATCATGGTGCGTTTGGTGAAAGGCGCTTATTGGGATTCTGAAATTAAGCGCGCACAAGTATTGGGGTTAGATTATTATCCCGTATTTACACGAAAAATATCAACAGATGTTTCTTATTTAGCATGTGCACAATTACTGCGAAAACACACCGATACTATTTATGTGCAATGTGCTACGCACAACGCTTACACCTTATCGGCTGTTTTGCACGTCTTTAAAGGCGTGCCAGGTTTTGAAGTTCAACGCTTGCATGGTATGGGAAAAGATGTACATGATAAAGCCATGCAAATATCAGGCGCTGCTTCGCGCGTGTATGCACCTGTTGGGGGGTACAAACATTTATTAATGTATTTGGTGAGACGTTTATTAGAAAATGGTGCAAACACTTCTTTTGTGAATCAAATTGGCAATGAGAAATATTCATTAGAATTACTCGTTGGTTCCCCTGTTGATGCATTGCGCCGAGAAACGCATAAGCCACATCCTAAAATTCCATTACCTTGCCATATCTTAGGACAAGATCGTTTAAACAGCCGCGGGGAGGATATCTCTGATATGACTACATTACACAACATTCAAGCCGACATGAATCAATATGTGCAATCCATGCCATGGCATGCGGAGCCCTTGTTAGCGTTAACAGCCAGCGCTACACTGAAAAAGCCTTGTTACAACCCGGCAATACGTACAGAATTAATTGGCCATGCGGTGGAAGCATCAGCAGAACAGGTGTCGCACGCATTGGATATTGCTGTGCAAGCACACATGCCTTGGGCGAAACAACCTGTGAAAGTGCGTGCAGACATGTTGAGACGATCAGCCGAATTATTAGAAAAAAATCGTTTCAAATTGTATGCAATATTGATCAAAGAAGCAGGGAAAACATTGTCTAATGCGATCGGTGAAGTGAGAGAAGCCATCGATTTCTGCAATTATTACGCCGTACAAGCTGAAAAATTGATGACTGACCCCGTGGTATTTCCTGGCCCAACAGGTGAACATAATCAAATGACATATCGCGGCCGTGGTCCGATTGTTTGTATTAGTCCTTGGAATTTTCCGTTAGCGATTTTCGCAGGACAAATCATGGCTGCATTAGTCACAGGGAATACGGTATTGGCAAAACCTGCAGAACAAACGCCGATCATTGCCTATGAAGCAGTGAAATTATTTCACGAAGCGGGTATTCCCAAAGAGGTATTGCAATTATTGCCGGGGGATGGCCCTAGCGTGGGCGCAGCATTAGTGAATGATGCACGCGTAGCAGGGGTGATGTTTACAGGTTCTACGGAAACAGCGCGTCGTATTAATCAAACTTTGGCTGCGAAAAATGGCCCGATTGTGCCGTTGATTGCAGAAACCGGCGGGCAAAACGTTCAAGTTGTTGATTCATCTGCATTATTAGAGCAGGTGGTGGCGGATGCGCTGGAATCTGCTTTTGATTCTGCAGGGCAACGTTGCTCGGCATTGCGTGTATTATTTATTCAAGAGGACGTTGCTGAAGATTTCATCACCATGTTGAAAGGTGCGATGGATTTATTAACAGTAGGCGATCCAAGCGTGATAGATATGGATGTGGGCCCTGTGATTGATGCAGATGCACTTGCGATGCTAGAAGCGCACGTGGCGCGCATGAAAAATACTGCAAAATGGGTTCATCAAGGCCAGCCAGCCTCTTTAAATGGTTTTTATATTGCACCAACAGCTTGCGAGATTAGCAGCTTGAAAGAATTGCCAGGTGAGGTGTTTGGGCCGGTATTGCATATTATTCGTTTTGCGTTGAGCGATTTAGATAAAGTGATAGAAGAAGTAAATGCGACAGGGTATGGATTAACATTTGGCATGGAAAGCCGCATTGAATCCCGTTTCAATGCCGTGACAGATGCGATTGAGGCAGGAAATGCTTACGTAAACCGTAACATGATTGGCGCCGTGGTGGGAGTGCAACCCTTTGGTGGACAAGGTTTATCAGGCACAGGCCCAAAGGCTGGTGGACCCAATTATTTATTGAGATTGGTGCATGAGCGCGTGCTGACGATTAATACCGCAGCAATGGGTGGGAATACGAGTTTATTGTCTTTGTAGGGCATGGCAATTGTAGTTATCTTACAAGTATAGTACAATGGCAACAAACTAACTTGGAGCGATAGCCATGGTACAACATCCTCTTGTTTTTGCTGCTAGCGGTGTAGAGACAGAAGCATCGCAGAATAAATATGGGGAAGTCAACGGGTTACCGCTCTTCTCTGAATTATCGCCTTTGATTTATAACCACCTTCCTCTTGTAGATTTAGTGCAATTGGGGCAAACAAGCCGCTTAGAACGAGCTCGTATCATCGAATATTTTGGGTATTTGGCTGATATATGGAATGTGCCGGGAGAGGAGGTAAGTGATGAGCAGCGGGAAGGGCGTGTTTTTGCAGCATTATCGTTTTTAGGGACGCAGCGTCGTGCATGGCAACGTAGGTCTATGCGTGGTTGTAATAATATTGTTTATGATTGGGATATTGTGGTTAAAAACAGTAGCATCACATCACGTGCAATTCCTGTTTATAAATTTCCAGCTGCTTATCTCTCATTACAGATTTCGAAGAGTTCTGAAGAATTTCATCAGGCGAAATGGTTATTGATTGGGCATTTAGAGAAAGTGAATGAAACATATTTTCATGAGATGAGGGATTATTTGTTTTCAGATGAATATTTATGGAAAGCGTTGTTGAAAGTGTCTAAACCTCATCCTGGTCTTTTTGATAATTATTTCTGGTTTCACGTGTTATGCGAGAGCTCATTGGATGCTCCAAATCATGTTCAAAAAAATATTGAAGCATTCAAAAAAGAGCTTTTTAAAGATCAAACTTTGCTAGAAACGATATTACTTGTTAATGCACTTCGGAATTATTCGTTACAAACATTAAGGAACAGGTCTTTTGATGTAGTAATCAATAATACATTATTACGCGCATTGATTGAAAAAATCATGCAGCATGATCCATTATTAGTCGAACCGAAGACTGTTGAATTGCCAAAAAATCATGTTGAGCTTACTGATATATTATTTAGAGCCGCTAGAAACACATCGAGAGTAGATGCATTGAGTGAGACACGTGAGCGAAAGTTGCATTCGGCACAAATAGTGTTAATGGCGACAAGCACGGAAAAGTTGAATGAAGACTTATTAATGGCCGCTGTTTTAAAAGGTCTTCCTGTAGGGTCCATGGATTGTGGTGTTATATACGGTGATTCCAACGGTGCTGAGAGGGGTTTGCTGACAATCGCTGTTGAGTGTCAATCCGTAGAAATGGTTCGTGTCTTTTTAATGATTGAGCGAAATATAGCTGATGATTTTGAGGGTTTATTATGTAAAGCAATTGAATATTCTAATCCCAAAATAGCAGCTTTATTAATACGTGCGGGTGCCTCTCTCAAGCATAAAGATAGGGCAGGAAATACTCCCTTAGATTTTGCAAGAAATATTCATGAAAAAGCGTCTGCCGAAAATAAAGAAGCTGCGCGAGCAATCATAGATATGATCCTTTCAGCAAGTGGGAAAAGCCAACGTGTTATTGAAGATGTAGACAGCAAGCGTGCGAAGCCAGGGCAATAGAACCAGAACAATCCAATTTTGAAATATAATATGGCGGCGACTCGGTTACGTTCCTACTTTAACAGGGACTGCATCGCATGTATATTTCACAGCAATGTCTGTATTTGTGACATTGTGAATGGTAAGAGAACCCCACTGCTCTACATAAATAACTCCACTAAAAAATATATTTTCAGCGAGAGTCAATGAGCCTGAACCCCAGGGGCTGAGAGGCTCACCGTTTAAGGTCAAGTCGTAACTGTTGTAATGAATGCCATCCAAGCCAAATCGCACGGGGATCCAGTCAATAGCGGGATCTTCATTGGGGTTACTCAGCTTGCAAGTGAATTCATGAGGATAAAGGTTTCCTATCGGAATGAGCGAGATTTTTACCACCGCGTGGGGAGGAATAGTGCCGGAACCCAAATGAATAGGTTTCTCAGCAAGCATGATTTCTGTAGCATGTAGGTGGGTGGATAACAAGCAACCCATGATAGGTAGTAAATATTTTTTCACGAAGAAATACCTCCCTCTAACGACACGTTTTTTATCATATCATCATTATCTGGCGTGTACAATCTTCTGTTTGCCATCATTTTATATGGAAATTTTGCGATCAAAGAATGGAATTTTTACAGCAGAAGTTACGATGAAGGATGAAGTAAGGCATCAAGCGCAGATAGCGAAGCCACTTGAAAATGTGGTTTGATGTGTTTGGGTAGGAGTTTTTGTTGAGGGTTGAGCCAGCAGGTATGCAGGCCGGCATTGATTCCCCCTAAGATGTCAGACTCTAATGTATCACCCACCATCAGTACCCGTTCGCGCGGAGGGTGGTTCATCAGCGACAAGGCATAATCAAAAATAGCGAGAGCTGGTTTTGCGACGCCGGTTTTTTCTGAAATAACAAGTGCATCGAAATGATCTTTCAAACCTGTACGCTCAAGCCGAAGCTGTTGCATGTGGGCGAAACCATTCGTGATAATGCCTAGCTTGACGTTGCCTTTCAGCTTATTTAGAAGCAGGGTCGCTCCAGGTAGTGGCTCACAAATATCTGCCATGGCATTCAAAAAAGCTGTGTTTAGTTCATAAGAAGGGATGTTAAGCCGGCGGCTCCAGAGGTCAAAGCGTTGTTCTTGAACGGTTTTAGCGTCGATTTTACCCAATTGGTAATGGGTCCAAAGTGGTTTGTTAACAATTTGATATTCTTGATAATCATGCTCAGTAAAAGCAACATTTAATTGAGCAAACGTGCGCTGCAGGCCGCGAAAAGCGTCAAAGTGGAAGAGGGTTTCATCGGCGTCGAAGAATATGCAGTCGTAGTTCTGGATCATGTGGGTATGATATCATTTCAGAGGGGTATTTCCTATACTCCGTATGGATAACCCTTAAAATCCAACCCAACTGTGCAAATGGAAGCGATCTGCACACACAGAGCTATATTTGCATCTTCAAATCCATCACTGGGTTAATATAAGTTCCTCGCCTAGTGTTACATGGATAATTAAAGAAATAAGTTTTTCGGCTAATAGTTTTTTGGGTTGTTTAGGGAAAGCCCATTCATGGGCGGTAGTAAGCACTGTTAATTCATTTTCATCAGCACCGAACCCGATATTACTTTCAGATACGTCATTGACACATATCATATCTAATTGTTTATTTTTCAATTTGAGTTTAGCATTTTCACGAATATTTTCTGTTTCAGCAGCAAAGCCAACGCAAAATGGTCGGTTGGGTAATGTTGAAACAGCTTTTAAAATATCGGGATTAGGAGTGCATTGAATATTCAATAAAGCGTTTGTTTTTTTAATTTTTTGTGTGGCAATAAATTCGGGGCGATAATCGCTTACGGCAGCAGTTGCGATAAAAACATGTTGATGATTGACATGTTGCAGAACTGCTTCGTGCATTTCTAAAGCAGTCGTGACTGAAAGTTTAGTCACATGTTGTGGAGATGGTAACGTTGTTGGGCCAGAAATCAGTGTGACTTCAGCCCCAAGTATTGCAGCAGCTTCCGCAATGGCGTAACCCATTTTTCCTGTGCTTGGATTGCTGATGTAACGAACGGGATCGATATATTCATGGGTAGGGCCTGCAGTGATGAGAATACGCTTCCTTGATAATAGGCCAGGGGCAAAGATGTGTGAGATGTGAGCAATGATTTCTTCAGGTCCAATCATGCGGCCTTCACCGATTTCGCCACAGGCTTGTTCCCCAATGCCAATCGGTAATATAAGGATCTTTCTTTGGATGAGCAAATCGACATTGGTTTTTGTTGCAATATTATCCCACATGAAACGATTCATGGCGGGCGCAATTGCGATGGGCGCTCTCGTTGCAAGACATACTGTTGTGAGTAAATCATTTGCATGCCCATGCGCAAGCTTTACAATAAAATCAGCCGTTGTGGGAGCAATGAGAATAAGATCAGCCCAACGTGCTAAATCGATGTGATTGATCGCGGCTTCTTGGGTGAGGTCGAATAAATCAGTGTGTACAGGATTTCCAGACAGCGTTTGCAGCGTGAGTGGGGTGACGAAATGCTTCGCTGCTTCCGTCAATACAACACGTACATTGGCGCCTAATTTTTTGAGCTGACGTACGACAATAGGGGCTTTGTAGGCTGCAATGCCAGCTGTGATACCTAAAAGTACATTTTTATCTTGGAGCGCATTCATCATAGCGGTTATAGTTTCCTTTGAGAAATTTCTATAGTGCCTTGAGTCCCTGAGGATGTCAATGAAGAAGGTTATCAGCTTGCGCTTACAAAAAGAGCTCTCTAATTGACATGACCAACGGTGAGCAGTAAGATACAAAAATGTCAGTATAAAACAATGTTAATAGTAATTAACTAACTGTGAGAAAATACTATGCCGCTACCTATTGTCTTAAACGCCAAAATCATCATTCAAAAGCATACTAAACCGATTATCACTGCTTACCGCGAGTCTATCCATGAATGCATGCCGGAGTATGAAAATGATCCGTATATTTCTGTAGAAAGTAATAGTACTGAGGGATTTTTCAATAAAATAAATTTTTTTAATTTGGAATTTTTAAAATCTGAAAAATTTAGCTTGAGATCGTTTTCGGTGCTCCTTGATAAACCAGCTGTTATAGTTAGAAAAGATTATATTAAGTGGATGCAGGTGTTGTTAGAGTGGGTGCGTAAAAAATCAGGGCAGACAGAAATCAATGTCATTGATTCTCGGTTTGTTTTAGTTGTGGAATTGTTGATTAGATTAGTGACTCTTGCTGTATCCGCAGACATGAAGTATGCAAAAGAAGGTGAACGCATCGTAAAGCTCATCCGTTCTTTTATAGAGAAAGTTTCAGTAAAGGGATTGCTAGATGAGCAATCGATTGGAATGACATTATTGCTTAGAAATGTAGAATATTTTAATGGTGATTTTTTCAGAGATCACGCGGAAAAATTAAACCAAATACATAGAGTTATTCGATTAATACAAATTCTACGCACTCCAGAAAATGCGTTTACTAAAATGATTGATTATCTTTCTGATTCTAGAATTTTTATCATGAGGCAAATCATAATGATGTTGAAGCCGAATACGAAAGAGACGGAGTTAACTGAAAACAGAATTGACAGTACATTTTCTGGGCTGCACAAATCATCAATGAGTAATTCTATCCTCTTAGAAAGGTATGGACTTTTGAAAGAGACCAATTTGCTCTACGAAATTATTTCAAGAGAAGATTTTACACAGATTGCAAAGGGATGGGATTACCTATCCAATCATGAGTTGGATCCAAGTAAATTAAAGCACCTCATTAAAAAACATTATCAATTTTTTTCAGGCTTAAAATTTCAAAAATCAGAAATTTTACACTTAAATAGAAGTGCCGGCGTGGTATTAAGACATTTAAAGGCGGACACTCCAGAATATTTGGCTGCTAAGTATGAAGATAGTATAGAGGCTCTAAATATTCTAGAAAGCAGGGATGTAAAAATTTTTATTGAAACATATATCGATAATAATGTTAAAGAGACACGTAAGCTAATGAGTGACATACCTAACAGGTATTGGAATGATTTTTCAAGGAAGCTAAGCGATACTTCTCCATCAGGAGGGATGATTGGACAAGATGAAACGATGGATGATGTAATGATAGGTTATCAACAAACGATTGCTGTATTAACAAAACAAATAGAGCAAATGGATGTGCAAGCTTCTGAGGATAGTCCAGTAATTCCATCTTCAAAAATAACTCCCGTTGAACAAAGTGTTATTAATAATGTAGGCGTTGAATCTGAGGAAGAAGAGATCGTTGTCATTGTTGAATCAAGTGTGTTTTGGGATAGTATAAATACTCCATCTGCTCCAACCGCTTTTTCTGCCTTAGACCATGTAACACCGATCGCCACCACTGCGCCTGTGAGATATTCTAATGGTTCAAATCTTAATAAATATGATAGTGCGTTCTTTGCGTGTTTGGCAGCCTCCAAAAACAATGTAGATAATTTAAAGCTCGCAACTAAGCGTGCGTTGAATAGTTGTGAAAAAATTCCACCACGTGCAGAGATCCTGGCGCGAGCAGGGTTCACAGGATTTCAGGTAACAATATTAGGGCTAATAACACCTTTAGCCATGGCTGCTGCTTCTGGAAGTTTGGAGGCAGTAGAATATTTAATTAATGAGGTTAATGTTAATCCCTTTGTGTTATGCGGTCCCGCCCAAACTTGGACAGCTTTAGATCTTGCGAAATTTTATAATAAAAATAATGTTGTTAAGTTACTGGAAGGCTATGAAAATATGTATTACCAATATGTGACTAACAATAATCTTACGCCACCAAATCCAGAAGATGCATGCAAAGCTGCTTACCGGAATCATTTGCCCTGGATTAAAGCGTTGCATGCGCAAGGCTGTGATTTTAATAAGACGTCCACGGGGGGGTATGTGGGGGTTGGGGACAATATCCTACAAACACTAATTCCAATCCCTCTAAGATCACCCATGACACCATTGCAAATTGCACAATCTAAAAAACATACGGACATAGTAAATTATTTAACACCATTAACTTCTCATGCTCAACCCGCTGTTGAACATAAAAGCTCATGTTTTTTATAAAGGGTTGTGGATTATAAAATGTCTTGGATCACGCGCTATCCCATTATCCAGGCTCCCATGGCGGGAGGTGCGACAACGCCAGCACTGGTTGCAGCAGTGAGTAATGCAGGTGGCTTGGGTTCATTGGCGGCTGGCTACATGGAACCCGATGAAATTAAAAAAACCATTCGAAAAATTAAAGCATTAACAAACTATCCTTTTGCGGTAAATTTATTTGTTCCTGAAACACCCCAAGCTTCTGAAAGCGCTATCGAACACATGGCACATTGTGTTGAAGCATGTTGCCATGAGTTACATTTCCATGTCAAACTGGTTTCACCGCCTTACACTTTTGCATTCGAGGAACAACTACGCGCTATTTTGGATGAAGCAGTCCCTGTTTTTAGTTTTACATTTGGCATACCAGATGAAAAATATTTAATTTCGCTGAAGAAAAAAAAATATTATTTTAATGGGAACAGCAACGCATGTAGATGAAGCTCAATTATTGGAAGAAAAAGGAATAAATATTATTGTGGCACAAGGAGCAGAAGCGGGCGGACATCGCGGTACGTTCATTGGGCGCGCGGAAGATGCATTAATACCGCTACCTGTTTTAGTAAAAGAGTGTGTATCAAGCTTGCAGGTACCTGTCATTTCTGATGTTGGTATTTATGAATTGTGGCAGGCGGTTTATATGCAGATTCATTTGGCTTTTGTTGAAAAACAAGATAAGAATGGCAGAGTTCCTTTTGGGGTATCATTTCCTGAGTATCGATATCAATCAAAAGTAGGGGGATATTTAGGGACGAAGTTGCGTGTTTTTGGGAACAGTGAATCGGACTTGGTGGCGCTTAATTTGAGTGGATGGCTGTCACGATTGATGAATTACATGCATTGTAGCTTGGTTCGAGAAGTTCCCACTACAAAGGTTACTGGTTATGTTGAATATCGAAGAAGGCGCTTGAAAGGAAGTATTGCAAAGCTTGCAAAAAGGCGCGCGAAGCGTATGTCAATTAGCTTTGGGGAGGCGTTGAAACATTATCAGGATGTTATATTCACCAGCGATCTACCTTATCTCCAATTAAAGAGCTTAACGAATAAGCAGCCCTTCAAGCTGTATATTGCAAAAAATGAAAGTAGCACAATGGTTGAGTGTGGCTTTGGGACATATGGTATGGGCTTTGGATCAACAGTGCCCAATTTTTAACCAAATATTTTTTGCTCTTTAAAAATGATATACTTTACAACTGGGTAGGGCTTTGCTCCTTTTTTTTGGTTCATCCATAAGGATAGAGTGAACCTGCTGTTAGTGCTGTGTTTTTTGCAAAAAGCAATCAGTTATCCGCCGCATAGGCGGCTTAGAAGATTTAGCCGAAATAATCCATCTGATATGTAAGGTTATCCGCCGCATAGGCGGCTTAGAAGTCTTTGTACTGACCCGAGGGATTGATTTCAGGGTTATCCGCCGCATAGGCGGCTTAGAAGTTTATCAGTTGGACCTGATGAAGGTTTTAGTTGTTATCCGCCGCATAGGCGGCTTAGAAGTCCAAATCTGATTGGCTTGAAAGTTTTATAAGGTTATCCGCCGCATAGGCGGCTTAGAAGTTTATAAGTGCATTCATGGCCTGGTTGTTTTCGTTATTCGCCGCATAAGCGGCTTAGAAGATCCAGCTTTTTTCTCGAGCAACTAATACATCAGTGTGATTGTTGTGTTTTTCCAAGCAAAATTTAACATTGTTCACCTCTATAG
>CAYLHG010000015.1:0-39478 GCA_964383495.1 uncultured Gammaproteobacteria bacterium
GCTAAGATCTTGATATGCTGTTACTGATCGCGAGGGGAACATGAGTAAAACGATGCTGATTATAACAGTTATCCTCATGGATATTTTAGGGGGTGCAGAGCTGGATTTATTTATTCCCAGCTTTCCCGAATTGCAACAGCAATTTTCTTTGACGCCCTTTTGGGTAGAAATGTTATTGTCAATTAATTTTATAGGCATTTGCTTGGGCTTGTTTTTTGTGGGAGGCTTGGCCGATCGGTATGGACGCAAGCCTGTTATTATAGGAGGATTATTGATATTCATTATCGGGAGTATCTTGTGTTTGTGTGCTCCTGCTTATGAAGTCTTGCTTGCTGGGCGTTTTCTGCAAGGGCTGGGTGTGAGCGCGCCTGGGACGTTGTGTTTTTTAATCATTGCGGATCACTACCCTCTCAAAGAGCAACAATTTATGTTGGCGATGCTTAATGGCATTGTCAATGCCAGTATTGGTATTGCGCCTGTTGCTGGGAGTTATATCACATTAGCATTTCGTTGGCAGGGTAACTTTGTTGCCCTCTTAATCATGGGGCTGGTTGTATTGTTGATGACAATATTATTTGTGCCGCCAAGCAAATTCCCTGAAGAAAAAGAAACACTTTCATTACGCGGATATGTTCCCATATTTCAAAATAAATCTGTTATGTTGATGATGATAGGTTTTATTTTTCTTTTTGCGCCTTACTGGATTTTCGTGGGCATGTCGCCTTTGCTTTATATCGAAGATCTCAATGTTAGCCTTTCGCATTTTGGATATTATCAGGGTGTGTTTGCTGCAATATTTGCATTGGGTAGCATGATGGTTGGATTTATCATGAAAAAGTGTGATCAAGCAAAAATGTTAAAAATATCTTTTTACATCTTTGTGTTCAGCCTTTTTACCCTTGCAGGAGCCACCTTCACTGATACTGCCAATCCTTTATTGATCACACTTTCCTTTTTGCCATTTGTGATTGGCCAAATTATCCCGAGTGTGATCCTCTATCCTATCTTTTTGAATAAGATGCCCCAAGCAAAAGGAAAAGTATCTGCGTTATTGAGGATGGGCAATTTAATTTTGACAGGGTTTTCTTTGCAATTGGTGGGGTATTTTTATGCCCAATCTTTTCAGAACATTGGTATGATTTTGATAGCTACGATCTCTGTCGGTGTCATTAGCTTGTTTTTTATGTTGAAAAAAACAGCAGTGTAATGCGAAGTCTTTGATTTGCGTTGCGCAAGCCCTATCCCCTTTTAAAGCTGGATATTAAAGTATGATTGAAACTGTCATTTTTTGACAGTTTCTTACAATTTTAATAAAAGATGTATAAAACCCCAGTTATGAAAAAATAAAACCTACCCATTGAGGTGAAGATGCAGTGGCCTGCTTGTAAAATTTGCTCTGTTCTCCGCAAAAACCAGTGAATTTTGCGGAGAACAAGCGCTATAATAAAGACTGAGGGAGGTTCGTATGGCACGTTATATTTACCAACATACTGATTGGCCTCACTTTTTTTGGGACCAAGACAAATTGGCTCCTTTGCTGGCGAAGGTGCACTTGAGGCAGGGCCGCCTTTTGGGCAGCTTACAGGCCTTGGGTTTTGATATTCAACATGAAACTGTATTGAATAGCCTCGCTTTAGAGGTTACCCAGTCAAGCGATATCGAAGGCGAAATTTTAAATCTTCAACAAGTTCGTTCTTCTATTGCTCGTCGTTTAGGGTTTGATATTGGGAATCTTAAAACGGCATCTCAGAATGTCGAAGGTGCGGTGGAAATTGTTTTTGATGCCATCCAGAATTTCAATGAACCTTTAACAGAGGAACGCTTATGCCATTGGCATCTTGCATTAATGAGCGGAGATAAAAGATGGCATTTGACAGTAGGATCTTGGCGCACTGATGCTCATGGGCCTATGCAAATAGTATCTGACGCTATCGGAAAAGAGCGAGTGCATTTTGAAGCGCCTGCTGCAGAAATGCTCCATAAAGAAATGTCTGTGTTTATTGAGTGGGCAAATCGAAAAAATGATATAGATCCTCTCTTAAAAGCTGCTATTGCACATTTTTGGTTTGTTACGCTGCACCCTTTTGATGATGGAAATGGCAGAATTGCACGTGCCATTACTGACTGGTTATTGGCTCGTCATGAACAAAGCATTTTGCGATTCTATAGTATGTCTGCGCAAATTCGGCTAGAACGTAAAGCTTATTATGCTATTTTGGAAAAAACAAGCAAAGGAGGCTTGGAAATTACTCCTTATTTAGAATGGTTTTTACAGACATTAGATCATGCTTTTGATAGAACAGAGTACATGGTTCATGTTGCTTTGATGAAAGCAAAATTCTGGCACGAGTATGAAACAATCCATTTTAATTCGCGACAAAAATTGGTGATCAACACATTGTTTGATGGTTTTTTTGGGAAATTAACTACACACAAGTGGTCTAAGATGATGAAGTGCTCTCAAGACACAGCATTACGCGATATTAATGCGCTCATCGAAATGGATATTCTTCAAAAAGATCCAGAGGGCGGACGCTTTACAGGCTATAGTTTAGTTTCCCGATGGAATATTACTCCGCTTGCAATGCCATGATTTTATACTGCCCTTCGAGTGTTTGCGAAAAATTTCGTTAACGCTACATAATTTTCCAGCGTAAGATTTTGTGGCCGAGCATTTGGATTAATCCCCAACGTTTCAAATATTTCATCTGAAATAATATGTTTTAAGTTATTTCGAATGGTTTTGCGGCGTTGTGAAAAAGCTAATTGTACTAATTGTTCAAAACTTTTTTTATCAACATTTGCAAATTCTTCAGTGTTACGTGGAGTTAAACGTACAATGCCTGAAATTACTTTCGGGGGAGGCGTGAATGCTTCACGCCCTACATCAAAACATTTTTCAACATGACAATAAAATTGTGTCATCACGGTTAAGCGGCTGTATTCAGAATCGTCTACTTCGGCAGCCATGCGATCGACCACTTCTTTTTGCAGCATAAAATGCATGTCTTGAAGGGTAGAAATAGCCTCAAAACAATGAAACAAAATAGGCGATGAAATATTATAAGGCAAGTTCCCAATCAACCGTATCTTATGCGTGCCCTGCCCTAACTGCGTTAAGTCTGTTTTCAATATGTCTTGAGCGATGATTGTTAATATGCCGAAAGGTTTTGCTTTTTCAATTAATAAAGGGATAACATCGCGATCAAGTTCAATTGCAGTTAATTTTTTCACCCTTTCTAATAAAGGGATGGTTAGCGCCCCAAGCCCTGGGCCAATTTCTACGCAAAAATCTTCTTGACATGGAGCGATCGCATTGATAATTTCATGTATAATGTGCATATCATGCAGGAAATGCTGCCCAAAGCGTTTTCGCGGAGTATGATTTATAGAGTGGTTCATGGATGGGTCCACAGTAACTAAACACGGAAGGATTTTATCATGCCTGCGCCGACTCCGCCTCATATTCATATTCGCGTTCGTTCAGAGTATATTCCTCGGCAGTCTAGCCCGGAAGATGAGCGTTATTTTTTCTCATATACCATCGAAATTAGAAATCTAAGTGAAGAGGCAGTTAAATTGCTTTCTCGAAGATGGATCGTCACCGATGCTCAGGGCGGTGAACAAATTATTGAAGGCGCTGGTGTTGTGGGAGAGCAGCCGGTGATTAAGGCCGGCGGCGTATTCATTTATACCAGCTGCGCCCTCCTCAAAACGCCTGTAGGCAGCATGGAAGGCAGCTATAAATTCATTGTGATGGACACAAAGTTTTCGTTTGTGGCACCTATTCCTGCCTTTAGGTTGGCGGATCCTATTCTTCTACATTAAAACTTGCACAGACATCTTGTCTTCTGGCCAACATCCTGAGAAAATAGCCGAGCCGCGTGGAAGCGGCATCGTGGAGAAGAGACATGTCATTATTATCCAAATTTTTAGCTATAATGCTTGCTGGATTAGGGCTGCTGTATACAGGGGTTGCCCAGGCTGCAAAGCAGTTAAATATGATCCCAGGTGTTACGTCTGTCAGTATATCTCAATACCAGCTCCACATGATCATGCTAGGTGTGGTCACGGTGATTGGCATACTTGTTTTTGGGGTATTGATTTACTCTATCTTCATGCACCGCAAAGCACGTGGGCACAAGCCTTCTGAGTTCCATGAAAATGTACAAATTGAAGTGATTTGGACAGTAATTCCGTTTGTTATTTTGATCGTTTTGGCAATTCCTGCCACGCGCGCGTTGATTATCCAAGAAAACCATGAAAAATCAGACGTTACTATCACCGTGACAGGTTACCAGTGGTATTGGAAATATGATTATTTAGGTGAAGGCGTCAGCTTCACGTCGAACACTGCTACGACACAAGAGCAAATCAATGGGATGATGCCCAAAGGGGAACATTACCTATTAGAAGTGGATCGTCATTTAGTAGTTCCCACACACACGAAAATTCGTTTTGCATTCACCGCTAATGATGTGTTACATGCTTGGTGGGTGCCTGCGTTAGGCATTAAAAAAGACACTGTTCCTGGGTTTATTAACGAAGCTTGGGCTTATATTGAAGAGCCTGGCATATATAGAGGGCAGTGCGCAGAACTTTGTGGCATTAACCATGGTTTTATGCCGATTGTGGTAGAAGCAAAGTCTCCTGAAGAATATGAAGTTTGGTTAGAAGCGCAGAAGAGCGCGAAGGAAAAATCATGAGCATACACGATCACACCCATCATACCGACGACCACGTGCATGGCCCTGCTAAAGGGATTACACGTTGGTTTTTTACGACAAACCATAAAGATATTGGGTCCATGTATTTATGGCTTAGCTTCATCATGTTTTTAATTGGTGGTGCTATGGCGATGGTGATCCGTGCAGAATTATTCATGCCAGGGTTGCAATTAGTGCATCCGAACACCTTCAACCAATTAACAACCATGCATGGATTAATCATGGTGTTTGGTGCCATCATGCCTGCGTTTACCGGGCTTGCAAATTGGATGATTCCCATGATGATTGGTGCGCCTGATATGGCGTTACCCCGTATGAATAACTGGAGTTTTTGGATTCTGCCCTTTGCATTTTCCATGTTGCTGATGTCATGGTTCATGGAAGGTGGAGCGCCTAATTTTGGTTGGACATTTTATGCGCCATTGTCAGTACAAGGGCCGCCAAGTACAGATTTCTTTATTTTTTCTGTGCATTTGATGGGGATTTCATCCATCATGGGTGCGATTAACGTGATTGTAACCATTTTTAATTTGCGTGCACCGGGAATGACGTTCATGCGCATGCCTATTTTCTGTTGGGCATGGCTGATAACAGCATTCTTATTGATTGCAGTGATGCCTGTGCTAGCAGGTGCGGTGACCATGTTGCTGACCGATCGTAATTTTGGTACGAGCTTTTTCAATGCTGCTGGGGGCGGAGATCCTATATTGTTCCAGCATCTTTTTTGGTTCTTTGGGCATCCTGAAGTGTACATCATGATTCTGCCTGCATTCGGTGTTATTTCAGAAATTGTGCCAACCTTTTCGCGCAAGAAATTATTTGGTCGCACATCGATGATTTATGCGATTGTTGCTATTGCAGGATTGTCATTCCTCGTATGGGCACATCATATGTTTACAGTAGGCTTGCCTATCGTAGCAGGTTTATTTTTCATGTATGCCACCATGTTGATTTCTGTACCGACAGGCGTGAAAGTATTCAATTGGACAGCCACCATTTTTCGTGGTGCGCTAACGTTTGAAACGCCAATGTTATTTTCATTGGCGTTTATTTTCTTATTTACTGTGGGTGGCTTTTCAGGATTAATGTTGGCATTGATCCCTGCCGATACACGTTATCATGATACTTATTTCGTTGTGGCACATTTCCACTATGTATTAGTGACGGGTGCGTTATTTTCTATTTTTGCAGCGGTTTATTACTGGTTGCCAAAATGGACAGGGATTATGTACAACGAAACATTGGCTAAATTCCATTTTTGGATTTCTGCGATTTCCGTGAATGTGCTTTTCTTCCCCATGCATTTTGTAGGGTTAGCAGGTATGCCGCGACGTATTCCTGATTATGCTTTACAATTTGCTGATTTCAATCAACTGAGCTCTATAGGTGGGTTTGTATTTGGCTTAACACAATTTTTATTCTTGTATATCGTGATACAAGCGATTCGTGGTAAAGGTCAAAAAGCAACAGACATGGTATGGGACCACCCACGTGGATTGGAATTTATTTTGCACTCTCCTCCTGCTTACCATACTTTTGCAACACCGCCTACATTGAAAGAAATTGAAGAGCATCATTAATAATGGAAATGCGCCGTCACAAATCATTAATTGTGAAGCTAGTGATGGCGGCGTGTTGTATGTTTGTGTTTGCTTATGCCATGGTGCCCTTATATGACACGTTTTGTCGTGTGACAGGTATTAACGGTAAAACAGGTGGACGAGTGCGTGTTGCAAATACGACGATTGATTATTCACGCATTATCCGAGTGGATTTTGTGACACACAACAATGAAAATATGCCGTGGGAGTTTTACGGCAAACAGACTTATGTGGATGTGCATCCGGGTGAGACGGTGAAAGTTATGTTTTACGCAAAAAACAATACGGATAACGATATGATAGGGCAGTCTATTCCCAGTGTTACGCCTGCGCCATCTGCGCCTTATTTGAAAAAAACAGAATGTTTTTGTTTCAATAATCAACCACTCAGAGCGCATACAGATGAAGAAATGCCTTTAGTATTTTTTATCGATCCTAATTTGCCCAAAGATATTTCACAAATGACGTTATCGTATACGTTATTTGATATTACCCCGCGTACCAAACCAAAAGGGAGTTCATTATGACAGACAAATATGAGCATTATTATGTTCCTGCCCAAAGCCCATGGCCTATTGTGGGTGCGGTAGGGTTGTTCTTATTTGCCATTGGCTTAGGAAAATTAATGCATGTGCACAATCCAAATATTGCAGCGCCGTTAACGCCTGCGTTACTGTTTTTCGTGGCTGGGTTGGGCGTGATTTTATTCATGGTTGCTGGGTGGTTTAACAATGTGATTCATGAAAGCATGAAAGGTTTATATTCGCATCAGATGGACCATTCTTTTCGTTACGGCATGATGTGGTTTATTTTTTCTGAAGTAATGTTTTTCGCTGCATTTTTCGGTGCATTATTCTACATTCGCATGTGGTCTGTGCCATGGTTAGGCGGCGAAGGTACAAAAGGTGTGGCAAAAGATTTATGGCCACATTTTGAAGCAGTATGGCCTTTATTAACGAATCCAAACTCACAAAAGTTTGTAGGGCCTCATGACGTGATTGGCTGGGATGGCGTGCCATTGTTAAACACGATTATTTTGTTAAGCAGCGGCGTGACAGTGACCTGGGCACATTGGGCATTGAAAGCGAAAAAGCGGATGCAGTTAAATATCGGATTATTTTTAACAGTAGCCTTAGGTGTAGCGTTTTTAATTTTACAGGCACATGAGTATGAGTTGGCTTACCATTCATTTGGGTTAACGTTAAACTCAGGTGTTTATGGATCTACTTTTTTCATGTTGACAGGCTTTCACGGTATGCACGTCACATTAGGTTCTGTGATGCTGTTAGTGATTTTTTTCCGCTGTTTGAAGGGACATTTTTCACCTGAGCATCATTTTGCATTTGAAGCAACAGCTTGGTATTGGCACTTTGTTGACGTTGTTTGGTTAGGCTTGTTCTTTTGCGTATACATTTTATAACAGGGTGAGTGCTAATGGTTTTGATCGATACACCTTGCGTGGGCGTGTGCTCCACCGTATATGGTGACGGTGTATGTCGTGGTTGCAAACGTCATTTTGACGAAGTGATTGACTGGAACCGTTTTGATGAACCCCAAAAAACAGCCATTTATGCTAGGTTGGACGAGCAAGCGGATAAAATTGTATCGCAATTTTTAACCATAAAAGATCCAAATAAATTATCTGCGGCGTTAGATCAGTATTCCATACGCTATCGCCCGCAGCATCATCCTGCAACTTGGGTGTTATATTGGTTGCGATTCAGCCGTCAGGAAATTCCCTGGGAACAATTAGGGTTGGCGTTGTTGCCGGAATATCAAGCATACACACGGGTTGCCTTATTTACAGCAGTAGATGATGCGTTATATAAGCACGCTTGTATTCATTTTGATGGTTTGTGAGTGAATATCATCACCGTCGCAGGCGCGTTTTACGTAAATTCTGTTATTGCATTTGTGGTTTGTGGGCAATAGGCGGAAGTGTTGCTTGAATGTATGTTTCATATTCGTGCGTAGCATCAGGAGTGTTGGTATTGAGTAGTAGTTGTTTTTTATCTTTTACATCAGGATGTAATGCAAAAACCAATTGTTCTTTAATAATAGAGGGTAGCCGTTCTCCTAAGTCATGTTTTTCAAGCTCTTTATAAAATGTGCTCCATACTTCATGTGGATTTTCAATGCTCATCCAAACGTCAGCTAATTCTTTTGCCTCATCAAACAAACGACGTGGTTGGTATGGATTATGCGTATTATCTTTTTGCATGGCTTTCATGTTTTGGGAAATAATGGCTAATAACCAAGTACGCTCCTTTGCATAGTCTTGTCTGCCCATAAAAACGCATTATAATGCGTTTTTTTTGCAGAAAAATGTATTATAATGCATTTTTATACAAATAATGATATTTTATTGCATTAGAAATGTGTGCTATAATACGCAAATGAACCATAGAGAAGCGATTAAACGGCCTTTACCTCCCCTGCTCGCCCAGGAGCTGAACAACCTTGGGCAATGGCTCCGTGCGTTACGATTAAAGCGTAAAATCACCATTGCTAGCATGTGCGAGCGCATTGGGGTGCGCAACCCCAGAACGGTAAGCAAAATTGAAAGAGGTGATCCCACTGTATCACTAGGAACATTTATTGAATATTTAAATATATTAGGGTTGGCAAATCAATTGCCCGAGCGTCTTTTAGGCGAAGATTTAAAAATTGTATCGGAACAAAAACCAAAACATGTATTTCGTGATGAGGAGATGGATTTTTAATGAAAGCAGTGGTTGTATATATTTATTTAAAAAACAGTTTTATTCCTGCAGGGCGCTTGGCTTTTGAAACACAAGGGCGATATTCTCGATCTATTTTCCGTTACGGTAAAAAATATTTACAGCGTGCTGATGCTATCAGTCTAGATCCTATGCAATTGCCATTAAGAGATGAAGAGTTCACAACGTCTGCTGGTTTTGAAATGTTTAACGGTATTCGTGATGCAGGGCCTGATCGTTGGGGAAGATATTTATTAGATAAAAAGTATGCATATCATTTAGATGAGCTGGATTACATTGTTAATGTAGGCTCTGATCGAGCAGGCGCTTTAGCTTTTTCAGAACATCAAGATGCAATAGATATTATTCCCAATAAAAGATTAGATTTAAAATTATGCGTGACCGCAGCAGAACAAGCATTGGCTGGAGAAAAAACAGCAGCATTAGAAACTTATTTAAATTATGGGCCCTCTTTAGGTGGTGCACGTCCTAAAGCAACTGTATTATGGAACAATAAACCTCATGTTGCTAAATTTACGTTTTCCATGGATCAAAAAAACGAAGCATTAATTGAATACGCCACGATGTATTTGGCAAAAAAATGCGGGTTAAATGTTCCGCCAATTGATAAAACAAATGTTTCTGGCCGAGATGTTTTTTTAATTGAACGGTTTGATCGCTTATGTGATCAAGAAGGAGAGCGTCCTATTCATTTTATTTCCGGATTAACTGCAACGGGTTTGCATGAGCAAGATTACACCCAGTGGAGTTATTTATCTTTGTGCACGGCTATCAATCAGTTAAGTGCAGATCCTAATAAAGATAGATTAGAATTATTTAAACGCATGGTGTTCAATATTTTAGTGTTTAATAATGATGACCACATGCGTAATCACGGTTTTATTTACGCAGGAAATAAACAATGGGAATTGTCTCCTTTGTATGATGTTGTGCCTGGCATTATTCATTCAGATACATATAAATTGGCTTTAAATATTGGAGAATATGGTAAAGAAGCCAGTGTCGCCAATGCGCAATCTATTGCTAAATATTTTGATATTGCGGATGAAACAGCTAGACAAGTGATTGATGCGTTATCAGAACAGGTTCAAGACTGGGAAACGCATTACCGAGATTGTGGCGTGAGCATTGAAGACATCAATAAATTGCGGCATTCTTTTAATAGAACTTGCTAGCATTAAAATCCACAAGCGGCGGACGGATTTTGAGGGTTCAATGTTGAAAATAAATTTTATTGATAAAATCAACATGTTGATGTGCTCTTTTCCGTGGGTGCTTGTGAATATTCAAGCTGATACATCGTGACATCTCCCTTACTTTCTGTTAGTATGTCGGCTATTTCCGTCATCTCAAGGTGCCTTCATGAATATACGTAACGTGGCGATCATTGCCCACGTCGACCATGGTAAAACAACATTGGTTGATAAGCTGTTGACCCAAAGTGGAACATTGTCTAACCGCGGCCCCGAAGGCGTGCGAGTGATGGACAGCAACCCTCTAGAAAAAGAACGTGGTATCACCATATTAGCTAAAAATACGTCCCTCGATTGGAACGGTTACCGTATTAATATTGTGGATACCCCAGGGCATGCTGATTTTGGCGGTGAGGTAGAGCGCGTGCTTTCCATGGTGGATTCTGTTTTATTGCTGGTGGATGCAGTGGATGGTCCTATGCCTCAAACCCGTTTCGTAACTCAAAAAGCCTTTGCGCATGGTTTACGGCCTATTGTCGTAGTGAATAAAGTAGATCGCGAGGGCGCGCGGCCTCATTGGGCGATAGACCAGGTGTTCGACTTGTTCGATCGGCTAGGTGCTACGGATGAGCAGCTCGATTTCCCCATTGTTTATGCCTCTGCATTGAAAGGGTTCGCAACCTTGGACTTGGACAAAGTAGATGAAGCCAAAGACATGCAGTCTCTGTTTCAGGCCATTATTGATCACGTGCCTCCTCCTAATGTGGATCTTCAAGGTTCATTCCAAATGCAGCTGAGCTCTTTGGATTATTCAAGCTTTTTAGGTGCCATTGGCATTGGGCGTGTGAAGCGCGGGGCGATTAAATCCAACACGCAAGTTAAAATCATTGATAGAGACGGCGCGATTCGTTCTGGTCGCGTGTTGCAAATTTTGGGTTATCATGGTTTGGATCGCCGCGAAGTGCCTACCGCAGAAGCCGGTGATATTGTTGCGATTACAGGGATTGATGGTATTCGTATTTCGGATACTATTTGTGATCCTAACCAAGTAGAAGCATTGCCAGCGCTAACAGTGGATGAGCCGACAGTGAGCATGATGTTCCAAGTGAACACCTCTCCTTTTGCTGGGAAAGAAGGGCAATTTGTAACAAGCCGTCAAATTCGTGATCGTTTAGATAAAGAATTACTTCACAACGTAGCCTTGCGTGTGTCAGACACAGAAAGCGGTGATCGCTTTTTGGTGTCAGGTCGTGGTGAATTGCATTTATCGATTTTGATTGAAACCATGCGTCGCGAAGGTTATGAATTAGCTGTCGCAAAGCCTGAAGTGATTGTGAAAGAAGTGAATGGCGAACTGCACGAACCCTACGAAATATTAACACTGGATGTGGAAGAAACACACCAAGGCAGTTTGATGGAAATTTTGGGTTCACGTCGTGGTGAATTAAAAGACATGGTGGTGGATGGCAAAGGCCGTGTGCGGTTGGATTATTTAATTCCTGCGCGTGGACTAATTGGTTTTCACACCGATTTTTTAACCATGACATCTGGCACAGGTTTGATGTACCACGTGTTTGAAAAATATGGTCCTTTGCAAAAAGGTGCTGCAGGGAAGCGTCGTAATGGTGTATTAATTTCGAATGCTTCAGGTATGTCTACTGGGTTTTCATTATTCAATCTACAAGATCGTGGACGCATGTTTATTGGGCCACAAGTAGAAGTGTATGAAGGCATGATTGTTGGTATCCATTCACGTGATAATGATCTTGTCGTGAATGTGATCAAGGGCAAGCAATTAACGAATATGCGCGCTTCTGGAACAGACGAGAATATTATTCTGACACCAGCATTGAGATATTCTTTAGAGCAAATGTTGAGCTTTATTGAAGATGACGAATTACTGGAAATAACGCCCAAATCGTTACGGATGCGCAAACGTTATTTGAAAGAACATGAGCGAAAAGCATCAAATCGAGGCGATTAACGTCTCACCACAAGACCGCACGCACGCGCAAGCGCTTGAAAAAATTATTCAAGCTGATATTGCGCAAGCGGGCGGCTCTATTTCTTTTTCTTGCTTTATGTCGTTGGCCTTATATCATCCCGAATTAGGCTACTACATGAACGCGCATGAAAAATTTGGCCCGCGGGGAGATTTTATCACCGCGCCGCTTGTTTCCCCTTTATATGCACACACATTAGCGCGCAGCGTGATAAATGAATTGCGGGAGTATCCTTGCATATTAGAGTGGGGTGCAGGGAATGGGCAATTAGCGAAAGATATATTGGATTATTTGGCTGCTCAAGGGTTGAATCCTCAGTACATGATTTACGATATTAGCCCTGCTTGTCGTGAACTTCAGCGCGAAACATTGCGTGCATTTGGAGAGCAAGTAACATGGGTGGGTCACCCGCCGGTTGATTTTAAAGGGGTGATCATTGCCAATGAAGTGTTGGATGCATTGCCGGTTGATTTATTTCATTATCAATCGGGGAAATTATATGAACGAGTTGTGACTTGGGTGAAGGGTCGTTTCGAATTTGTTGATAAAGAGTTGAGTGAACTAGAGAATGCAGAGATTAAACAAATCCATGTTGAAAATGATTACATTTCTGAAATACACATTGCTGCCGCTGATTTACTGCGTACTTGGCTTCGGCTGTTAAAAGCTGGGAAATTGTTGATTATTGATTACGGATTTTTACGCGATATATATTATCATCCACAACGTACACGTGGCACGTTGATGTGTCACTATCAACATATTGCGCATGATGATCCTTTTTTCTTGCCGGGTAGACAAGATATCACGGCACATGTAAATTTTAGCGAATTGATTGATATAGCAAATGCATCAGGCTTTGAGGCCACATTATATACACAAGCGGAATATTTAATTGAACATGGTATATTAGATTTAGCCCAATCTATTTTTTCTGAGAATATTGCTCAGCAGCGCGGTGTTTCTCAGGCAATACGATTATTATTAGAGCCGCAGGAGATGGGTGAATCGTTTAAAGTGCTAGAGTGTTTCAGCGGTACTGCACTCTAAGTGTAGAGGCGCACATTATGCGCCCCTACGGGAAGGAGTTCGACGATGTTGCAGTATAGTGAGAATAATCAGATCCATTAGACACATTAGACGCATTTGAAGCACTGCGGCTGCTAGTATCAGGCTCCGTGAAACTGAGTCTGTTGTTTGTGCAGGTGGCTGCGACAGGTTCTCTTGCTACAGGCGTGCACTGTTTCGCTACTTCTACTAACCCTGCGTTGAGATCAACTGCATGCAATGTGCTCATCCATGCAAAATACGTTGTTTGCTTTTGGGGGAATGTGCAAGATTGGGAGAGATCAGTGGCACTGAGCGCATACTCCCCAATAACATTTTCTGGTTTTGGAATAAATAAATATAGAAATTTTTCCCACAATGATAATTTTCTGGCTTGAATATTATTTTCAAATAAAAATACATCGGGGTTTTGAGAATCTCTTTGCCCATTGAAGGTAGTGCCATTCGTATTGACGATACATAGAGTATAGGGATGCATGGTAGGTGTTTTTTGCTTTTCAATATAATGTTCATATACTTGCGCTACTAACGCTCGGCTATAATCGTGTCCTATATGCGCTGCCATGCTAAGCAAATAGTGTGATTTCTCTTCATCGGAAAGTTGCATGTATTTTGGGTTGCTTGTTACGCTTGAAACCATTTGATCAAGCAAGGTATTTTTTTGAAACTGTACAAACAGTTTTTCATATTGTTGTTTTAATATATCGTGCGTTCTGCCAGGATGCCCTCTGTCTGCCGTGTTGATTAAAAAATAAGCCAAATGGCTGGCGATAATATTTTTAACATTTAAATCTTCTAACGCTTTTTTTGTGGTTGATATATGAAATTGCGTATAAGATTGTTCTCCTGATTTTTCTTTTTTATGCATGTTAGCAATAAATACTTTCCCTTCTTCTACGCGTTCGTATATTTCTTTCCATTGATTAAATAATATTAAGTTGCTCACGCCGGTCATTTTAGATAATGCTGCATATTCGATTGTTTTCAGGTGATTTTTTCTGAGTATAATTGAGGAAAGATTATAAATATCATGGCTTCCATTAGTGAAATCACCGCATAATGCTGCAATACCAAGTTTCATTTGGGCAGAGCCTGTGACAGCAATGGTCCCAATGAAAGGTAGCGTAATGCCCGCAAAAAGTGTGCTACAGGTAATCACTGTTGCCGTAATAGCAGGGGCTGTTTTCGCAATATTGATCCCTACTTTTAATGTTCCCAAAAACAACACATTTAATAAGAAACAGAATAAAAATTTAAGGCATATCCACGCTTTTTTCAATAAAGCTATAGCAAACGAAACAGGGCTTTGCAAAAAATGATGAGGGTATCGTGCATCCACTAATTCCCACATTTCTTTGCTTTGTTTTAATAAAGACATAAAAGGTGCTGCGAATAAGTGCATGAATCCACTTTTGATCTTCAGCCATATAAGACGTAAACCAGTATTTAATTGGTTTCGACTATGTTGTATATTGTTTTTATTCACTACAGCTGGAATTCGATGTTTTTTAGTAAATATTCCTATGAATTTATTTGTAATAGCAATTAAAATAGATAAGATTGGTAAAACGATTTTGCGAATCGGTGTAAGCACGATATTTAAAACACCGCCGAAAAAAGTGAGCACATACAACCCAAACACTCTGAATCGTGTTCTATTGGGCCGGTTATATACATCTTCGATGTAATCTGCCATAAAATCAGGGGCAATAGCGCGTGCGGTTTGGGCGATGTTGTTATTGGATTTTAAAAATAGTGTTGCAACAGCAGATAACATCCAATAGGCTAAACCACCCAATGTTTCTGGAACGAAAACAATCGCTGCCCAAGCTAATTTCAGTGGAAAACGTATAAAAATGCTAACGAGTATGCTATCACCTTCGCGATGATCCAGTGCTTGATCTACATCGCGCACACTTTTATGTAAAGCATCTACTACTTTTTGTAAATTATCTAATAAGTTTCCGAAATTTTTAAGCCCATAATATAAAAAATAAGGAAGCGAAGAAAATAAAATAAACGGTGTGAGAATGCTTTTAAAGCGCCCCATTTTTAATCTTAGGTTTTTAACATGGTATCCCCAAACGCGCCAACTCCACGGTCTAACGCCTTTTATTTGTGTTAAATATTGGTATTTTTTGTGATCGGGGCTAAGATATTGTTCAATCCCTAAATTTAACCCGCTGGCTACTGTGGTAGGGTAGTCCAGAAGATCACACTTAAGTGTGCGCCATTGAAATGTGGTTTGAGTGTCTGGCGTTTTAGTATGAAATAAAAGTGATTGTGTGACGTGGGATGCGGTGTCATCCGTGGCAAGTGGAGTGTCAGGAATATTTGGTGAGGATGGGAGATTTTTTGAATGATTTATGCGCCCTGTTTGGGCGATGAGTATTGGCGCCTCATTTTTGATCTGAATAGTTTTCTTTAGCGCTATTTTGATAGACCCTATTCCTGTTAACTTGAACTCATGGTGTGCAATTTGTTCATTGAGCGTTTTCAACTGATCCAGTAAATGATAATAATGAATTTGCAAGTCTGCTTTTCTTCGTGCAACTTCTCTTTTTTGTGTACTATCTTGATTGTCTGGATATTGTGCGTACTTATCAAGTTTTTCTCGTTTTTTAGCATATGCTTGACTGATCCCTTGATAACAGGACGCATCAGGTTCTGCTACTTGATATGTTTTTGCGTCCTCGCTGCTGATAAATAAAGTCATCAGATCTGTATCGGATTGCGCTTGCGCTTGTGCTTGATCATTTGTAAAAGGATAAACGGTAGCTAATTGAACAATAATATCGATTCTCTGTTTATAGAGTGCCGTAGAAGGGTAATTGTTTGTGTTTTTATAATTATTATTTTTCCCAGCATTTTTATAGCTTGTTTTTCCATTGTGCAAGGGTCTATGTAGCACATCAATAATACTGCGCTTATATTCGTTGATTTCTTCTTTGAGTTTAATCGCCTGTTCTATTTTAGTGGCTTGTTTAACTTTCAATAAGTCAGTATTTTTTTCTCGTATACCTGTATTTTTTCGCATGGAAGAGATTGCGTCGATTTTATGTTTTTCTGGCATATGTCGGGATAATTCTGGATCGTCTTGGTCAAATTCTGTTTTTATTTCGTCATAGTTTCCTTGTTTTATTTTATTTGATTCAGAAATCATTTCTTCTATCATGCTTAAATTTTCTCGCGCTGATTCTGTCAGCTCAGTGCGCAACGATTCTAATTCTCCTTCGATGAGATCAACCGCTGCCATATCTTTGCGTTTAAATGCGTGGCGCTCTAATAATTCTAATGTGTCTTTTTGTTTTTCAAGCGCTTCAATTTGTTTTTTTGCCATTGTTTGAAATAATTTGAGCATCTCAGCAGGAGAGTTTTCTTGTTCTAGCGCCCATGAACGTATCATGAATTTTGTCATCTGCTGATTGTGCTGAATGTTTTTTAAGCGTGCGTGAGCACGGCGATATTCATGCACTTGATCAATAGCGCTGGATGTGAAACTCATTGCGCAACCAAAACTAAACATCAAGCCTATATTTGTCAGCATAGAATACGTTTGGTTGCCTAAATCTGCGCCTGTACTCACTAAATGCATCCCAAGCAGGTAGCCTGTGATTGCGCATGAGGTACCAAAGTTATCAGCAATGTTTTCGACCCTAAAGCTGCGAAGTAGATTGCCTAATTCAAGCAGGCTAAGGGTATTAGGAGTGAGATTATGTTTTTGCAGAAGCTCATGGATGTTTTTTAGGTAGGTATTCGCTTGTGTTGGATTAGACTCTTGTAAAAATTGCCCTATAAGCCCTTGGAGGGCGGCTTGAGGAACGTGATGAGCGGGGACTGCCATGAGAACCTCGCAGGCTACCTAACTATTCACCTACTTTAACAAAATAGAGAGAGTAAGGCAAGATTTTTAGCCTTGTCGCATCCTTTCTACCCACATTAAGGCCGCTACAGAACGAGACTCTCGAAAGGCTGGGTTTGCCAGTAGTCCATTTAAATCGCTCAAAGGCCAGCGGACCATCTCCAGCGGCTCAGGCTCATCACCTAGGAGGGCTGAGGGGTACAAGTTCTCTGCCAGGACGATATGGGTGACAAGACTAGTGTAGCCTGGGTTCATCGTAAGGGTGGTAATGGGGTGTAGCTTCTCTGCCCCAAACCCTGCTTCCTCTTGAAGTTCACGGTGGGCGGCTTCGAGAGCGCTTTCACCAGGGTCGATTAAGCCCTTGGGGAAGCCAAGCGTATAGCTTTCAATGCCTACAGCGTATTCTTTGACGAGAATGAGCGCGTCGTTATGAATGCCCACAATCATGACCGCTTCGGGCACTCGGCTCATTAAGCGCTCATAATGACGTTCTTCCCCATTACTGAAGCGTAAATGAACATTTTCAATTTGAAATAAGCGTGATTGCGCCACCGTTGTGGTAGATAAAATGGTAGGTTTTGGGTGCATCGGGGTGTATCCTCACTAGAAAAGCTGCTAAACTTACCGCACTATGGCTATTCGCAAGATATTAACACATCCTGATCCCCGCTTGTTTGTAGTGACGCGCCCTGTCACAAGCTTTGATTCACGTTTACAAACGCTTGTTCAAGATATGTTTGAGACAATGTACGCTACCCCTCACGGCGTAGGCTTGGCTGCTACTCAAATTGGGGAAGATCTGAGTGTAGCAGTGATTGATGTATCGCCACAGCGTAATGAGCCTTTCGTGTTGGTTAATCCAGAAATTTTGGAGCGACGCGATTTTATTGATTTTAAGGAAGGATGTTTATCTGTGCCTTGTGTCGATGAGCGAGTGGAGCGAGCGAATTGGGTGCGATTTGCTGCGCAGGACCACTTGGGAGTAAGCTACGAAAAAATTGTAGAAGGTTTATTTGCAGAATGTGTGCAGCATGAATATGACCACTTACAAGGAAAATTATATTATCATTTGCTATCTGCTTTGAAAAAAGATCGGTTATTGAAAAAATACCAGAAAGCAAATCGGGCTGAGTGACTTAAAAACCGCCCTATGTTATTAAGGAGTGGGAATTGGAACTGCAAATATTAAATAATTCGGTATTATCATTAATACCGCCCATCCTGGCCATCGGTCTATCCATGATTACGCATCGCGTGTTGCCTTCATTGGCGATTGCCATATTATCAGGTGCATTATTACTGACAAATTTCAGTTTGTTTGGCACCGCATCTTATATTGGTGCAAGCGTATTGCAATTAGTGTGGAAAGACGGTGCACTTAATTTATGGAATTTATCATTAGTTTCATTTTTGTTATTGTTAGGCATTTTAACGGCATTTATTACGCGCATGGGTGGAACAAAAGCATTTGGCGCGTGGGCACTGACGCATATCCACACACAACGTGGCGCACGTTTATTCGCCATTTTTTTAGGCATGCTCATTTTTATTGATGATTATTTTAGTAGTTTGGCAGTAGGGCAAGTTGCGCGCCCTGTAACAGATCAGCATAAAATTGCACGCGCAAAATTAGCTTATTTAATTGATTCAACCTCTGCCCCTGTTTGCGTACTGTCCCCTTTATCAAGCTGGGGGGCGTATATCATGGGCATTCTCACGTTGATCATGACAACGCATGAAATGGAACATTATTCTGCATTGGCTGCTTTTTTTGAATTGATCCCCTTTAATTTTTATCCCTTTACGGCATTATTGTTGGTTGCTGTGATTGCGTACACGGGCTGGGGCATTGGTCCCATGAAAGAACACTTATTACGAGCACGTTTAGGGCAATTATTTTCTGAAGGGAAAGGGCCGATTCCAGGAGAAATGATCAACATGCCTGTTGATTCGCATGGGCGTGTGCGAGATTTATTATTGCCTATTTTGAGTTTAATTAGTTTTGCCATGTTATTAATTGTAGCGTTTGGTTATTATGGTATTTATTTAAGTGGCGAACCTTTTTCAGTGATGCGTATTTTAGAATACACAGATGTTGGCACGGCGTTATTAATAGCAGCAGGTATTGCGTTGTTAGTTTCTGTTTGTTTGTCTTCTGCACATCGTTTTAGCGTGAAAGATTATCGATTGATGGTGATGTCTGGTATTCGTTCCATGATGCCAGCCATTTATATTTTAACATTTGCTTGGGTCATTATTGATGTGATTGGGGCTATTGGAACAGGCGAATATTTAGCGCATTTTATCAATGAAAATTTACCTGTTGCATTACTGCCGGTATTATTATTTATATTGTCGGGCATCATGGCTTTTTCAACAGGAACAAGCTGGGGCACATTTGGGATCATGTTGCCGATTGCGGCCAACATCGCGATTGCAGTGGAACCAGGGTTATTAATGCCGATGATGGGCGCAGTATTATCAGGTGCGTTGTTTGGTGATCACGCCTCGCCTATTTCTGACACAACTATTTTATCTGCAACCGGTGCAGGTTGTCATTTGATGGATCACGTGATTACACAAATGCCTTATGCTTTGTTATGCGCAGTATTAGTAGCCTGCGGGTTTTTAGTATATGGTTTTTCGCAATCTTATCTATTAAGTGTGATTGTGATGGGCATAGCTTTTGCAATAAGCATCTATGTTATTGCTAAAAAAGGGTTATCATAGGAAAGCATCTGTTGCTAACGTTCAAAAAAGTAGATATACTAACGTTATGAACGTTATCAAGAGGGTGGCATGGATAATATTGCTATAAATCAACATCTTATTTCTGGAAAAATTCAGGTGCCTGGCGTTCTACCGCATTGGGAGGCGCTTCAACAGACGGCTTATCGCTTTAAGTTAGAGTTTGGATTGGATAAGCTTCCTGAGGAGCCCGGGCTTATTATTGTTCGTGGCCCTCGGCAATATGGTAAAAGCACCTGGCTGGAAGAGCAAATTGCCATTACTATTAAAACGTTTGGGCCAGGCTCGGCTTTATATTTAAATGGTGACGAAATTGTCGATGCTTCTCATTTACTAGAGGTCATGCGGAGTTTAATTCCACTCTTTAATCCTCATGCTTTGATCAAGCGCTTATTCATTGATGAAGTAACAGCTGTAGCACAGTGGGAAAAAGCGCTTAAACGTTTATTTGATGCAGGCGAGTTGAAAAATATTTTAGTTGTTACCACCGGGTCTAAGGCGACAGATTTGCGACGTGGGCAAGAGCGTCTTCCTGGGCGCAAAGGTGAGCTAGCGCGTAATAATTATATTTTCACACCCATTTCTTATGGCGAGTTTAAGCGCCAATGTCAGTCTATGTTAGGCGATATGACGTTGTATGCTTATTTGTTATCAGGGGGTTCTCCAGTAGCAGCAAATGCAATAGCGAGCACAGGTGTATTACCTGATTATGTTTGTACCATCATGAGTGATTGGGTTTTTGGGGAATTTGCTACTTCGGGGCGTTCTCGTGCACATTTGCTGGCTGTTTTACAAGGTGTTTATTTATTTGGAGGAACGCCACTGGGGCAAGCAAAACTTGCGAGAGAAACGGGTTTATCGAACAACACAGTTGCTCAGGGGTATATAGAATTATTGAGTGATTTAATGTGTGTTATACCCGCTTATCCTTATGATCCTGAAAAACGTTTAACATTGTGGCGCAAGCCTTGCAAATACCACTTTGTCAATTTATTAACAGCTATGGTTTGGCATCCTCAAAAACCGCGCACGCCGAACGCATTGAAAAATTTACCCGCTGAGGATTTAGGTGTTATTTTAGAATGGGCTGTTGCGCAAGAATTATGGAGGCGCATGTGTATTCAAGATTCGGAAGGGTCACCTGACTGTTTGCACTTTTGGCAATCGAAAACGCATGAAATTGATTTTGTTGATTTGAGAGGGAAATCGCCACATTATATTGAGGTTAAAAAAGGTGGCGAATCTCCTATCCATTTCACATGGTTTTTAAAAACTCATCCTTATCAAAGGTTATTTGTGATTAATCCGAATCGGTTTGATACAGAAAAAATGACAGGGATAACGCTAGAAGATTTTCTTCTGTTATAATGGTGAGCAGATCCATATATAATGACCTTATTACGCTGTAAAGCTTATGCGATGTTGGGCTGTCGAGTTGCTGAGGGAATTGGCAGAGATTTAATAAGCGGAAACAGAATGGGTTGTTTTTGGGAGCGTTCAAGGTCTTTGTCGTCCACGCAGCACATCTTCTGTTGTAAAACTTTTTCTTTCGATTGTTTCATGTGCAATCTCTTGAACTTTTGAGGAAGCAAAATTGTCTTTACATGAATTTAATTGATTGCAGAAATTCAAGGCATCTTCGCTAGTGGGTCTAGCATTGCGATCTGGATTTGTTAAGGCAGTGACCAGTTTCACAATTGCTTCTTCAGTAGGAGAAAGATTTGTTTTAATTAATGTTAGTTTTGCGCTCATTTTGTCTGGTTCAATGGCATATAATTCAGGGAATAATCGTGCACAGATAATCCCTATAGCGTAAATATCTTTTAAAAAATCATTGGAAGCAGAAGTCGGGTCAGTGTACAAAAGTGTGTTGGTTAAAATGCCTGTAGAGCTTCCCATTTTATGAGCAGTACCAAAATCAAACAATCTCATTGTATTATTATCTGAATTAATCATGAAATTATTTTCAGAAATATCCCCATGGATGCGAAAATGGCTATGTAGTATATTCAGATCAGAAAACCCAGAAATCAGCCATTGAATACGATTTTCATAAGAGACGTTTTTAAGTGCGTTTTCAGAAAACTGATGTAAGGTTTTACCTTTGAGCCAGCCCGTCACTAAGCGTGGACTATTATTTTTCATGAAGTAATAAGCGGGCTGATTAAGCAGACGGTAATATCGTGCTTCACGTTTTGTTTCAGCAATATGTCGTTCAGTGATAAAATCTCTATTATGTTTTTTTATGGCAAATGTTGGTTGCTCTTCCTCTAAACGAGTATTTTGAGCAAATGCTTTTTTAACTGTTCCAGCGCCGCCGGAAATTTGATTTTTGGCAAGGATGGATTTTGATTCTCCCTCTCTTATCGCAGGTTCTGGAAAAATACTCATTTGTTCATTAACTAGTGTAAGTTTAGAGCGATTTTCCCCTGTTATATCTTTATTTGTTTTTTCTACCTTTGAAGGTTCAACGATGGGTAATTTGTCGTTTACTCGGATCAAAGCTTTGTTAAAAGATTCGTTATCCAGTAATTTTGCATCGTTTAGTTTTGAAATGATACTTATCAATCGTTCAAAATTTTCTTTTTTAATCCCCAATATACTATCAAATTGACTTTTATCAATTCTTAATTCAAATTGACCTAATTGCCTTAATAAAATAAATACTTCTGGATTAAATTCAGGAGGGCTTTCCCAAGAGCTTTTAGTAGTCCCTGGTGTTTGAGTAATACTAAGACAAGCAGTTAAAGTTTCTTGATTTAATAAGTCAATTTTACTTAGATATTGAAGTCCAGCATGAATATGATAGCAATCTGCGCTACCATAAGCGGAATCTGGAAATTTCTTTAATTGCGTGATTGCCTTTTTGTTTATATCAAACAATTTTTGTGATGAGAGTAACTCTAAAATACGCTCGTATGGGTAATTTTTTTCTACTGTTGTGGCTGTAGATGAGCTGACGAGAGCGTTTTGTTCAATTTCTCTTTGCTGCTGTTCTTGCTGTTGAATTTCTTTAACTCTAGCCGTAATCATGCGTACAATTCTATTTTGATCGCTATCACTTAACCCCTCAATAAAAATCTCGTGTAATGTATTATTATTTGTGCCCAACGTTTTAACAATGAGGTCAATAATATCTTGACCGTGATGATAATTCGCTAATATTTGTGAGAATTCTGTCTCTGTTTGTGAAGGGTCAGGGAATCTCTCCATCATTCCCCAAATACGTGTTATCGCATTAATGCCATTTAAAAATGCTTTTAGAGGCTCCGCACCCCATTTATTAGCAACAGCTGTTAATGCCATTAATGGGGTTAGGTCCGGATATTTTAGGAATGTTTCGTTACATATTGCCTGACGTTGCTCAGAGGTGGTATCAGCGAGCACCTTAAGGAGTGCATCTGGGTCGTGGCTGTTTAAGGCATCTAAAATAGCTTGCATAACTGCTTGATTTGTCATATTAAACTAGCCTTTTATATCTTAATAGTTATATTTTAGACTAAATATTCATGACCTATATGTAAGATAAAGGAAGGGTAGATCAAATCTACGCTTCGCTCAATATACCTTGCCAAAAGGAATTAAATTAAATGATCAGCATATTCCTTCAATGTGGCACATCCGTGGTCAACCGGCTCAACGCTTCGCGAGCAGGCGTGTAACCCTGGGCAGCGGATTGCTGCATCCAGAAGTAGCCTTGTGTTTTGTCTCGCTTCACACCCAGTCCATAAAAAAGTTGGTAACCTACGGCATACTGGGCTTCAGCGTTTCCTTTTTGAGCCAGGGGCATTAGCAGGCTGGCGGAGTGTTGGTAATCACCCTGTTGGAAGGCGGCACGAGCTTGGACCATGGGGTCTTCTTTTTTGGCTTGTGTAGAACAGCCGAGGAGTAAGCTTAGGAACAGGCCTAGGACCCATAATTTTTTCATAGAAATAATCCTCCTGGTATGGTATGTTAGCCTCATTCATCTAATAAAGTATACACAGGTTTTGCCATGTCAGATACCGTTCAGCTTATTTTGCCCAACGAAGGCCCCCTGTTAATGCATTCTTGTTGTGCTCCTTGTTGTGGGGATATGATGCAGCGCCTAAAGGATGAAGGCGTCCAATATACTGTCTTTTTTTATAATCCCAATATTCATCCTCGCGATGAGTACGAGTTGCGTAAAAATGAAAATATTCGTTTTGCAGAAAAACTAGGTGTGCCGTTTGTGGACGGTGATTACAACACAGAAGACTGGTTTGCAAAAGCGCGTGATATGGCGCATGAGCCTGAGCGAGGCATCCGTTGCACAGCATGTTTTGATATGAGGTTTGAAGTTTCTGCTGCATATGCAAAGCTGCATGGTTTTCCTGTCTTCACAAGTTCACTTTCCATTTCGCGATGGAAAAATAAATATCAGATTGACGAATCGGGAGTGCGCGCAGCTTCTCGTTACCCTGGCATGATCTATTGGACAATTGATTGGCGTAAAGATGGAGGATCTGCGCGAATGTTAGAACTTTCCAAAGAAGAACATTTTTATCAACAAGAGTATTGTGGCTGTGTGTACTCTTTGCGCGACACTAATCGTTGGCGGTTACAGAATGGACGCGCGGTAATTGAGCGGGGAAAGTTGTTTTATAAATGATGTTAAGAAAAATATTAATCGTAGGGGCGCATAATATGCACCCGGGCGCCCGAAGGGCGCGGATTTCTCATTGAAATGAAAACTATGAAAAAAGACGTGTGGCTTTGCGCACGCGGGCGCATATTATGCGCCTCTACGCTTAGCATGATTTATACAATACTCGGAACGATGGTCACAATTTTTGCTGCATAAAAAAAACCCCGGGTATGTGTACCCGGGGTAAAAACTTGTACTATTAAGTACAAGCATGCAGGAAATGCTATTATACTCGAAGTTGTTTTAAAAAAACAACCCCCTTTTTTACATTTTTTTAAAAAAGTTTTTGTGCTAATGCTTGTGCTAACGCAAGCTCTTCAGGTGTGTTGATCTCTAATGTTTTTTCAGGAGTGATGCACACGCGAATAGCATAACCATGCTCCAGCGCACGCAATTGCTCCAGCTTTTCGCTCAATTCTAAGGGTGTTTGTGACAATTCAGTAAATGTTTGCAGAAACGCATGTGTGAACGCGTACATGCCTTGATGGTGGTACACGGGCAGATTATCAATCATTTCACGCTGATAAGGAATGGGTGCCCGAGAAAAATATAATGCATTAAAATGTTTATCTACAATTACTTTTACAAAATCAGGAGTATGGTACTGTGTCTTAAAGTCTAAAGGATTTGCAAGCGTTGTCATTAACGGTACTTCACCGCTCAAATAAGGCTGTATCAATGCTTTTAACATACTTTCTTTTACAAAAGGTTCATCCCCTTGCAAATTCACAATCACATCTACGTCAGTGTATTGTTTGGCTACGAAAGCAACGCGATCTGTTCCCGTTTGCAAGTTTGGATCAGTCATGACAACTATTCCACCGGCTGCTTGGATTACTGCTGCAATTTCTTCATTGTCGGTTGCAACAATAACGCGGTCAAAAAAATCACACTTTGCAACAGCTTCGTATGTGCGTTGTACCATGGGTTTGCCAGCAAGATCTACCAGTGGTTTGCGTGGTAAACGTGTGGAAGCGATACGGGCAGGGATAACGCATAATATTTTCATGGTAGAAGCTCTGGTCCAAAGAATCTTAGCATGTGCCCGGAGGGCGCGCTTACGCGTGGCGGGCGCATGCTTGTCCTGAGCTTGACCCAGGATGATGCGCCCCACATGCTGGCATATGAGCCATATAAACTAATTCTTAGACTTCTCTTCGTCAAACTTCTCATGCTTCTTAGTGATGGGATCGTATTTCTTAATACCCTTCATCTTTTCTTTCGTTTGATGACGCGTGGTTACGTAGGTTGACCCTGTTTCTTTATTACGCAACAAGATGGTGATGCGTTTACTTTTGGCCATCGGTAACCTCCACAGGAACAACAGGCACGTCTTCACCACGCGCTTTTAATACGCGCAATACATTTTCAATGCCTTGCTTATCAATAATACGAATACCTTGCGTAGAAACACGCAGTGTTACAAAACGTTGTAGGGCATCTACCCAAAAACGCCGTTTTTGCAAATTCGGTCTAAAAACACGCTTGGTGCGGTTACGGGCATGCGACACATTTTGGCCGCTCTGCGTATGTTTTCCCGTGACTTGACAATATGCACCCATAATAGTTGCCTCCACATCTTAAATGGGTTTATGATACCCTTCTCGTTTCGAAGACGCATTTATATCAGAAAAATTGGGTATGAGCAAGGCTTTCTAAGGAGAATTTATGTATTCTATCGCCCCCTGTAATCCAGGCATTTTCAGAGCCTATGATATTCGAGGCCGCGTCCCGCAAGACCTCAACGCAGACGTCGTTTATACCATAGGCAGAGCCTACGCTACCCTTGCGCAAGCCAAGGGCGTTACCCAAGTCACCCTTGCCAAGGATGGTCGTTTAAGCGGGCCTGCATTGGCTCACGCTTTAGCGGCTGGCTTGCAAGAGGGGGGGCTTTCTGTATTCGATATCGGCAGTGTCCCCACCCCTACGCTTTATTTTTCTTGTCATCATCTTAAAACAGGCTCAGGAATTATGCTCACGGGCAGTCATAATCCCAAAGACTACAACGGCCTCAAAATGATGTTAAATGGAGAAACTTTGTTTGGTGAGCACATTTTAAGGTTGCGCGATGTGATTGCTGAGGGGAAATTTTCTGAAGGGAGCGGTACGTTTACAGAGCTCTCTATTTTAGAAGACTACTTAACAGCGGTGCAAAGTCGTATTTCACTCAAACGGCCACTGAAGCTAGCCATTGACTGTGGAAGTGGCATCACAGGCGTTATTGCCCCCCGCTTGTTTAAAGCATTAGGGTGTGATGCGGTGAGTCTATATGATGTGGTGGATGGCGATTTCCCTTACCATCACCCTGACCCCAGCAAGCCCGAGAACCTTGTTGATTTGATTCGTGCGGTCCAAGCGCATGATTGTGATCTTGGTCTTGCCTTTGATGGCGATGGTGATCGTTTAGGGGTCGTAACATCGCAAGGGGAAATCATTTGGCCGGACCGTCAAATGATTTTATTTGCTCAAGATGTGCTTTCCCGGCATCCTAAGAGTCGTATTATTTTTGATGTAAAATGTACGCAACAACTTCCTCGCGCCATCACGCAGTTTGGTGGAGAGCCTATGATGTGCCGCACAGGCCACTCTTTTGTAAAAAAAGCACTCAAAGAAACCGGCGCGCCATTGGCAGGTGAAATGAGCGGGCATATTTTCTTCAATGATAATTGGTTTGGGTTTGATGATGCTTTATTCGCTGGGGCACGCTTGGTTGAGCTATTGTCGCAAGTTGAAAATATTGCAAGCGTATTTGCTGAATTGCCAAACAGTTTTAATACGCCCGAAGTGAATATTGCGATTGCGGATGATAAAAAATTTGATTTCATTGATACATTTGCGCAACATGCAGTGTTTAACGATGGAAAAATTGATTTAACAGATGGCGTGCGTGTGGATTTTGAAGATGGTTTTGGATTAGTGCGCGCATCTAATACTACGCCTAATTTAGTGTTACGTTTTGAAGGTGTTTCTGAAGCAAGTTTGAATAGGATCCGCACGTTATTTATGGAACAGCTAGGAGTTAAGTGAACACTTATTCCAAGCTAATCGGATTATGGGGGTGGCGCTTAGTTTTCTCAAGCCTCACTCCATTTTTTAGTCCAAAATGCTTTAGGAAAATATCACTTACACTCATCAATGCTACAAACTGTAATACAGATCAAACTCAACTGGATGCGGCACCTGGCGAACGCGTTGAATTTCAGCATGTTTTAACGCAATGTAATTATCGATCATGTCGTGAGTCATCACATCGCCTCGTGTTAAAAATTCACGTCCCGTATCCAACGCCTTCAATGCTTCTTCTAACGATGCACACACCACAGGAATTTTCGCTGCTTCTTCTGTGGATAATTCATATAAATTATGTTCAATTGCAGGGCCGGGATGAATACGATGTTGAATGCCATCCAAACCCGCCATCATTAATGCTGTGAAAAGCAAATAAGGATTGCTAACAGGATCAGGGAAGCGTACTTCAATGCGGCGGCCTTTATCATTTAAACTGTGTGGCACACGAATAGCCGCAGAGCGATTGCATGAAGAGTAAGCTAACATCACTGGTGCTTCAAAACCTGGTACCAAACGTTTGTAACTATTAGTGGTGGAATTAGCAAATGCGTTGATTGCTCGAGCGTGATGAATCACCCCACCAATAAAATATAATGCTTCGTCAGACAAATTTGCATAACTAGAGCCTGCAAATATATTTTTACCTTTCAAACATAATGAAATATGACAGTGCATACCATTTCCATTATCCCCTACTAAGGGTTTCGGCATGAAAGTGGCTGTTTTATCCCAAGCATGTGCCACGTTTTTAATCACATATTTTGTCATCATCACTTCATCTGCTTTGGAAAGCAACGTGTTAAATCGTGTGGAGATTTCATTTTGATTGGCAGTGCCCACTTCATGGTGATGCGCTTCCACAGGGATACCTACTTCCTCTAAAATAGTGCTCATAGCAGAACGCATGTCTTGTGCTGAATCTACCGGTGTTACAGGGAAATAGCCTCCTTTTACGCCAGGGCGATGTCCTCGGTTCCCTTCCTCATAAATTTTTCCTGTGTTCCATGCGCCTTCTATGGAGTCAATGGCATAAAAAGAGTTTTGCATGCGTGATTCCCAGCGCACATCATCAAAAACAAAAAATTCAGGTTCAGGCCCTAAATAACATGCATCTGCTAAGCCAGTAGATTTCATATATTCTTCTGCACGTTTTGCAATACCGCGAGGGCAGCGTGTGTAAAAAGTTTTTTGATTGGGCTCAAATACATCACAAATTAAAATTAATGTGGATTGTTCCGTGAAAGGGTCCATGTAGGAAACAGTAGGATCTGCAATCAAGACCATGTCTGATTCATTGATGTCTTTCCATCCCATAATGGACGAACCATCAATCATTTTGCCATGTTCGAAAAAATCTTTGGTAATGGTGTGCGCAGGAACGCAAATGTGGTGCCATTTTCCGCAAATATCGATAAAGCGCAAATCAACATACTTTACTTCTTCTTTTTTGATAAATTCTAAAATATGCTGCGCGGACATATGAAACCCCCTTCCCATTACTTAATGTATCGCCCCTAAACGACCTCAAGTATACATCCACAGCGTAGTTAATAACAAGGTGATATAAACAGGTTTTTTAACCATTTTAAAGCCAAACAACTTGTAAGCAATATTACAAAAAGCTAATACAATTAAAAAAGGATAACAGAGCGCAATTAATGGGAAAATCAAATAAATAATTCGCATAAAACCTAATAAAGACATACTGAACGCAACCACAGCCGTTAAGATAGCAAACGGTTTGTACATTTTATCGGGATCGTTAAAAAAGTGGCGACTTAAAAATTCAGAAAATACAGCAATCAGAGAAACAGCCGTTGTTAAACAAGCACTAACTACTACGCCGTTGGCCATTAGCCCTTGTTTTTCACCGAGTAAATGCAAAGCCAAATGGCCTAATAATTTATCTGCCGGAACCCCTGCCAATATTGTTGCGTGTTTTGCAGCGATGTAGCAAAACCCTCCATAAACAGAACATAGTAATATTGCTGCAACGCCAGCACTTTGCAGCAAATGCCGCAATAATTTTTTATGATCTTCTGCATTATCTGTTTTTCCCATCAACAGTTTTGCGTGTAACCCCGCTAATACTACGGTAGAGAAGAAAAGGCCCGCTAGCATGTCCATGGTGTTATAGCCTGCCACAAAGCCTTCAAATAAATGGTCTAATGAACCCTGGGTGGTTACAATCGATGTTGTTGCAGGTGTCATGATGCCGCTGAGCACCGTCCAAGCTAAAAATATTAATAAAATAGGTGTGAGCACTTTTCCCAAAATATTTAATACAGCATGCCGCCTGTATGCAATTCCCAACGCAACCAACGTAAATGCTAAGTTGAAGCCCCACGCCGGCAGGCTAGGCCAGCTGAGTGCTATGGTGGAATAAGAGAGAGTAACAGTGCGAGGAATTCCGGCAAAGGGGCCAATCAGTGCCATGATGAGGAAAATCACCAGGATGCCGGCCCACCGCCCCATCCGGCCAAAAAATGTATAATAATTCCCGTTAAATAAAATCATGGCGATAAGGCCTGCCAAGGGCAGCAAAATACCTGTGAAGAAAAGCCCGATGACGGCCCAGCCCACTCCGCCCGCGGACTCCTGCCCCAAGGCCAACGGGAAAACCACATTGCCTGCGCCGAAGAACATCGAAAAGATAGCAAGCCCAGTAAAAACAAAGGCATAACGTGATAGGGGCATGATAATACTCACTTAACACAGCGGAAAAAGAAAGCAGTTTACCAAATAGTCTGATTTGACGTCAAATGTGCCATAATTCGACAATAAGCTATTGCTATAAGATAAGGACTGTAATGATGGAAATATTTTTTATGACGGAAATATGGTGGTTTTTTGTAGGGGCCTTCTTGGCCAGCATCATGTGGGCAATCGTGCTGAGATTGAAAAGCCAACAAATGGCGCAGTCACATACTTTTTTAAAGCAAGAATTTGCATTAATGGCACAACATATTTTTGAAGATAGATCTAAACAGTTGAGAGAGTCACATTCCCACGAACTGTCACATTTATTAAACCCGCTCAAAGAGCAAATTAAACAATTTGAACAAAGAATTCAGGATTCTCACGAAAAAGAATCTCGTGATCGATTATCATTATTTCATGAAATTAAACATCTAAAAGATTTAAATCAAAAAATGTCTAGTGAAGCCATGGCGCTCACGCAGGCCTTAAAGGGCGATTCAAAAAAACAAGGCAATTGGGGAGAAATGGTGTTGGAGCGTGTGCTTGAAATGTCTGGCTTACAAAAAGGGCGAGAATATCAGGTGCAATCTAATTTACGTGATGAGGAAGGAAAGCTATTTCAACCTGATGTGATTATTCATTTGCCAGAGCAACGGGATGTTATTGTGGACTCTAAAGTGTCTTTAAATGCTTATGAAAAGTTGCAGCGTACGGATGATGTGAGTGAGCAAGCGGTGTACTTGCAAGCGCATTTGCAATCATTAAGAACACATATTCGGCAGCTGAGTGATAAGCAGTATCAAAAACTCAACGGGATTCGTACACTTGATTTTGTGTTGATGTTTATTCCCATTGAGCCCGCGTTGCACTTAGCGATGCAAGCAGATGATGGTTTATTTAGTGAAGCGTTATCGCGTAATATTGTATTGGTAACGCCCACCACATTACTGGCAACATTGCGGACGATTCATAATATTTGGCGCTTTGAGTATCAAAACGAGAATGCATTAAAAATTGCAGAAAAAGCTGGCAGTTTATATGATAAATTGGCAGCGTTTTTAGAGGATATGCAAGACATTGGCCGTCGATTAGAAAGCACGCAAAAAAGTTATGATGCTGCAATGAATAAATTAAAAGACGGAAAAGGAAATCTGCTGCGCCGCGCCGAAGAAATGAAAAGCTTGGGGCTGGCAACAGCGAAGCAGATTCCAGAAGAATTGTAAGTGTTCACTTAACGACGGGGCTCATCTATTGGAACAATCTTAGGCTAAACTCCGTCGTCGAAATGCTATTGTTGCGAGGCTTCTTGCTTTTTCCCATAACGTTGTTGGAAGCGATCTACACGGCCAGCGGTATCCACAATACGTTGATTGCCTGTGTAAAAAGGATGGCACTTCGAACAAATTTCAAGAGATAATATCTCACGCGCCAAAGCTGCACGTGTTTTGTAGGAACTCCCGCAAGCGCAGTTCACTGTAATTTCATGGTAATCAGGATGAATATCAGACTTCATGGCAAACCTTTCCTCTATAAAACCAGGCCGCATTATATACTCCCCTCCTCAAAGAAACAAGAGGTTATTTGGCGCCCCCTCTTGAATGATTGCTCAACACCTCTTACAATACCTTCTTCAACATAAGGATATCTTTTGATTATGAAAAAACGCCTTCTCGTCGGCTTTATTGCCCTGCTTATATTAGGGATTCTAGGAACCTTTCCCTATCTCGCTGGCTTAATAGCAAAAAATAAGCTAATCGACTTCATTGAGAGCACGCATCTGCCCGCTGGCGTTTCTATTAAATTAGACGATTATACTGTTCGGTACACGCGTTCCTGGGCTCAAATCAAAGTGAAATTGGACGAGCCGGTGGTTCATCAGCCGCATACTAGCTACGTTCGCTTAAAGCTATTTCATGGCCCTATTTTCCCAGACCAAGACGATAAATTATCCATAGGGCTTGCGCGCATTGCAGTCTACGCTAAAGCAGCAGATCTTGCCCCAGCAGATGCACGGTTACAGGATTCGCTTGAAAATTTCTTTGAAAAGAATGAAATTTTAGAAGGCAATGCTGTGATCGGTTTAATGGGCAGCATTGCTGCGCACTTTGCAACAGCGCCTGCGTATTATAAGAGTGGTGAAGGCTCGCTTTCGTTTGAAGGTATCACGGGTGCGTTCACGATGTCTGGCAACCTCAGCAAAATGAGTTTTAATATGGACGCTTCACCCCTGTTGCTAGAAGGGAAAAATGGTTCCATTATTGATATGGCCGCGGTGAAGGTTCGCTCCGAAGGAAGGCGTCAGCATCACTCTCCGTGGGTGGGCAAGCAATCGGTATCATTATCTAGTTTTTATTTGAAAGATGAAGTGGGGCAAATCATTCGTTTTAATGAATTTGTTTTAAATACAGAAAGTAATATTAAAGATAAATTCTCCAATATTATTTTAGATATTTCGGCCAATGAGATTGATTTTTTTAACGAACCTCTTGGCAATGCTTCTTTTAAATTAGCACTAGAGCGTCTTGATCCTGAAGGGTTAGTTGAGTTCAGTGAGCTTACACAAAGCAATCCTGAGCATTTAGAAGGTTCGGCATGGCACGCGGCGCGGCGTAAAGCTTTGGTAGATATATTTAAAAAAGGCGCGATACTTTCTTTAACACAAACACTCACGCCTCCTGCAGGTGATGTGATGGCGCAAGCAAATGTCACGTTTTCTGATCTTGATTCTCCAGATGCTGAGTTAGATATGCTCACACAGCAATTGCTTCTTAAAATGAAAGCTTCTGTTTCAATGCATGCACCTTTAGTCTGGCTTGAGAATGTGTTGTACCATGTAGCATTGCCTTATTTGCCGCCGGACGCGCCGCCTGTGATTGATCCTCAAACGAAGAAAACAATGCCTGCGGCAGACGTATTGCGGCTTGATATCGTTCGCCAGTTTGAGGCACTGAATCAAGCACATATTTTAGTCACAGAACAAGGCAATAGTCATATTGATTTACGATATGATGCTGGTAATCTCTTTTTGAATGATAAGCCGTTGACGCAAGAAGATATTGTCAAATTAATGTTGATTCTTGACTCTTATTAAAAAGGGTAGAAATGTTATGCCTCAGTAGCACAGCCACAAGGATAGACTATGTACGCACTACAAATTGAGGATTTACATAAGACATATTCAAACGGGGCCAAAGCGCTACAAGGTATTTCTTTAAATATTGCCGAGGGGGATTTTTTTGCACTGCTTGGCCCCAACGGTGCGGGAAAATCAACCACGATCGGTATTTTATGTTCGTTAGTGAATAAAACAAGCGGTCGCATACAAATCTTTGATAAAGATATGGATAAAAACTTAGGTGAGGCCAAAAGATATTTGGGTGTTGTTCCTCAAGAATTTAATTTTAATATTTTCGAAAAAGTAAAAAATATTATTATTAACCAAGCAGGTTTTTATGGCGTTCCTCGCGCACAAGCCATTCTTGATGCAGAATATGCTTTAAAAGCAGTGGATTTGTGGGACAAGCGTGATGCGCTTGCCCGTACTCTATCGGGTGGTATGAAACGGCGATTAATGATCGCTCGAGCCATTGTGCATCGTCCAAAATTGTTGATTTTAGATGAGCCCACTGCGGGTGTAGACATTGAAATTCGTCGTTCAATGTGGAAATTCTTGGAAGAGATCAATAAAAATGGGACAACTGTTATTTTGACCACGCATTATTTAGAGGAAGCAGAAAATTTATGTAAAAATGTTGCTATCATCGACAAAGGTGAGATTATTCAAAATACGTCAGTGCGAAAATTGCTTGCTACGCTTAAAACACAAAGCTTTATTGTAGAGTTGGCAAAACCATTAACAACTGCACCGCATTTGCCTGGCTTTAATACAATTTTATTGGATAACGACACATTGGAAATTGAAACACCGGAAGGCATATTGCTCAACGAATTATTCAAAGCATTAACTCAAGCAGAGGTTCAGGTGCATGGATTACGCAATAAGGCCAATCGACTTGAAACATTATTTCTAACACTCACAAGCAAAAAGAGGTGAGATCGTGCAGCTAAAACGCAATCTGATTAGTCTTCAAACCATTGTTCGTAGAGAAGCATATCGTTTTTTCCGTTTATGGATTCAAACATTATTGCCTCCCGTGATTACATCTACATTATATTTTATTATTTTTGGTAATTTTATTGGTTCGCAAATTTCTTCCACGGGAAATTATAGTTATTTGGAATTCATCGTGCCTGGTTTGATCATGATGGGGGTGTTGAATAATGCTTACGCGAACGTTGTGTCTTCATTTTTTGGCGCAAAATTTGGACGACATCTTGAAGAAATTTTAGTTTCTCCCACGCCAAGTTTTGTAATTTTAATGGGCTTTATTTTTGGAGGCGTGTTGCGCGGATGTGTTGTAGGGCTGCTTATTTGGGGGGTGGCTCGCTGCTTCACCCCCTTACCGCTTGAGCATCCCATTTTAATGTGCTGTGTAGTGTTTCTCACTGCTTTGTTGTTTTCGCTTGCAGGGTTAATCAATGCCATTTTCGCGCAAAAATTTGATGATATTAGTATCATTCCTACTTTTATTTTAACGCCGCTCACTTATTTAGGCGGGGTGTTTTATTCCATAGAAAAATTGCCCCTTTTTTGGCAGCATGTCTCAATGTGCAACCCTATCTTATATGTGGTTGATTTATTTAGATATAGCTTTTTAAGCGTTTCAGATGTATCGCTGACATTGGGTTTTTCCATTTTAGTAGGTTTGACTTGCTGTTTGGGCATAACAGCTTATATCTTGTTAATCAAAGGGGTAGGTGTTAGAAATTAGCTATCATACATAAATAGTTATTGAGAGTTGGGTTTCTTTCGTGTAAACTGTGCTCGCCTTTATGCCCTTGAGACCAGGGTTTGCTACTCACCATCCGTAGAGCAGCAATAAGAGGAAGATAAACTTTACATAAAAGAGGTTCTAACTTATGAGCGCTGATAAACATCCTTCATCTAATAACCCCAATGATCCTAACTCCTCCATCCCACCTGATGCTAATAATGCAGGGCAGCGTGCTGGCAACACTTCTGGAAGTAGCCAGTATGTGGTGCCGCCAACTCCTCCTAGGCCCGCACGGCGGCCACTGCGCCCTATTGATCCAAACTCCCCTCACAGACGGCGTCTTTTTGAACCAGAAGCTCCAAGACCGAGCCCCACTGATAGAGTGCCAGTGCCTACAGGGACCGCAGTCCCCTATACCATTTTGAGAGCTGGATTTTTGGTGGCAGGAACTTCAGCCACTGTCGACAGTGGCGTGATGAATCAGTTGGTGAAGGCTATCAAAAGCTTTAATAGTCGCAATACAGCTCAGTCCTGTGCTCACGAGGCGAGATGGGATCATCGCCGCCCACACAAGCCGGATTAAGCTAAGAATTCGCGGATATTGATTACCTCTTGCGCAGACACCGTGTGTCCCATGAGGTAATCATGCCAAGTGATATTGCAACCCATTTGCTTTAGGCGCGCCGCGTGTTCTTTTGCTAAAGCAAAGGGCAAAATTTCGTCATGATGCCCGTGAGCCATGAAAATAGAGGTGTCTTGATTGGCAGGGCTGATGAGCTCAGGCCATTTGTTGTGCAGAGGCAAGTAGCATGACAGTGCTACAATAGCTTTTAGTGGGCGTTCGTATGATAACCCGGCTAACAATGTCATCGCACCGCCTTGAGAAAAACCTGCCAGCACAATTTTTTCGCTTGCAAAGCCTTCTTGTTCCATCGATTGAATCAATGCGTGAACCTGTGATCGAGAGGTCATCAATCCTGCTTCATCTTCACGTGCTAAACGGTTTAATTCATAAATGTCGTACCAGGCGCGCATCACAAAACCGCCATTACAAGTGATAGGCCGGGTAGGCGCATGAGGAAAAATAAATGTGGAATGTAAACGTTGCAGCTCTGGTACGATTGGCATAAAATCAAACCCATCTGCTCCCAAACCGTGCAGCCAAATGATGCATTCATCGGAAGATTCAGGTGCAACGCGTTCGTAATTTAATAATGTTGATTCGGTTGTCATGATATACTCTGTGCAAACAAAGAGGTTTCCATGGTACGCTATTTGTATATTTTTTGTATAGCCTTTTTTCTCGCTGGCTGCGGGCAAAAAGGTCCTCTTTATTTACCACCTGAGAAAACGAGTGATGCATCTCACTGAAGAAAACAATACGTTGTATTTTGAAGGCGTTTCGCTTACTGCTATTGCAGCGCGGTTTGGAACACCTTGTTATGTTTATGGGCAGAACACAATTGAGCAACAATACCGTGTATTAGACACAGCAATTACTGTGCCGCATTTTATTTGTTACGCAGTGAAAGCAAATAGTGCGCTTGCTATTTTAAATATATTACAAACATTATCTGCAGGGTTTGATATTGTATCTGGCGGGGAATTAGCCCGCGTTTTAAAAGCGGGTGGAAACCCACAAACTGTTTTCTTTTCAGGTGTTGGAAAATCTGAACAAGAAATTACGTTTGCCTTGGAAAGTAATGTTGCATGTTTGAATGTAGAATCTATTGCAGAGCTTGATCGTATTCATGCGATTGCAAAACGATTAAATAAAATTGCACCAGTTGCATTGCGCGTGAACCCGCATATTGATGTTAAAACACATCGTTACATTGCTACTGGGTTAAAAGGACATAAATTTGGTATTCCATACGAAGAAGTGCCTGTGCTATTTCAGTATATTGATCAATTGCCTTTTATTTCTCTCACAGGATTAGCATGTCATATAGGTTCTCAATTAACAGAAATTGATGCTTATGAAAGTAGCGCAAATACATTATTTCAATTAGCAGATTCATATTATGCAATTACTGGAAAACCTCTGCGTTTTTTAAGCCTTGGTGGGGGTATGGGCATTCGTTATCATGATGAAGCGCCTATGGATATTGAGGCATTTGGCAAGAAGATATCTGCTTTATTTTCAACACGCAAAGAAATATTAGTGCTTGAGCCTGGGCGTTTCATTATTGCGCCTGCGGGATTATTATTAACAAAAATAGAATATTTAAAGAAGACAGATGATAAACATTTTGCTATTGTTGATGCAGGTATGAATGATTTAATTCGTCCAGCATTATATGAGGCATGGCATACTATTCGACCTGTTATAAAACGGCACCTTCCTGAACAAGTTTATGATATTGTGGGCCCTGTATGTGAAACTGCAGATTTTTTAGGACATAATCGGCAGCTAGCTGTGCAAGCGGACGACGTATTGGCTGTTTTGGATGCAGGCGCGTATGGTATGTCCATGTCTTCTCAATATAATGCTCGTCCTCGCGCATGTGAGGTATTAATTCGACAACATCAAGCTATACTTATTCGAGAAAGAGAAATTTATGAAGATTTATGGCAACATGATATTTTTTAAGGTTACAAATGGAAATATTTAACTTTTCAAAAATGCATGGGTTAGGCAATGATTTTGTGGTTATTGATGCGGTACGACAAACTATTTCATTATCTGAAGAAAAAATTCGTCAATTATGTGACAGGCGGCTTGGGGTAGGTTGCGATCAAGTGTTGATGGTAAGCCCTGCTATGCGTGGTGGTGATTTTACTTATTCTGTTTTCAATGCGGATGGTAGTCGCGCTGGACATTGTGGTAATGGGGCACGCTGCTTAGCTTCGTTTATTTATTTTCAAAAATTAAGTGATAAAATAACACTGACACTAGAAATTGGTGAGAAAACCATTAAAACAACTCGGCATATTAACGATCTTGTTACTGTACACATGGGGAAACCCAATATTGTAGATGACTGCTTATTTGAGAATATTATGTTTACCTGCGTTGAGATCGGAAACGCTCATGTGATTACGAGAGAAATAATTTCAGAAGATGTATTTATAAAAGTAGCTCAAAAATTTCAAAGCGATCGTCGATTTAATGGTGTAAATGTGAGCATGATGCGTCCACTTAATCATCATGATTTGTATGTTAAAACATTTGAACGGGGTGTTGGTATGACACCGGCTTGTGGTTCTGCCGCCACCGCTTGTGCTTTCTTAGCCATGGAAAACAATTTAGTGACAGCACCGGTCAATGTACATATGGTAGGCGGTAACGTTATTGTTGATTGGGAAGACAATACATTGATACTCACTGGATCTTCAATGCATGTATTCGATGGCACATGGTATGATAAATGAGTGGTTATTGAAATACATTAATTATTGTCGATATGAGCGTGCTTTTTCTGCTTTTACATGTGAATATTATGAAGCCGATTGTAAAAGATTTTTTGCTTATTTATCAGAGCGGAGTATCGATTTTGAAAATCTTTCTGAAACACATCTTCAGCAATGGTTGATGTCTTGTCATGCTTCTGGAAAATCACCTCGAACATTATCAAGAGCATTGGCTGCATTACGAGGTTTTTTTGTTTTCTGCATACGAAATGATTTTATCAAAAATAATCCTACAGTGAATATTAAAGTTCCAAAAGACAAAAAAACATTGCCAGAAACATTGGACGTTGACCAAATTCAAGCGTTGCTTAATTCCCCCGTGCATTCCGATTTAGAATACCGTGATTTGGTTATATTAGAATTGTTTTATTCATCAGGATTGCGTCTGAGTGAGTTAGTACAATGTAATCTTAAAGATTTTGATTTTCAAGCGGGGATGTTGCGTGTGACAGGAAAGGGGAAGAAAACACGCATCGTTCCTGTGGGTAGCAAAGCTATTCAAGCGTTACAACAATGGTTAAAAATCAGATTAGTATGGGATCCTCAAGATGATGCTTTATTTATCAGTGAAAAAGGAAAGCGTTTAACTGATAGAGCTGTACAAAAAAGAGTGGCATTGTTTGGAAAAAAACATGGCATTACAGTTCCATTGCATCCGCATCAATTACGTCATTCTGTTGCAAGCCATTTATTAGAATCTAGTCAAGATCTGCGATCTGTTCAAGAATTTTTAGGGCATGCTAATTTGAGTACAACACAAATTTACACAGCACTTGATTTTCAGCATTTAGCAGAAGTGTATGATAAGGCTCATCCGCGAGCAAAAAAGCAGTAAACATACACCACTCTCA
>CAYLHG010000016.1:0-25536 GCA_964383495.1 uncultured Gammaproteobacteria bacterium
TGAACTTGAACTTGAACTTGAACTTGAACTTGAACTTGAACTTGAACTTGAAGCTACATTCATATTATTTGAGTTTGTATTAGAAGAAGATGCTGCATTTTCTTGATCTCCAAATCCGAATGTGCAATCTTGTAATCGTTCATTTCGAATCGCCTCATATATTACTCGTATTAACCTTCCTTCTCGGGTATCTTGATGTTCTCTTACCCACTGGGAAAATGTTTTATCTTCTTCATCAGTACAACATAACACTAACATTTTTTCTCGAAGGTATTCACACAAATCTTTCGCAGTGTAACGAACAACTTCCCATCCAAAAAATCTATTGATTCTATTGGTTGGATGATAAATCACCCTTCCTATTTCCGTATCGGGCTTGCCGTGGGCCACATCCACGCCCTCGGAAGGGCGTATAAAATCCTCGATGCGAACTAATGCTGAGATTTTTTTATTTATATTGCCATATATAAAAACATTCTCTACAAATAATTTCAATCCTGCCACTAAACTATTTTTAGTTTTGTGAATTATATTAAAGTCATGTTCATCAAAAATAAGGAAGGGGTAATTTTCAAAGTAGTTTACTGTCTTCAGATAACCCCCAAGCTTTTCTGTTTCGCCATCGGTGAGATGGCGCATGCTCCATTCAGGTTGTGCGTTACGCTGATACAGTTCTCGAGGAGGCTTACGGCACTTAAACACAGACATAAGCATGTGATACGATTTTATTGTCTCATCATTTTCTACCGATCCCATGGTACGATTTTTGAAAAAATAATGATGAAAATATAAACCTTTTGCTGTTTTTTCTGTTAATAGGGTTTGTACAGTCTGCGTAGTCCAATGCGTTTTAACAAAGGTTTCGACAATCTGATCATTCCATCGCGTTTCAACACGTGAAGTATCTTCCCTCTCTCCATCTTCTGTGGCTGTAAATTCTCGTTTATATGTTTCTGGATCAGATAATTTTTCAAATAAAATTTCAAGGCAACGAGGATAGTGCAAACTGCCCGCTATGATTTCCTGTGCTGCACCCGAAGATAAGTCAACTTCGGATGCAAACATAAAGAGTAGCAAATGCTCATATTGCATTTGATTGGTTTTGTAAAATGCTGCAAACCATTCTATGACGACTGTCAAGCGGGTAGAGCGCTGTGGGATATCATTGCTATGAGTAATATCTAACGCAGATTGTAAAGCGTTGAAAAGAAATTCGGGATCTCGCCAGGCTTGAGTAAGATCGTCTTGGCGCCATACGCCACGGCTGAAAAATTCGTTCGATTTCCCATTAACGTACATTGCGGTGGCAACACTGATGCCGGCTATTAAATGTGATACGTCTAGCCGATTTGTGCTATCTGAGCGATCTGCCTGTACAAGTGCTGCGAAGATAGCATGAAATTGCTGGGTTTCACTGAGGGTCCATGTATTTAAGGATAAAGCTTGTAATTGTTCAGCAGTTATAAAAGCCACCGGCAACATTGGGGAGTTGGTGGAGCTACTAGAACTTGAACCCTGGTTGGACATTATAGCGTAGGTGGGTGTCATAATACTTCTCCATTTGCAATAAGATGGATGCTCAAAAGCCCCGGAATATTCCAGTATTCTTTAAGAAATAACCCTTACTTTACCGATAGGGAATGTTGATGTCAAGTGAATTACTATGAGCATGATTTAAAGGCCTTCGGCCTGGGTGAGTTTTCTTAGGTCCCCATGCCGCTGGCACGCCTATTACCTATGTAACGGCTTTATACAGTATCTTACACCCTTCAGGGCTTAAAACTCAATTCACAGCCCTTAAAACATTGATCCCCTTCACACACCCCTCCGGCGTCATTTTTTCCTCATTACATTGACGATAATGCTCCAAATACGTCCGCAAAGAAACACGCACCATTTTACCCTGCGCGCTGGAGGCATGGTGCAGCCAGGTGCCCTCTGCGTCTTGCACCACAATGCCCTGATGCGCCACATGCATATGCGTAATTCCATTCACATCCCAATTAGGTCGTATAAATTGAACTATCGCGCCGTTGGGGATATAAGATAAGCTACGAGCCTGTGCATCCACCAATTTTTCAATAGGCACATAAAATAACGTGGCCGTTTCGTTAGGCATTAATTGCCCTGCTTTTTGTAATTCAGATAATTTTTCTTGTTGAATATCTTGCGGCGCGCTGCACACAGCATCCCATACGCAAATATCTGATAACGTTTTATGCGCATACCAATTTTTTTTATCGATGAGTGCAGGAGGTGTCAACACAGGCGTTACGCCTATCGCGTGTGTTGCGTCCATCAATAATCCGCCTAAGCGGGTATTATGCGGAATCCAATCAGTTTCAGGAAAATGATTGCGTGTTAGATAAGAAATATCTTGTGGCGTTGAATAGCGAATTTCAATCACTTGTTTTTCAAACTGGCGAATAGTTGCATTAGCATTTTTTGAAATTTTTGTGGTTGCTAACGCCAACATCATTTCAACGAATGTGGTGCAATCAAATGCATCGAACCGATACATAGGCTTACAATTATAATCACAATAGCTGCCTTCGCCGAGTGGCCCCCATTCCACACGTGCAGCGTGCGGGCCGTCAATGAAAATGCGGCTGAAATACGCTATTTTATCGCCTGTAGATAATTTTTGAATTTCAGGTGTTATAAGTAACGAGTGAATATACTCTTTAGTAGGCGTAATCGGCACGGCTGCCACAGGCGCAATGGGAATAGCAGTAACGTGAATTATGTTGAAAGATAATAGTAAATATAAGATATGTTTGTACCAGCTCATGATGTAATCCTTTAAAACATTAATGCTTTAAGCCTACTTCACTCTTTCTCACTATACACGGCCTTCATTACTTTTAACATCACTTTTTCTGAAACTGTTTTTTGTGACTCCAATTTGCTAATATAAGCTTGAGAAACTTTCATTTTTTCTGCAAGCATTGATTGCGTTAAATTGGCTTTTATTCTCACTTTTGCGACAGGGTTATCAATATAATCTTGTAAATGAAACACTTCGTAATTTTGATCGTGCTTTAATGCTGCTTCAATCTCATGTTTTAATATCTCATAAGTTTTTATCGGAAGCAATACGTATTCAGCTTGACCGGTCACGGATTTAATGATTTGTAAATTCATTTATAAATATCCCCCCTTGTCCCTATTTTTTCAATTGAAATAATTTTTAATATATCATTCCTCTCAAAAATAATACGCCATTGCCCTATACGTAACCGAAACCCAGATACCCCTCTTAATTTCTTAATATCCAACCTGTTATCTTCGGGATCTTGCCCTAATATATAAATATGTTCAGCTATCCTTGCGCGGATATTGGATGACAAAGCCTGCAATTTCTTTTTAGCTTGTTTATGAATAATAATATTAAACATGGTTATTATAAGTTATTTTTTGTTATATTTCAAGCCTGCAATAGGCAGGGCGCATATACTTATCGTATTATGCGCCCTTTCTAGGGGTAGGGCAACTACCTACATCATGCCGCCCATGCCACCCATTCCTCCCATGCCGCCCATGTCACCACCGCCAGCAGCACCTTCTGCCTTTGGCAGATCAGCAACCATGGCTTCGGTAGTAATCATCAAGCCCGCAATAGAGGCTGCATTTTGCAATGCGCTACGAACAACTTTCGTTGGGTCCAAAATACCCATTTCAAGCATGTCGCCGTATTCACCACTGGCAGCATTGTAACCAAAGTTGCCTTTTTCGCTGGCTACTTTGTTCAATACTACAGAAGGCTCTTCGCCTGCATTTTGAACAATGCGACGTAAAGGTGCTTCCATCGCACGACGCACAATCTTAATACCTAGATTTTGTTCGTCGTTATCACCTTTCAAGTCTTTCAATGCACTCATTGCACGCACTAATGCAACACCACCACCAGGAACAATGCCTTCTTCCACAGCAGCACGCGTTGCGGCCAATGCATCGTCTACACGAGCACGCTTTTCTTTCATTTCAATTTCTGTTGCAGCACCGATCTTAATCACTGCTACACCGCCAGCCAATTTAGCAACGCGTTCTTGCAGTTTCTCACGATCATAATCAGATGTCGCTGCTTCGATTTGTTGACGGATTTGTGCCACACGATCTTTGATCGCTGCGCTATCACCCGAACCACCCACGATTGTCGTGTGTTCTTTCGTTACAACAACACGTTTTGCAGTACCTAAATGATCCATGGTGGCAGCATCTAATGCTAAACCAATTTCTTCAGCAATCACTTCCGCACCTGTCAGAATAGCAATGTCGCGCAACATTTCTTTGCGGCGATCGCCAAAACCAGGAGCCTTCACTGCACAAATACGCACAGAACCACGAATCGCATTCACTACTAATGTGGTTAGCGCTTCGCCTTCAATGTCTTCTGCAATTAACAATAAAGGTTTGCCAGATTTAGCCACTGCTTCTAACACAGGCAACATGTCACGAATGTTCGAAACTTTTTTGTCCACAATCAAAATGTAGGGCGATTCTAATTCGCACGTCATTGTTTGTTGATTGGTTACAAAGTAAGGTGAAACATATCCACGATCAAATTGCATCCCTTCTACTGTTGTCAACTCATTCGAGAAGCTTGTGCCGTCTTCCACCGTGATAACACCCTCTTGGCCCACTTTCGCCATTGCTTCTGCAATGATTTTGCCAATTTCTTCATCTGCGTTCGCAGAAATAGTGCCCACTTGTTGAATGGATTTGTTGTCGCTGCAAGGACGAGACATTTTTTTGAGCTCTTCTACAGCCACTTTCACTGCTTTATCAATGCCGCGCTTCACATCCATCGGGTTGAAACCCGCTGCCACCGCTTTTTGGCCTTCGCTGAACAATTCACGAGCCAATACCGTTGCGGTTGTCGTGCCATCGCCTGCATCTTCTGCCGTTTTGGAAGCAACGCCTTTTACCATGCGTGCGCCCATACTTTCAAACACATCAGGTAATGCATCGAATGCTTCTGCTGCTGTAACACCATCTTTGGTAATCACAGGTGCACCAAAAGATTTGTCGATAACAACGTTACGGCCTTTAGGGCCTAAAGTTGCAGATACTACATCTGCTAACAGGTCAACACCTTTCAATAAACGAAGGCGGGCTTCTGATCCAAAAGCAACTTGTTTTGCCATTTTTCTATTCTCCTATTATTCCACTACACACATCACATCTTCTTCACGAATGACTAAATACTCTTTGTCATCCACCTTGACTTCCGTTCCCGAATATTTTCCAAAAAACACTTCTTGGCCTACTTTCACTTCCATAGGGCGAAGTTCGCCTGAATCAAGATGTTTGCCTGGGCCTACCGCCACAATTTTGCCGCGCGCAGGTTTTTCCTTATCGGCGTTGGGCAAGTAAATGCCTCCCGCAGTCTTGGTTTCTTCTTCGTGACGGACCACGATCACACGATCATGTAAAGGACGAATTTTCAATGTCATATTACCTCTCCCATTAGTATTTACTGAAGGCTTCCCCTCGTCAGGTATATATGGGGTTGGGGCAACGAAATTCAACCCCTACTGAAAAGAGAAAATCCCCGCGGCCTTCGGTCGCTGGCTTGACGAGCGCATGTTATGCTCCTTACAAGGAGCGTTTTTTTAGGAGATCAGCCTTATCCGTGCGTTCCCAGCTTAAATCCAAATCCTCGCGGCCGAAATGCCCATAAGCCGCTGTTGGACGATAAACAGGACGCCATAAATCTAACATTTCGATAATGCCGTGCGGCGTTAAATCGAAATGCGCTTCAATGAGTGGCAACCATTTGTCGTCTGCCAACTTCCCCGTCCCAAAGGTATCAACAAAAATGGCAATTGGCTTCGCAACTCCAATCGCATAAGATAATTGCACCTCACAGCGCTCGGCTAAACCTGCGGCCACAATATTCTTCGCCACGTACCGTGCTGCGTATGCCGCCGAACGGTCCACTTTCGTTGGGTCCTTGCCCGAAAAACAACCGCCGCCATGCCGCGCCATGCCACCATAGGTGTCTACAATAATTTTACGCCCGGTTAAACCGCAGTCTCCCAGCGGCCCCCCAATCACAAAGCGCCCTGTAGGGTTGATGTAATAACGTGTCTCTTTCGTTAATAACGATGCGGGTAAAACTGGCTTGATAATCTCTTCTCGCACCGCTTCGACTAAATCGGCATGCTGAATGTCGGGATCATGTTGTGTGGATAACACAACCGTATCAACACTAACAGGTTTGCCATTTTCATAACGAAATGTAACTTGGGATTTTGCGTCTGGCCGCAACCAGGGAAGCGTGCCTATTTTACGCACATGTGCTTGCCGGCGTGTTAACCGGTGCGCATAAGTAATAGGAGCAGGCATCAGAACGTCTGTTTCATTGCACGCGTAACCAAACATCATGCCTTGATCTCCCGCGCCCAGCGCGTGAGTTGGCGTTTCATCTACGCCAACAGCAATGTCAGGGGACTGACGCCCAATCGCGGTCAACACCGCGCAAGAATCACCATCAAAACCATAAGCAGGATCTGTGTAACCCACACTATTCACAATTTCTCTGGCAATGGTTTCAATGTCAACCCAACTGCTAGTGGTAATTTCGCCTGCTACAAGCACCATGCCCGTTTTCACCATTACTTCACAAGCCACACGAGCAGCTTTATCTTGAGCAATGATGCTATCAAGAACGCCATCAGAAATTTGGTCAGCAATCTTATCTGGGTGCCCTTCAGATACAGATTCAGAAGTAAATAAATAAGAACGGCTCATGGGCTTCTCCTACACCTTGTGAAGCGCCATGATACCACATTTAAAAAATAATTTCGGCATCCACCACGCCGCTTTTTTGCTTGGTTGCTGTCAGCATGTTAGGCGCAATTCCATATTGCTTATCTAAATTATTGAGGCATTGAATCAATGCGCTAAAGGGAATATTTTGCACTTGCAATACAATTTGATCGCTTGTATTTTGAGATAAACTTTTTACGAAAGGACTTAACCCCGCTTGTGAAAAAGTTTTTTCGATGGCGCTCAAAGGAGAGCTTTTGTGGTTGGTAGATGGAGAACGCTCTGGTGTTTTTTGCAATGCGGCAACAGTGGGTTTCATCCATTCAATCAGTGCTTTTTCATTATGGATATCTTCTTTTAAGCGATCAATACGCGAAGACAATGGCCACCAAATAAATTTAATAAAAATTAGTATTGCTAAAGCGATACCGCCCCATTTTACTGTTCTCTGTTCTTGAGCAGACAAATTTTCCCAATGCTGTTTGATCATTTCTCCTCCAACTGAATGCGTGCTGTTACATGATCATCTGTTTGTTCCGCACTTTCTTGTTTAAAGCTGATGCTTTGATGAGATAAATTGGCTGTCCATGCGTCTAATGTTGAAAAATCTTTTGTTTGCACTGTGGCAGACAAATGATTTTCTGAAAATTGTATGCTTGTTAATTGAATACCAGGGGACTTGCTTAGAGCATCCCCCAAGGCCGATAATAAAACAAAAAAACGATGATTGCTTTGGCCACGTTTTTGTAATTCTCGCGTTAATACTACGCGAGGACTTGTTGCATGTGTTGCACCAGGGATGGCTTGCTGGTACAACGCCAATGTTTCTTCTTGCAGCACATTTAAACGATGAGATAAAATAACACCTGAAACTATTAAATAAGCAAAATAAAATGCTACAGATCCAGCTAAGGCATATAATGATTTTTTCAACAAGTTGATATTGCTTCTCTTAGGCTTGATCACAAATTCGCCTTGCAATAAATTAATCGGGACAGGAGATTGTAAAAAATTTTTCACCCAAGCATCCGTAAATTCTGCAACACGAACAGGATGACGGATAGCCTTGAACCACGCATCAGATTCTGATGCTGCTAATACGAAACCATGCCATTTATCTTGACGAACACACACGCGATCTTCTACATTCCACATTTCCCAAGTATTTTCAGGCATTGGTATTAAATAAATATCAGGACATAATGTTTCTATATCAATGCCTGCTGTTTTACACATATTAATAGTATTTTCAATATGCGCACGATTCATAACCGCTACTGTTGTTTTCTCCCCTTGATAATCTGCAGCCAATGCCCAATGCACATTTTCAATAGGTTCTACTATATACTCCTCAATCATATTCGGAACAACAGCTTTCAAAAGTGAGGGCTTTATTTGAGGCAGCACAATGTCTACAAAAGAAACCCATTCTGTTGGAAATAAAAAACAAACATCGGTATCGCCTACGAGCATTTTCGCTTCAGACAAAACAACATTCAGGTATGAGCTAATGTGATCGTCTTGTAGAAAATACACATCAACGTTTGTCATCTCTTTTTTGGCGATTAATAATGTTCGACTCATATCCGCACCCCTGCACTTTGATATATCACTCTCCAGCCTTCTTCTGTCTTTACCAATAAAGTATACATCTGTATTTTACCTTTTGCCTGAATTTCTGTTTTTACTAAATATTGTTTGCTATCATATTTTAGCCATTTATCAAAACCTTCCTCTGGCACTTTAATGGATAAATGTTGGAGTGCGGAAATAAAATTTTCTTCTGATTCAAAAGGGCCTCGTGAGGACAATACACTTGCTTCATCTTGTGAAATATTTAAAAAAGCTGCCATAAGCTGAGGAGGCATAGTATTAACATTCATTGCGTATGCGTCATTCCTATTGGCCTGCACGTAGGGCAGTAATTTATCGTACGACTGTTTTGAAAAAGCCAATATAGGTTGCATGTCGCTTATCATTACCAAAGACAATGACTGATGAATGGCTTGAAAAACAGATTCCTCAATTCCCAATGAAGCCGTTAATCTTTTAAAGATACTGGAAGCGCTTTCCTTCTCTTCGCTATCCTCATTCAATAAAACATTCACATTGAATAATCCATCTACATCTATGATTGAAATATGCACTGTCGCATTATTCAATGTGGTTTCATATATTTCGTGTGTCTTTTGAGTGATCTCTTTTTGCTCAAGCATTGACAACGCCCACGCAACACCACTTTGTGCAGCAGCTTTGGCAATAATGGCTTCCTGTAAATGATCGTATCGCCTCATATCATGCGACAAAGATAAAATCATGCTTGTTGCCAAAATAACCACCAAGGTGCATAAGCCCATTGCAAAAACGAGCGCACTTCCGCTTTGTGATTTTTTTAAGGAAAACTGAAAACCCATACAACATCCCCTATGGTAGGATCAGTAAAACTTAACTTAAGTGCTCTTATTTCTTCTTCTGCTTTTGAAGGAACAGAAATATCATACCATGTATCTTGGGACAACCACTCCCATTGTATATTATCTGCCACTTTCAGCAAAATTTGTACGGATTTTTCATCATTATGGTAAACATGGCGCAATAATTTTTCATTTTCCCAAAAATATTCAATGTTCGCACTATGTGAAAAAGCATCATCACCAAATTCAATAACTCTTTCAAATAAGATATTTTTTTCAGTAAAAATCAGAGGAGTGTCGCCATCCATTTTCTGCGAAATGTCATTAGATAGCGTGGTATAAGCAAATGATAAGGATGTCAACACTGCTTCATGATTTTTTTGTATTTCTTTTGCCTTAATCATTTGCTGAAAACTAGAAAGCGCAGCAACAGAAATGATGCTTAATATAAAAATAGAAATCAATACTTCAACCAACGTAAATGCTTTTATATTATTCATTTTCACCTGCCGATTCTTTTTGGTCTTCTTGCTCATCTTCTGTTTCTTTTGTCGGCAAATAATATAAAAAAGATAATGATGTTAATTTCGTATCGCGAGGTTTTGATATCACATCTACTGTCACACGCTGCATCAAACCCTCCGACACAGATACTGCTTTCCATCGCCAGCGCTTTCCCGCCATCATTACTTCATCTTGGAAATGTGCGCCTTCCACAACTGTCCCCCACAAACCTAAATTGATTTCTGTTGCTGCATTTTGAGCCACCCACAGCACCACCGTTTTTTCTTCTAACGATGTCACTGTGCGTGACACATGGCTTGATGTGCTTATCACTCCCATAAAAGTCAACGCTAAAATAAATAACGCAACCATGACTTCAATTAAAGTGAATGCGCGAATTTTTTTCATGATCAATTTGATTGCCAATTACCAATATCAGATGAAGTGCCCTCACCGCCTTCACGCCCATCTGCGCCTAAGGAAAATACATCAACATCACCATAAACACCCGGGTTGCGATATTGATAATCATGCCCCCACGGATCTTTTGGTAAGCGTTTCAAATACGCACTGGCACTGTAATGCTCAGGCACAGGTGGCACGGTTGGTCTTTGAACCAATGCGGCTAAGCCTTGTCCTTGTGAAGGATACTGTCCATTATCTAAGCGGTACAAATCTAATGCACTTTCAATGCGCAAAACATCTTGTTGTGCTTTCACCATCTTTGCTTCATCTGGCCGAGACATGATTTGGGGCACTACAAATGCAGCCAAAATTCCTAAAATCACCACCACTACCATCACTTCAATTAATGTAAATCCACGAATTGCTTTCATCATCACCTCTTAAAATTGCGTTGCTGAGAAAATAGGCAATAATACCGCCAATACAATAAATAATACAACACCACCCATCACTAATATCATAACAGGTTCAAATAAAGATAGCCCTTTTTGAAGCGCATGTTCTAATTCATTTTCTTGCTGTTTAGCAGCGCGATCAATCATTTGCTCTAATTTTCCTGCACGCTCACCAGACGCAATCATATGCAAGCTCATGGGGCTGAAATAATGTGACTGTGCCAATCCTTGGTGCAAACTTATGCCCTCTTGCACTTGTTTCATCACGTGCGTCATCGAAGCGGCAATAGGCCGAGAACTCACCACCTGTTGCGCTGCTTTTAAGGCATCTAATAAAGGAACACCTGCTGCTAATAATAACGCTAATGTTCGCATCAGTCGCGCTGTTTCTACTTGTCGAATAATGCGCCCTAGTACAGGCAAGCGTAAAACCCATGCATCAAAACGAAAGGCAAAAGCTTCTTTTTTTAATGCTTGGCGCAAAGCAAAAAAGCCGCCTAGCATCGCTAATAATAGAGGCAATCCTAATATTTTAAAACCCTGGCTAATAGTTAACAATAATTTTGTCGGCAAAGGCAACTCTTGACCATTACCAATAAAAACATCTAATAATTGTGGCACAACATTGATCATTAAAATCGCAGTAAAAATCAATGAGACTGATAATACAAAACTAGGGTAAATCAACGCTTGCGTTACTTTATCGCGCAATCTTTCTGTTTCTTCTAAGTGATCAGCGAGGCTCACCAACACTTTTGCTAAATCCCCCGATGCTTCTGCCGCTCCAACGCTTGCGCAATACAAATGTGAAAATACATGAGGATGTTCTTTTAAAGCCTGGCTAAACGCATAACCTTCTGATACTTTATTTCTCACTACCATTAATACATGTTTAGCTGCTTGCGATTCTGTTTGCGCAATTACGCCATCTAGCGATTGAGCCAAAGGTAATTCAGCTTCTAATAATGTAGCCAATTGACGTGTCAATAAAGTAACGTCTCGATATGAAATGCGCTTTGCCCTGCCACCAGCTTTTTTCCCAGCAGAAACTTCATTCACGGTTACAGGAATAAAACCACGCTCACGCAATATATTTCTCGCCATTTTAGTGCTTTCTGCATCCAATACACCTTTTTCTTTTTTTCCTTTGGCATTGAGCGCAACAAATTCATACGCGTTCATGATGATAGGTCCATCACACGAAGCACTTCTTCTAACGTTGTTTCACCCGAGACCACACGCTGAATACCTGCTGATTTAATAGAAGGATATTTTTGGTGTGCATATACTTTAATTTGCCCTTCTGTTTTATCTTCGTGAATCATTTGCTTTAAAATATCATCCACTAATATAATTTCATATACCGCCATTCTTCCTTTATATCCTGTGTATTCACAAGTTTCACATCCTTGTGCTGTAAATACTTGCAATGGCTCTTCAATCGGATAATCCAAGCATTTTTTAAATGCAACATCTGCTTCAATAGGCTTTTTACATTCAGCACATAATTTTCTAACAAGCCGCTGCGCAATCACCGCCTCTAAGGTGGATGCAATTAAATAGGACGCCACCCCCATATCACGCAAACGTGTAATCGCACCTATCGCTGTGTTCGTATGCAATGTTGACAGCATTAAATGTCCTGTTAAGGAAGCCTGAATAGCAATATCAGCTGTTTCTAAATCTCGCACTTCACCCACCATAACAATATCAGGATCTTGACGAAGAATAGCGCGCAACCCTCTTGCAAATGTCATACCAATTTTTGCATTCACTTGAGATTGCCCAATGCCTTGCAATTCATATTCCACCGGATCTTCTACTGTTAAAATATTACGAGAATGATCATTTAATTCATTTAAAAAAGCATATAAAGTTGTTGTTTTACCCGCGCCCGTTGGTCCTGTCACCAAAATAATTCCATGTGGCTTTTGTTTTAATTGCTTCATCAATTGTAAATCATGAGAGGTTAGGCCTAAAGTATCTAATGTTAATGCAACACTTTCTTTATCTAATAAACGCAGCACAATGCGTTCACCATGGCTAGAAGGTAAAGTAGACACACGAACATCCACTTGCCTTCCACCTATTTGCAAGGCAATACGTCCATCTTGTGGCAAACGTTTTTCTGCGATATTCAATTTAGCCATGATTTTCAAGCGCGAAATAATCAACGGCGCTAATTTTGCAGGCAATTTCATTTTTGTTTTTAATACACCATCTAAACGCATGCGAAATATTAAATCATTTTTATAAGTTTCCACATGAATATCTGAAGCTTTTTCTTTTAGAGCTTGTGCAATCAACGCGTTGATTAATCGGATAATAGGCGCTTCTTGCTCTGTATCTAACAAGTCTTCCACAGTTTGCAATTCGTATGCAACCACTTCCAAATCCATGGCTTTTTCAGCGCGCTCGTGCAACCCGCCCTCTGCTTGGCTGTGGTAAAATTGCTCTAGTAGTTGATCAAATGCTTTGTTTTCCATTCGTTCTACATCACACGGCGCAGCCAGTGTTCGTTTTACTTCAAGCAATATATCAAGTGGCGTTTCTTGTCGGCATTTTAACGTAACATGGCCTTGTTTTTCCTGCAGCAACACACCAAACCGTTTTGAAAAGGCGTAGGGCAGTGTGTGCATTGCATCACTCCTCAGCAGTTAGAAAAGGCTTAGGCAGCTCTGCATCACTACGGTGCCAAGGCGGCAATAACGTACTGTTATCTACATTATTCGGCTCATGGCTTAAAATTTGTAAATTGCGAATTGTTGTATATTTTCCTTCGGTAGCTATTTTACTTTGTTCGCCATCGCGCAAAATCACCGGCCTCAAAAAAATCATGAGATTTGTTTTTTCACTGGTTAGTTTATCACTTTGAAATAATTTTCCAAATAAAGGAATGTCACCCAAGAAAGGCACTTTTGCAATATCCACATGATCTTCTGTAGAAATTAAACCACCCAATACCAAGATATCACCGTCATCTACTAACACTTCTGTGGTAATTTCACGCATAGAAGTAGTCGGTTTATCTAGCATTAATGGCCCTAGATTATCCACTTTTTGCAAAATTTGCATTTGAATTGCATTGCCGCTTGTAATTTGTGGCAAAATATTTAATTCCAACCCCACATCACGATATTCTGTGGTAATAAAAGGTGTGACTGTATTTTCACCACCCGTTGTTGCATACTCACCAATAGGAAAAGGAATAATAGAACCTACTTTAATTTGCGCAGAGGTATTATCCATCGCTACCAAAGAAGGGGTTGATAAAATGTTTACACTGCTATCAGATTCTAATGCATGCAACATAAACCGTAATGAACCACCACGAATAAATCCAACTGTTAAGCCTGCACCAGGCAACGTTGGATTACCCGCATCTAAATTGGTTTGATACGTATTTAAGAACCCATCATTTCCAGCAGAAGGAAAGCTTGTACCACCGGCGAGGTCTCCCGCGCCGCGCCACTCAACACCCCATTCATCCGCTTTATTACCACGCACTTCAACGATAATGGCTTCCACCAACACTTGTGCACGACGTACATCTAAACGGCTGATTACATTCTTCATGCTGCGCATTAAACTAGGTGGCGCTGTGATGATCAACGCATTTGTATTAGGCTCTGCTTGCACACCGTATGGCCCGATCACAATACCTGCAGATTGACGATTACTTTCTAATGTATCATCCCCTCTTTTTTGATGCAGCTGGGATTGTGTTGCATCAAACACAGTGGGTTGCGTAGTTTGTGAACGCGCTGCAGTACGCGCTGAATTAGGTGAACGCGCTTCTAACTGCGCAGCGTAACTGTCCAAAATATTCCCCAATACTGGCACTAGTATTTCTGCTTTTTGATATTTTAAATAAATCACTTCCGTATTGCCTTGATCAGACACAGGAACATCTAATTTTGCAATTAAATCTCGTATATTAGTACGGCTTGCTTTATCACCACTGAAAATCACACTATTTGTTCTATCATCTGCACCCAGTGTAATATTGCCCATATCGTTACTGCGACGCTGCGTTTGCAACATTTGTCCTAACGCGCTCACCACGTCTCCTGCAGAAGCATTTTTTAACGTCACTATTTCCATGCCTTCTGCATCTTCTACATCTAAACTTTTGATCAATGCCGTGATGCGCGCTACATTCGAAGCGCGATCAGCAATGATCAAACTATTTGAAGGTCCATACGCTGCTAAATGCCCAGAGGGAGATACAAGATTACGCAATGTCGGCACCATTTGTGCTGCAGGCACATGTTTGAGCACAATCACTTCGGCTACCACTGCCGCACCTTTTTTTTGTGATACGTCACTGCCAATATGCCGCATTTGTGTATCCGGCACAATTTTAATCACATCTCCTTCAGGAATCGCAGCGTAGCCTAGTACTTGCAAAGCAGACAAATACACTTCATATGTTTCTTCGCTGCTTAAATCTGCAGAAGAAATCATGGTGATTTTGCCAGAAACACTCGGATCTAAAATAAAATTTTTACCGGTGACACGTGACACTTCTTCAGTCACTATTTTGACATCAACATCTTGCAAGTTCCAACGGCGTTTTTCAGCTGAAAACAAAGGAAGCGCAAGCAGCACGCCTAAAATAATAACTGCCATTTTTGGAAAATACTTCATGCCTGCTACTACCTTCGTTATAATCTAGAAGCAGGCAATAATAGCATGCTTTGTTCACCTGCTTTTTCAAGCACCACTTGTTCATCGTGCACAGCAACAAGCGTAGTACCGTTAGGTAAGCGGTCTCCCACTATATACAACTTGGGTGGTTTGCCTTGCGTGCCAATAATAGCAGAGCCTGTCTCAGGCGTAGAGGATGTGAAAATACCGCGCAATAATAAACCGCCTTCTGTGATTTTCAATAAAGAAGGCGCTTTTCCAAATAGGGATTCTATATCTATTGTTTGTTCTGCGCGGGGAGCGGCGCCCGTAGAAGTAATTTGCTGAGGATTAGGCAAAATAGAAATAGCTTGCCACAACCCTACTAATGAATGAAGTATGAACATACCCGCCAAACTCAGTAACGCCCAAGGCATAAAAGGAAAAACCTTCTTAATATAATTAGATAACAACACGCTTCCCCCTCACTGCAAACAATTGTTCATCAACAACTTGGAACGCTTACTCCTGCAACCACTACTTTTAAATAGTTTGATGATTTGCTCAAGCTCATACTTTACTCGGTTTACCCCCCCAAGTCAATAGCGTGGTAAGATACCTCTATGGATTCAATTTTAATTAAGGTGATGTTATGTCGTTGATAGAGCAAGATATTATACAAGGCTTCATGTTTCAGGGCATGCCTATTCGCGGCGTTCTCGTACGGCTTCATGGCTGCTATCAAGTGGCGTTAAGCAAACACCACTACCCTTATGTGGCGCAAGGGTTATTGGCAGAGGCGCTCTGTATCGCTGCCTTGTTATCCCACACCACTAAAATTAAAGGGACCGTTTCTCTTCAAGCTCAAGGCACTTATCCTATTAGCTTGCTTTTAGCAGAATGCACCGATAAATACCATTTGCGGGGGCTAGTCAAGCATAGCGAAACGGTGATGCCCGGCAATCTAGCGGAATTATTTGGCGCAGGCCAAATGGCTGTGACAATGAAATTAGATGATAAGCCTCAACAATACCAGGGCGTTATTCCACTGGTGGGAGAAAATATGGCGCAAGCGATTGAAAGTTATTTTATTCAATCAGAACAAATTCCCACCAAAATATATCTTGCCCATGACGGCAATTCCGCCGCAGGCTTATTATTGCAAATTCTCCCCAGCGATTTACCTTCTGCACCTAACGATTGGCAACACGTGACCACACTGAGCAATACCCTCACCCCCGAAGAGTTACTAGGGCTTTCTAATACAGACATTTTGCGACGCTTGTACCATCAAGAATCCATACATTTATTTGAAACTCAACCACTCACTTTTAGATGTTCTTGTTCGCGTACGCGCATTGAGGCCATGTTAATTTCGTTGGGTGAGACTGCATTAAAATCTGTTTTAGCAGAACAAGGAATGATTGATACGCATTGTGAATTTTGCAATCATCATTATATTTTTGATGCTGTGGATGTGCATCAATTATTAGCAGACCCCACCAGCCATACGTTTTCAAATAAGGAGCATTGATGAAGCGCACTTTTTCTTTTTTGATAATGATGATTTGTGTAGCGGCTTTATCAATAGGGTATTTCCTAGAATACGTGCAACATTTAGTTCCCTGCTTATTATGCGTGGCACAACGCGGCGTACTCGCCATTATCGCGGGTATTGCAGGCTTATTATGGATCTATCCTTTTCAAAAAAAAACTTATTGGGATTGGGTAGGAAATATTTTGATATTATTAAGCACCGTCATCGGTGTTTATTTTGCAGGCAAACAACTTTATCTAGAATCTTTGCCTGTTGAATTACGGCCAGCTTGCACCATTCCATTTGAAACACTCATAGCTTCGCATGAATGGAGCCAAGCTTTTATGCAACTTTTACAAGGCACAAGTGATTGCGGTGCGCGTCAGTGGGCGTTGCTGGGATTATCGCTACCGTTTTGGAGTGGATTAATTTTTGTAGTGATTGCAATCACCGTCGTCATCAATTTACGTACAAAATGATGATTACAGGCCACGCGTCTGGGCTTTTTGTGCGAAATATCTCAAGCGTGTGACAGCTCTTATCCTGATTAAATATTATTTTCTGTAAAAATACGATATATCTTGTTGATTTTTAAAAATTTATCAATGTTAAACTCATATATTAAGACAATGAGTCGCACGCTTGCAGAAATAAAATGATTCCGAGATACTCTTTCTACACTCAAGGATGGGTGATAAATTGAAAGTTTTAGACAGGGATGTCAACACCACTCAATGCGGTTTGTCTAGGATAGGACAAACCGCTTTTTTTTCATTCCGCTTTTTTCATTCCACTTGTTTTTTCTTAAACCTCTGCTGGACCGAACACGTCAATCAAAGAAACTCTCGCTTATTCGGCACGCCTTCCCACTCTTTTGCGTCAGCAGGTGCAGGTTTCATACGAGTAATAGCAGGCCATGATGCTGCTTGTTTTGCATTCCATTCAATAAACATTTTTTGATCTTCAGGTACATCATCTTCCGCATAAATTGCATTGACAGGACATTCAGGCTCACACAACGCGCAATCAATACATTCTTCCGGGTCAATAATTAACATATTCGGCCCTTCTCTAAAACAATCAACGGGGCACACTTCTACACAATCTGTATATTTGCAACGTATGCAATTTTCTGTTACCACAAAAGCCATGATACGCTCCTTTTTTCGAAAAATAAAAAAACGCAGAATTGTTTATACAATTTTTTTCAAATGCTGTATAATTTGCAGAATCCGTTTTTCATTAGTGGAGAGAATATCATGCCAAAGAAATCAACGCAACGTAAAGGTAAAGCTGGTCGGCCTAAAGCTGCTACCAAAAGTGGTAAAGCACAAAATCCTGCTGCTGCTATTTTAGCAACATTAAAAGCTAGTAAGACCGAATTATCTCAACAAACAAAAGGGGCTAAAAAAGCACTAGCTACTGCAAAGCTTTCTCATAAGAAAGAATTATCCAAAGTAAAAACATTATTTACTCAACAAAAATCAGCTTCCGCTAAAGGCACTAAAGCTGTTTTGAAAAAAGTGCAAGTTGCGCTTGCAAAAGCACAATCTGCGGCTTCCGCGGCTTCTAAACAATTTGATGTTGCTGTGAACGCTTACCAAGAATGCGCCCTTGCTTTAAAGAAAGTAGCTTTATTACAAAAATGGGTGGCGCAATTTGAAAAAGCTTGGAAACAAGAAGCTGCTGCTGTCAAGACAGCTGCTAAAAAAGCAAAAACAACCAAACAATCCACGGGGCCTTCTGCTAGCGTAGGAAAAACACGCGGTCGCAAAGCTAAAGTTGCAACAGCTGCTTCCGCGCAAACGGCTGGCAAAAAGCGTGGACGTAAGCCTAAGATGCAACAAGAACCTCAAACCAATGCTCCTGAAGTAACTACAACGGTAGAAACAGAAGCGGAAATGGCGTAATTTCTCCGTAGGCCAGTTCGAAAGGTTATCTTTCGAACTGTGCTGTTACGGAATAGTGTAGGATAGTTTATCTAATTATAAAATAAGGAAAAATTCCTCCTTGATTAAGTGATGTAAAAGTGTTACACTTTAATGGTAAGTGTTCACCAAGGAGCATAAAATGGCTATCAAAAATCCAAGAATAAATGTTACTTTTGAAAAAGCCGTTGTTCAGATACTAGATCATTTAGCCCATCAAGAACATAAATCTCTTGCCAGTTTGGTTCGAGAATTAACACTTGAATCTCTTGATAAGCGTGAGGATTTTCATTTATCGAAACTTGCAGCAGCTCTTGATAAGAAAGATGCTGAGACTTACAATCATGAGGACACATGGGAATAAAATATACTATCCGCTACCAAAAAGAAGTAGTGGAAAAACACATCCCTGCTCTCTCAAAAACTGCTAAATCTCTTATTAAACCTGCAATCGAAGAGCGATGATGGTTGATCCAATAGGGTTTGGAAAACCTCTGCAATACAGCCTTAAGGGGCATAGAAGATTGCGCGTGGGTAATTACCGAGTCGTTTACCGAATTGAGGTAACAACAAATACCGTCATCGTTATCGCTATTAAACACCACAAAGATATTTACAATTAATCTAACACCAACATCACCGGCGTATGATCGCTTGGCCGCTCCAATCCTCTCGGCCCTTTATCAATCACACAACTTTTTACCTTTGGCATTAACGCCTTACTGGCTAAAATTAAATCAATCCGCCATCCGCGCCCACGCTCAAAACCACGGGTGCGATAATCCCACCAGGAATAATGCCCACTGCCAGCCTCAAACACTCTAAACGTGTCTATAAACCCTAATCCCAAAATTTCTTGTAACGCATTTCGCTCTTTATCCGTACATAAAATATGCCCCGCCCAAGCAACAGGATCATGTATGTCAACATCTGCAGGCGCAATATTAAAATCCCCCAATACCACCATATCCGGGTATGTTTCTAATTCTTTTTCTAATCGCTGCCTTAATGCCGTTAACCACTTTAATTTATATGCATATTTTTCACTTTCGGGCGCTTCACCATTGGGCACATACACATTCACAATGCGCACCCCGTCTACTGTGGATGCCAATAGCCGACGTTGAGAGTCTTCAGGTGATAATTCGCTCACAATATCCGTTTGGGGGAGTCGTGTTAATGTCGCCACACCATTGTATGTTTTCTGACCTGCAAATACTGCATGATATCCCCACGCAGCCACAGCTTCTAACGGAAACGCCGCATCTTCCACTTTAATTTCTTGTAAGCAAATGACATCAGGCGCATGCTCAGCAATAACCCCTTCCAAATGCGCTAACCTTACTCTTAGCGAATTGACATTCCAGGTAATAATTTTCATCGCCCACTCCTCCTTCTGATAAAATAAGATAATGACTCATAAACTGCTGATTGCTCAAGTAGCCGTGCCTACGCCGCTACGCAAAACATTTGATTACCTTTTACCAACAGGTGAAGCTCACCCTGCCGTCCCGGGCTTGCGCGTCCAGATTCCTTTTGGAAAGCGGGATTGTGTAGGCGTGATCATGAATATCACTGATCATACTACTTACGCGCCCCAAAAACTTAAACCTATTGAAGCCATTTTAGATGAAGCCCCTCTACTAGATGCCCATATTTTAGCGCTAGCACGTTTTGCATCACAATATTACCATCATCCCATTGGCGATGTAATCACGCACTGTTTGCCAGGCCCTTTACGCCAAGGGAAAATGCCCCGCCGTATTAAACCATTGCCTCAACCCACGCAAACGAACAATGTGCTCCCAACGCTTACCCCAGAACAAGATACTGCACTTGCTTCCATTTTAAACCACCCAAATCATTTTCATGTTTCTTTATTACAAGGGGTCACGGGCAGTGGTAAAACAGAAGTTTATTTGCGCGCAATAGAACCTCTACTTGCAGCAAAAAAACAAATTCTTATTTTAGTGCCAGAAATTGGGTTAACACCCCAAATTGTGGCGCGTGTAGAAGCACGGTTTGGGTTGCCTGTGGCTTTATTGCATTCGGGTTTAGCCGATGGCGCACGCGCGCAAGCATGGCTTTCTGCGCAACGCAATGAAAGCCAAATCGTAATTGCAACACGTTCAGGTGTGTTTGTACCTTTACCACAATTAGGTATGATTATTATTGATGAAGAACACGATCTCTCTTTTAAACAACAAGATGGGTTTCGGTACCACGCGCGCGATCTCGCCGTGTGGCGTGCAAAAGCATCCAATGTTCCGGTGATTTTGGGTTCCGCCACCCCCTCTTTTGAAAGCATGAAACATGCAGAACAAGGTCGTTATACATTGCTTATATTGAATGAACGCGCGCAAGGGTTAAAAACGCCGTTACGTTTGATCGATTTGCGCAACCAACATGCCGAAGAAAATATTTCGGCTGATTTATTACAAGCCATTCAATTGCGGCTAGATCGAAAAGAACAAGTGTTATTATTTTTAAATCGTCGCGGGTTTGCACCTGTTTGGATGTGCCATGCATGTGGCTGGGTTGCTGCATGCACGAGGTGTGATTCGCATTTAACTTATCACCAAGACAAACGATTAATTTGCCATCATTGTGACCACCAAATTAAAAAACTTGATCGTTGCAAACAATGTGGCAGCCCAAGTTTTTTATTGATTGGACAAGGCACACAGCGCATTGAAGCGTATTTGGAAAAATGTTTTCCGCAAGCGCGCATCGCGCGTGTCGACAGAGATTCCACACGCAAAAAAAACGCTTTTATGGATGTATTAACGCAAATGCAAGCAGGGGATATTGACATTTTGCTGGGCACGCAAATGCTAGCAAAAGGGCATCATTTTCCGCGTGTTACATTAGTTTCTATTTTAGATGCTGATTCTGGATTATTATCCAGTGATTTTCGCGCCCCTGAGCGTCTCGCACAATTATTAACACAAGTGTCTGGCCGCGCCGGCCGAGAACATTTACCCGGTGAAGTATTATTGCAAACACACCACCCAGATCATCCGTTATTATTGAATTGGCTAGAAGGCGGTTATACACATTTCGCCCAAACAGCGATGCGTGAACGTGAATCACTTTCACTTCCCCCTTTTGGCCATATGACTTTGCTTCGTGCTGAATCTACGAAACAACATGCACCCATGACATTTTTAACAGAAATAAAAGCATGGTTAAAACAATACGCAAAAGGGTTGCACATATTAGGCCCTATTCCTGCATTAATGGAAAAAAAACAAGGGAAATTTCGCGCTCAATTATTGTTGCATGCGCAAGATCGCCCTATGTTGCATGAATGCTTGAGAAAATTAATGGAAATGATTGATCAAGATATCTCGTTAAGAGCAGTGCGTTTTTCATGGGATGTTGATCCGCAAGAGATGTAGTCATTATTTGGCCAAATGTAACTCACAATATTTATTAAAAGATTTAAAATCATCATCTTTCGTCATTAAAGGAATTTGATGATCAATACAGCTTTGCGCAATCAACGTATCAGCCAATCTTGCTTTTAATTGTTTCTGAAGGAGAACGGAACGCATACGGCCAGCTCTTTGCCAATATCCCTCATGAATAGTTAATATCGGAAGTTCTACCAAATAATTAACAAATTCCGGTGATAAACGTGGAGCACTTAGCAACTCCGACAGCACTATCGGGGGCAACACTAGTGCGTGATAGGCAAACAATTCATTCACCCTGTCAGTCTGCAAGTTGCTTATCCCTTTGAAATAATCGATTAAAACAGAAGTGTCCACTGCAATCATTATTAATCCCTGTCTCTCCGCAACTCATCCACATCAATAGCAAGGTTAACTTTACCACGCATTTTGCGCAATTCTTCATACGCGCGCGCACGCGCTAAATGCTCTAATGCAATTTTTAACGTTTCAGTTATTCCCTTCCCAGTAACTTGCTGCGCTTCATGCAATAAGTTAGCGGGGAGATGGGCTGTGATTTTTTGTGTGGGAGAATGGTTATTTAACATAAAGCCCCTCCATGCCATAAAGTATGCCATAATTAATGCCATAAGTCAAATTATTTTTGGGTTGTAAAGCTTATTCCATGAAATTTGAGCGTCAACCGCTCAAATTTCATGCTATACTCAACCAAGAGTCCGCGCCTAGGAGTTGAAAATGCTCAGAAATCAGTACCTTAAAAAAATTCCTTACTGCTTCCAGGTAAACCCTGTAGTTGCCTTGCTAGGCCCTCGTCAATGCGGAAAAACCACCTTAGCTCGTCAATATATGGAGATGCACCCTGGTCCCAAACATTACTTTGACCTTGAAAACCCCGCTCATATACAGCTTTTTGAAGAACCAATGCTTGCGTTAGAGGATTTGGAAGGCCTCATTATCATTGATGAAATCCAGCGAAAACCTCAACTGTTCCCCCTCCTACGCGTGTTAGTAGATGAGCATAAAAAACGGGAATTTTTAATTTTAGGCAGCGCCTCGCGAGATCTCATTCAACAATCTTCAGAAACATTAGCAGGCCGTATTAGTTATCTTGAATGCGCTCCATTTAATCTTGAAGAAGTAGGTGATGCCAATGCACTGTTAATACGCGGAGGTTTTCCACCCTCTTATCTTGCTCAGAACAGTACTGTTAGCAACCAATGGCGCCAAGATTATATTGCTACCTTCCTTGAGCGAGATATTCCCAATTTAGGATTTAATATCCCTTCCGCAACAATGCGTAGATTCTGGACGATGCTTGCACATTACCATGGGCAAACATTTAATGCATCAGAAATTGGAAAATCATTAGGGATCGCTCACACCACTATCCGCCGTTATTTAGATATTTTAACAGGCACCTTCATGATACGTGAATTATTCCCTTGGTTTGAAAATATTGAAAAAAGGCAAGTGAAATCTTCTAAAATTTATTTCAGGGATAGCGGTATTTATCTTTCGTTAACCAATATTCCCAATATGAGTGCACTGAAAACATATCCTAAACTTGGTGCCGTATGGGAATGCTTTGCAATGGAACAAATTATTAATACTTATCATATTCCGAATGAACAGTGCTTTTATTGGGGAATTCACCAGCAAGCAGAATTAGATTTATTTATCATGCAAGAAGGCAAACGAATTGGTTTTGAATTTAAATATCAAGATGCTCCTAAAAAAACACCTTCAATGATGTATGCGTTGGAATATTTAAAACTTGATCAGCTGTACGTTGTATATCCAGGAAAAACCCAATATAAATTAGCAGAAAAAATTCTAGTCATTAATTTAGAAAATTTATTACGCCACGCGCCAAGGTTTTCTCAAGTTTAATAATTTTTCTTCAAGGAAAAGTGGAATACGTTTTTCCAACCAATATTGTGGCTTCAACGGGTTCCAACCTGACACAAACCCCACATGACCACCGCATGGATACACTTCCATTTCTACACGATCAGATATTTCGTGTGGTTGTGGAATAACGCTTGGCCCCATGAAGGGATCATCTTCTGCCTGAATTAATAACGTGGGAACTTGAATATGTTTCACAAAAATACGCGAGCTACATTGACGATAATAATCCATCGCATCTTTAAAACCATACAATGGCGCTGTGATCCGTTCATCATATTCACGAATAGAGACAATTGCTTTCACCGTGGCAGCATCAAAAGGATACTCATGCACCTCTCCTTTTTTTAACATTTTTTGTTTTAACGGATTTAAAAAATAACGTTGATATGCCCACGTCATATTTTTGCCTAATTTCTCCGTAGCTTGGGCTAAATCAAACGGCACAGAAACAGCCACTGCAGCGGTCAATGGGTTTTCTTTTCCCGTTTCGCCCAACCACTTTAATAACACATTACCACCCAACGAATACCCTATTGCCATTAATGGTGTGTTAGGTTCGCGTGCGCGTAACGCTGCAACAAATTCTGCAATATCTGCCGTCTCTCCGGAGTGATAGTTTTTCGCCAATCTATTTAAACGCTCGCCACAGGAACGAAAATGCACTAACACCGCGCGCCAGCCTATTTGCTCTGCGGCCTGCATCATTCCTTTCACATAATGAGATTCGATGCTGCCTTCTAGCCCGTGCAAAATGATCATGATGGGCCCAACATTATTACCCGCCCAACGACAATCTAAAAAATCGCCATCAGCTAATTCAAAAATTTCTTGGCGCGAAAAAACGTTGCGTTTGCGACCCGCAAAACGCGCATACACTGTTTGCAAGTGCGGATTTTTCAGCCACCACGCAGGCCTAAAGCGATGTTCTTTGTTCATGTTGTCAATCTCTCTAAAGCCAGATCTATAATGTTTATCGGCCTTTTTTTAATTTCTTAAATTTTTATTGCGGGCGTGAAAACCCATATCGTCTATACTTTAATCTTAGCATAAACAAAAGCTGTGTAAATAACATTTTGTTACACTTATTAGCTTATTCGACCTACATCCAAAATCGTCTAACATGCTATTTTTAAAGGAAAATTTATACGTTTTTGAGTTCTAAAAACACGTACGTTAGTAGCTTTCCAAGCTAGAACCACGTATAATTAAAAATGCCAGGATAAATAAGTTAGAGGTTGAAATGACTATTTTAACACCAGAATATATCAGATTTCTTCAAGCAGTGCAGCGGCTGGACCTTCAAGTACCTGTTGGTGCCCAGAATGAGTTGACATTTATCACTACCCCTCAAGCTAATGACCAGCTGCAACCGTTTTTAAGCACATTTCAACAACAATTTCGAAACAAGACCACCACCTCATCTACTACTGTCGACAGACAAGTCGCATTTTCTTATTATTACGGATCCCGGTCCATAGATCTTTCAAACCTCTCCTCTGCTTACGCAGTACAGGGGCTCCCATCCGCTCCTAAGGTAATGATTGACGTGCGTACCCATGCTGG
>CAYLHG010000016.1:25636-36839 GCA_964383495.1 uncultured Gammaproteobacteria bacterium
CCTATTGATATGCCTACGACTCAAGATTGGATTGATTTTTTTACGAGTACAACGAAAAACAATGATCTCTTTGTTCTGAAAAATACTAGCAATCCTACGATACTCATGGAGGATTCTGCTTCCCCTGCGGATTATCTCAACAACTGCTTTCACAGCGTATCACCTGGCAAATCTGAAACCATCGTTGTCCTCCAAGACTCAACTGCTCCGCACCTGTTAATTTTCAGAGCACAAGGTACAGCAGCAGGAGCGACGCCCCGTTCTTTAACACCAGAAGAAAGCCGTGCCATGGCACCGCATATCGCCTATATGATACAAGTATATTTATCGACCCCCCAGTATAACTATGCTCCTGCTGTGTGCACACACCCTGCGGATGTGGACCTTACAACAGAATTGAAAGGGGCTCTTGCTGAAGCGGAAGCGGGATCCATGATGGAAGTGGATGACAACACCCTCCCCAATAATACCCCCAAGTATAGTAGTGTTAATAATTTAAATAACAATGGCATGTTCGCCAATAACGCTACGCTTTTAAATAACGGTAACAATACCACCATTAACAATTTGACAAATGATAATGATAATTCCATTAGTGATACTAGCAGTAACGATGATCCTAATTTGCTTAACAACCCAGCTGCTTTATCTGATACTATCGCGTTCGTGGGAAATATCGCAGCTAGTGTCCGCTCTGCCGCGCAAGGGCTCTTTGGCGCTTTGGCAGGTGCAACGACGTCAAATAATACTAATAACAATGCTAACAATATCAATAACGACGATGACATCACCAAGCTTGAAGATGATGATGAAACAGCATCAACGGCCAGTGCAACCTCAAGTGCATCTACAGCCAGCCGCAGCATTGCTACATACGCATCCTCTTCACTGAAGGCAAAAAGCCTAACGGCATTCAACCAACCCGCTAGTAATGCCGCTACTAATCCCAACGTAATTAATTGGATCAACAATACACGCACTAACACCAATAACTCAAGCACAGCTCCTCTTGCCAACCAGTCTAATTTTGATACCGATAATACTAGTGATGATGATAACGCTAGCAATGATGGAAATTTTGTTGATGCTGCAACGGGTCAAGTGGAACAGCCTAATAACCAAAACAATACTGCTAATAATGCAAATTTGGGCGCTACCGCTTTTGAGCAAGAGTCAAATCAAGAACTAGATGATAAAAACAACAATCAGGGTAGTGCCGAGATCTCCTCTGTAGCATCATCCGCAGATACTGTTGTAACGGTTGTACATGTGGCAACACCTCAAGCTACTACTGAGGCAGCAGGTGCTACGTCGCAAGCCACATCAACTCCACCGAATAATAGTACTACTAGCAACGCTAACATTAGCAATAATGCTTTAGACGCTCAAGCTTCTACTTCTAATAGTAACAACACTGTAGCTAATTCGGCTGCGCCCCCTGTGGTAGCTTCTTCAAGCGCTGGCTCCTCAGCTGCTGCAACAGCAATCGCTACAACGCCAGCGGCGCCCACTGCGTTGAATAATACTAGTAATGCAGCCCCTGCAGTAGCTTCAGCTGCTCCCCAAGCTGCAACAAATTCGCAAGCTGCGCCAGCCCCATTCACTGCGCCGGGTAGTAGTAATACTAATAGCAATGCTAACACTAGCAATAATGCTTCAGGCGCTCAAGCTCCTACTTCTGATAGTGACAACACTGTAGCTAATTCGGCTGCGCCCCCTGTGGTAGCTTCTTCAAGCGCTGGCTCCTCAGCTGCTGCAACAGCAATCGCTACAACGCCAGCGGCGCCCACTGCGTTGAATAATACTAGTAGTGCAGTCCCTGCGGTAGCTTCAGCTGCTCCCCAAGCTGCAACAAATTCGCAAGCTGCGCCAGCATCAAATGCCCTCAGTAGCGCAGCTCCTCTATCCGCTTCAAGCGTCCCACCAACAACTAGTGTTGCTCTCACCAGTAATGCGGCGCCTCCATCTGTAGCTCCTTCAAGCGCTGGGCAACCGGTTACTAAAAATGATATAAACGATGACCTCGATCTGGCATTCGTTAAGCGTGCTGGCGCAGAAAACAACTCCTTTATTATACGTGCCGGATCAATAGTCCTTGATGAAGAGAATACTGACGGTAGTCATGGCGCCGAGGTTCCAGCAGCTTCTTCAAGCACAACAACAAATAGCGATACAATAGAGCCGCGAAGCGTGCGCCTCTTCTCTTGGTTCTCCAATTTTACTAGCAGCACATCTAACAACAATCACGCTTCTGCTGCTTCAGATCCAGTTGATGAAAGTAATACCAAGAACAGCTACGACACCTGGCGGAATTTCTTCAGTCGACCAACACACAAAACCTCTAGGACTGCAGCAATGATTCCACTTGCTGATGTTCAGCCTACCACCCATACCCCCTCTGGCACTACTTCTGCAGTCTCATCAAGCAACACAGCCTCCCAATCACATAATGTTTTTGCACCTACAGCAGCAGTTCCTCCAGCAAGCTCACAAGCTGCGCCAACATCAGCAACACAAGAGGAACGAGCATCTGCTTCAAAAGAATGCCAAACAATATTCGAAACTTTAGAAAAAGATGACCACGTACAACTTGCACAGCAAATTGAGCAGTTAGAAAAAAAACTTGCGACGCTAGAAAGCGTTCCTGAAAATAACAGAACCCCAAAAGAAAAAACAATTATTACGCAAGCAAATACTGTTATAAAACTCGTTTCTCTCTATAACCTTGCAAAGCCTATTGCTGCTGACGCTACGGACGAAGTAAAAAAATTACGGAAAGATGGTCTAGGTATGATATCGGAATACTTCAGCATCTATAAACAAATAGAAGACTATCAACCACCAGCACATTTGCGGGATCCCGAATTTCTTCAGAAGAATCCCACACTTATTCCAGCAAATCCCCCTCAAGAAGCTTTGAGATTCATCGGCTTGTTTGAAACGACTTGTCATCGCTTTAATGGAATGCGTGCAATGCAGTCTGAGACATTAGGCGGCATGCTTAGCAGCGCTACATTGGTGTTTGGCTCAGAACCCACAAAAAGCGCCGCACCAGCAGCAACACTCAGTGCTACTGAATCAGCAACACTCTCGGACACCAGCAAGGAAGTTACACAGGCTATCGTTGGTATGCTCAATAAGAGCATCCATAACAATGCTGAAATTGACATATCTGCGCTGCAAACGGAATTTAATAAATTATCCAATGATGAAAAAGGCAAACATTTTTTAATTTTGCCTCTCGCTGCACTTGAAAAAATTCAAAAAATAGCAGGCAATACTGTTGCAAAAAGCTACCTCCAATGCTTGGCAATCGTCCTCCCTTCTATTTTTAAAAATCCGCCCCACTTGCCAACCAATCCTCAACAAATGCTCAATTTAATGGGAAAATATACGAATAGTAAGTTATTTGAAATTAATCAACAAGTAACGCGTATTCAACAAACAGTGCAGAGAGAAGCACCTTCTAGTACTGATGCTACCGAAGGAGTATCAGCAAAAAAATTCCAGGAAAAAGGATTCACGGAAGACTTTATAATAAAAACCCTGTCAGAGCTACAAAAATTGAGCAATATCGTCAAAGCGTTAACAAGCATCGAAGAAAAAATTTCAGCCAACATGCTACACGCACCCATTAAAAACACAGGGGCTTTAGAACAAGCAATAGAAGGCTTAAATGAACAGGACCTTCTTCCTGAATACCAATCTATTCTTACCCAAGCTCAAACTGCTATTCGTATCAAAAAAGACCATAATGCTAGCGACCTACGTAACGTATACGTTATATTAAAAAACCACATACGAGAACATGAAGAAAAATATGGTGCGATAACAGCTGAAGACCATCCGCTCTTGCCCGCGGCGCAGTTGCTAAAAGAAATAGAAACTGAGTCATCATTGGATGAAAAAGCAACAGCAAAAAAATTGGCAACTGCATATAATACGATTAATGCAGCTACGCCACAGGTTATTTATGGTTTTACTTCGGAAAGAAGTAAGCGCCTCCAATCATTCTCAAATAGCTTTCCTAAAGAAGATACACAAGCAGTTGTCGCGCCACGAATGCCGGAAAATGAAGCCGCTGTCAAGACAATCGAGGATAAAATCGATGAATTCACAGCACCTGAATTACTCAACTTATTCGATTTGTTAACTAGAAATGCGCCTGATTCTAAATTGTCGGAATCAGTTCAAACAGCTTCGAAAAAAGATAACGCTGCCCAAGAAATTGAGTTAGCAATTTTAACTGAGCTTGATGCAAAATTAGACACACTGAACCTCAATGCGGATCAGAAAGAATGGATGAAACGGACTATTGAGACCTTGCAGAGAAGCCAAAAATCACAAAAAAGTCCCCCTTCTGATACCAATTCTGCTATTACAATCAAATACACCCAGCTGTATAGCAAATTACAGCCCCCAACATCGGTAGCTAGCAGCTCCACGAAACTTCCTCGTGGTTCCATGTCCTCTGCAGCCTCATCTTCAAGCAGCTCATCTTCGAATAGTAATCCTAATGCTAATGCACTTCAACAACAGCTTCAACAGCAGACGGTTAATCTTCGTAACAATGGGACAACCGCCGATGACCCTGATAAAACCAACAAACAGAAGCTGAGACATTGACCTATTACCAATATAAGTAGATAATATTTTTCTTATTTGTTATTATTATAACTAATAATAATTTCTGGAGGATATTATGGGTAATCGCATTATACATCCAGTTGGAAGAAGAAATAATGATAATAATGGGCTTACTATGCACGAGCAAGTACATCTCAGCACTATTCAATTAAGCTCTCAACAATTACAAAATCACAATGTAACGACGAACCTGATTGAAATTTTGCTAGAAACTATAAAAACAGCTAGCTATTATCCCGATGACAGAAAAGAGCCTTTGCTTGCATTTCTCCCTGAACTAAATGAAAAGGCGCATACTTTGCCAAAAGAAGAGATAAGCAAAATTAACTTTGATCTACAGCAACTTTATATTAAATTTTTGACAGTCGAGAAGGATTTGATATATCAAAAGCACACATCTATCGCTGTTGCCCTTGGGGTAGTAGCTGCAGTAACAGGTACTATTACCGCAGGAATGGCAGCTGGTCTTGCGGCGAAAATCGATCAGACTGACACAAACCAAAATAATGAAGACAAACGCAGCATCAATCTCATTTTATATGCAGTTATGGGTTTTATTGGAATTACTGTAATTGGGACAGGGAAATATTACTTAGATAAAACCTCCGATAGGCATCATCTGTTATTAGCGAGGGCATCAAAAATTGGAGAATTTATAGAAAAAACTTCTAGAGCCATTAACAACAATGCTAATATCCCAGATTCCTCGCAATTACAACTTCCTGAAAATGCATCTAAAAAATTGTATAATGAACTACTTTATATACAGTTTGCATTGTCGCAATTTCGGTCTTTCGCACAAGCTACATCTATAAAAATACGTTTGAATGAATTTCTATCTAATAATTTATTTAAAACAAGTGAGCCAAGCCAAGATGAAGTTTCATCTGTTGGAAAAATAGTGAGCGAAGTGATTGTTTTGGCTAGAAGGCTTAATACTGATGGCTCAATAAATTCTCTAGGCCAGGATGGCTCAACTATTTTAAGCAGCATAAAAGAGGCTGCTGACAAGGCAAAAGCTCAGCTCAGAATCCTTTCCTTTTCGCAGGAAGAAAGAGCGGCACCTGAGAGTAGATCATACCATCGCTCTAATATTAACAATGTTTAGAAAATAACTTAAATTGCAAAATATATCAGAAAGAAGTATGATATTTAATGAGCCGGAGGTTATTATGCCATTGTCTGATATCGACTTGTTTGTTAGTATAGGCGATTATGATAATGCGCGTAAGCTGCTGGAAAATAACAAAGAAGAAATACATTATAGGGATAATATTTCTGGTTTTCCTTTATTACATATCTTAGTTTTCGATTTTCCAAAAGAAAATGACCCGAACACACAAAACTACATGAATACGCTTCAAGTTTTGATGGATTATGACATTAATCCAATGATCAAAACTTTACGCCCACAAGCATTAACTGCCACAGAATATGCAGAATATATAAAAAAACCTCAACACTTAATTGAAAAATTGAAAGAATATGAAAAAAAATGGAAAGATACACACTCACCAATGTCCTCTTCTGATAAGTCAAATAATCAAACTAGCCATGTCAAAAGGCGTTATACCCATCAATATAATGCTGATCAAAATGCTATGGCAGAAAATAGTAGAACAGAAGGAGTGCAGTTCTTTAATCAATTGAGTTAAAAAAATTATTAAAAATATGGTGGCTCGTTAACACGATTCGTTTACGCCCCATGCACTGCTTCCACCAATGCAGCCACATGCTCTGGTGGAATGCCCGGGTGTATTCCGTGCCCTAAATTAAATACGTGCCCAGGGTGCGGTCCAAACGCTTGCACTATTTTCACCGCTTCTTTTTGAATCACTGCCGGCGATGCATACAACACCGCAGGATCTAAATTACCCTGCAAAGCTACTTTATTTCCCACTCGCTTGCGCGCTTGCCCAATATCGGTTGTCCAATCTAACCCCAATCCATCACAACCGGTTTCGCTCATCCATTCTAACCACTGGCCCCCACCTTTTGTAAATAAAATGTTGGGGATGCGTGCACCGTCGCGCATTTTTGTTAAACGCTCAACAATGCGTTGCATAGGTTGTAATGAAAACCGTTTGTATTGCTCACCCGCTAATACACCGCCCCATGTATCAAAAATCATCACGACATCTACACCTGCTTCAATTTGCGCATTTAAATAAAGGGCTACGCTTTCGCTTAATGTCGATAATAATTCATCCATCGCTTCTGGCGATTCATACATCAATGCTTTAATTTTGGCAAATTCGCGTGTGCTTTCACCCTCTACCATGTACGTTGCTAACGTCCAAGGGCTGCCAGCAAAACCGATGAGCGGCACGCGCTGCTGCAATTCTTTTTTGATTAAATGAATTGTGTCGAACACATACGGCATTGAAGCGACAGGGTCCGGCACGCCTAACCGTTTGATGTCTGCATGCGTGTGTAGGGGGCGCTCGAATTTCGGGCCTTCACCTTCTACAAAATGTAAACCTAAGCCCATCGCATTGGGAATGGTTAAAATATCTGAAAATAAAATGGCGGCGTCTAAATCGAAACGCGCTAAAGGTTGTAATGTTACTTCGCACGCTAATGCTGGCGTTTGCATTAAATTTAAAAAACTTCCCGCTTGTGCGCGCACTGCACGGTATTCTGGTAAATAACGCCCTGCTTGACGCATGATCCAGACAGGCGTTTTATCAACAGGTTGACGCAATAACGCTTTGATCAAACGATCATTTTGAAGTGGCATGAAGTACTCCTAAGTTTCAATGAGAACAGCATCGTTATCTAGCACAACGCCAAAGTGATCTGCAATCAACTCTACAATTTGAGCAGGGGGTAATGTGTCTACGTCCACCACCGCATCAGCTAATGCTTGATACACAGAGTGGCGTATTTCTAACGTGGCTTCGAGTTGTTCTTGTACCGAACCTTGACCTTTCAATAAAGGATGATTCTCAGCATCCCCCAGACGCGATACTAACGTTTCTATTTGAGCCCGCAAATAAACAACGCCGTGCGCAGCAAACAAAGGACGGCTGTTCAAATCCATCACTGCCCCGCCCCCCGTCGATAATACGCCGTAAAACGGGCGCAACAAGCGTTGGGTTACCACGGCCTCTTTATGACGGAAATAAGCCTCCCCTTTAATTTGAATGAGCTCTGATACGGGGCGGTTCAAAGCCTCAGCAATCATCGCATCTGTATCAAAAAAAGGAAGACTCGCCCGCTCAGCCAATTCTCGGCCAACCGTCGTTTTACCTGACCCAGGCATGCCAATCAGCACTATTTTCTTTTCGATTGATTCCATGCGTTCAAGTATACCTCATAATAGGCCGATTGAGGCTGTTTTAACCCTTCCTACCTTCCTAAACTTAAAAGTTAAATGCTATGTGAAACATCGCTACTAGATCCCGGGTATTTTGCCGTGAAGTTTCATCCCTCTATTCAAATACAGTAGACGGCAAAATTCCGGGATGACGAAGCAGTAAGGGTTACTTAGTCCTTATTCCGGAATAATCATCGGCGTAACAAATACTAATAATTCATTTTTATCATCCTCTCGATATCGGTATTTAAATAAATTTCCTAGCAAAGGAATTTTGCTCAACACAGGCACGCCTTGGCGTTGATTTAAATAGCGATTGGAATAAATACCACCAAGCACAATGGTTTCACCATCATGCAGCCGGACTTGTGTATGAATGGACTGCGTATCAATGGTGGGCTGCCCGTTTTCCGCCAATTTTCCAATCACATCATGTTTCACGTTCAAATCTAATACGATATCTTGCAAAGGCGTGATGTGGGGCGTAACACTTAATTCTAAAACAGCTTCTTTAAAGCGCAAACTTGTTGCGCCGCTGACGGCTGTTTCTTCATAGGCTAATTCTTTTCCTTGTTTAATCGTTGCTTTTTGTTGATCAGCTGTTAAAATTTTTGGCATGGCTAATACCTCTGTCTCATGCTTCTTTTCTGCAGCAGCAATATATGCATCCAATGAAATACCACCCGCTAATTTAGCCAATGTAATTTGGAATTGACCACTATCACCTGATGTGTATTCATTTTTAAAATCAATGCCGCCTGCGTCATGCTGCGCAGAAAAATTTACTCCCAATGACTTTGAAAATCCTTTTGATGCGTTTAAAATTCTTGCTTGAATAAAAATTTGCTTTACAGGGACATCTAACGTTTTTAATAAAATTTCAGCTTGATTCAAATGTTCAGCCCCATCTGTGATGATCAAAGCATTTGTTCTGTCGTCTGCACGCACACTACCTGATTCTGACAAAACTCCGTGCTTATTTTCAAAAATTTTTTGCAACGATTTTGCTTTAGCGTATTTTATTGAAAAAACGCGTGTTTCTTTCAGAGAGGCTATGGTGTCTTGCGCGCCAACCCATATCATCCCTTCTTTTTTTGAAGCAGGCAAATGAAAAATGTCGCATAATCTTATTAGAATATTTTCATCTGAAATATGATCCAAATGCAGTGTCGCTGTTTGCCTCCACTCTCCCTGCACAATGATATTCTCCCCCACAGCTTTTGCAACGCGCTCCAATATTAAACCAACAGGCACTTCTTTTGCATGCAAACTTAAATAAGGTTTTTTATATTCTAAAACAATATGTTCATCTTCAAAAGGATCTAGCATAGGCTGAGCTTTCGCTATTGTTATAAAAAATATTATAAAAATAATATAGTTTTTCATGTGCCAGTCTCAGCTAAGATCATTATTTTCACACTCACACCCATGATATTCCGCTTTAGCTGCACATTAGAAACAAATGCATCATCAGCAATCCCATGCAATAAACAATCATATCCGTCTGAAAAAGAACCAACAAAATACCATGCGTTATTTTCTTTTTTCCACATGCATTCTTTATAAAAAGAATTATTCTTTAATTTTTTATTTCCAGATCGAGTAGGAAAATCACGCCTCAATTTTTCTAATTTTTTATTCAAAAATGTTACGTCATTTCTTTTTTGTTTCAAAAAAAACATTTCAATCATAACAAAATTTAACAGAAAAAATAAAATAGCGTATGAAAATAATGTTTTAACATTATCTCGCCACAATCCAATAAATTGATTACAATTTTTCATGCAAAATTACCTCAAACCGTAAACCTTGGTCTTCAGCCGTATGAGATGTACGAGATTCTATAGAAAAGAATTTTGTAATGCCTTTCAACCATTTTTCCAATACAGCTGTTTCCTTTGCTTTGCCATGTATTCTTATTTCTTTAGTATCAGCTGATAACATATAAAAAGAGATATCGTCTAAGGGGATTGCAAACAAATGTGCTACATGATTTTTTATTTTTTTCATAGAATGATCGTCCTTTTTTTGTGACCATGATTGTTGGGAAATCTTTTTTTGCATTGGCCCAATTTGTTCTTCTAGTATGTTGATCTGCCGCTCAAAACTATGCCCTTTCACCACCCCCCAAGTGATAGCAACCATGCAAACCGTGGTATACAATACCACTGCGCAGTATCGATTACGTTTGAAAAGTGCTGCATGATCAATCAGTAAATTCATGAGCGTCCCGCATTTCATCAAATAATACCTTAATACCACTACGCTGGGATGACAAAACATGGCAGCCTGGGTGATGCGCTTGAAACAACAAAGCCAATGATTCTTCTGTGCAATATAAAGGCGCTGCCCCTAAAACTGGCATGGCTTGTATCATTCGAGACCACACACCCCATGCGCCCTCAGCACTGACATCGCCTTGCAAGGCATGTTGTAATAACCCAAATCGAAACCCGCATAACTCTAGCCGCCCTAGCCAGCGATAGGCTAGCAGAGCAAATGCTCCTACTTTTTTAGGAAGGAAGTGATGAGCCATGATATTGGGCGCCGTTAAGTAATCAACTTGATGTGGAAAGATAGGCAGTTGCGCCCATTTTTCTGCTGGCATCTGCATGACAGAGACTTCTGTGTTTTTTTGTGTAAAATCAAAAGCTTGTTCAAAATTAAAAGGCGGTTGTATTGCATTTTCACCGATACGTTGCCACACATGATAGCGGTGCAACCGCCCAGGCCAACTAAATGTTGAAATGTTTATCCAACGACTAGGCACCCACAGACGTATCGACCCTCTATTTGGGGATGGCAAATTTCCTATCAAGCCCAAAGGACTGACAATAATTTCTTGTATTTTCATCACATTCTCATTCTTATTATTGGATGTTTTTAGCAATTTTACTCTGCCTATTATAAAAAGCAAGGGGTTTCTTTTTGAGCGCAGAAAATTCACATGCAAGTTAAATACTCTATAATAGGAAGAGGCATTATAGGGTAGTGAATGCTTAATATGATATGATGAGCCCCATTAGACTGCTGGCTGATAACCCCAATGATACGCATTTTTACACTGATTTTTAATTTAGGTTTGCTGGTCGCCTTCGGGGTGGTCGTGGCTGTTATTTATATGAGCGACCAACTTCCTTCTGTAGAAATGATGAAAGATATGCGCTTCCAAACCCCTTTACGGGTTTACACCATTGATGGCAAATTAATTGGCCAATTCGGGGAAAAGCGCCGTAT
>CAYLHG010000017.1:0-29564 GCA_964383495.1 uncultured Gammaproteobacteria bacterium
TCAATCAATCAATCAATCAATCAATCAATCAAGTCCCTCAGGATTCGCCCAGTTTCAGCCAATACCTGGGCATACCCACGGATCTCCTCTGCCCTGCCTCCATGCTTTAGCGCGTTCATTTTACTGACCTTCTTACCCTCTGTCGTTGTCGGGCCTGTACTGGTTTCCCACGGCCTCCACGAGTGTATTTTGCGAGATTGTGCCTGCCGCTCCTCTAAGGTCCAGTGTCGCATGTTCAGGCTCCTTTAATAGTTCGTTTGAAGATTGTACAATTTTAGAATCATTAATTTGGTTTACTGCGTTGTTTTGTTGTTTGATAAAGGTTGTTCGATTCGGATTATTTAGGTCATTCAAGGCAACAAATGTTGCACGTGATTGAGCCTGTGCTTTAAGGGCCAGATGCCCATACACCTCCACCTGTTTGAGTGTTTCAGACAACCCCATTTGCCTCATCAGCTTATCGAACATAAGACTAAGGGCAACACCCTGTGAATAAAGCTGGCGCTCAATTCGATGGGCCTCATCCTTTTTAATATTGCGACCCTGTTCTAAAATTGTTTTCATGAGATCATCTGTTGTAACACCATCGGGTAACTTGCCATAGTGCTTACAGTGTGTCACAGCGTGTACCGCCATCCATTCAGGCATAATTGCTAATTTGCTAAGCACCTCGCCCTCTGTTGCTTCAGCGTCTTTTGTATCAATCTCACTCATGATCTTTTGCTTCCTCTAAAGTTGAAAATTTAACATACTCAATGGGACGTTGCCCCTCATTGTTCAGATACTGACACGATCGGAGATCAAACCACAGGCCAAACCGTCCCTCGAAGTCTCCATTGCGGGCCTTGTCACAAGTCCAAAAACAATCAGCCATTTGTTTATGGTTCATTTCATTGGCTTTAAGCACGTAACCTGTAGCCTCTTTACGGATCAATTCTTCTTTAGCTTTATTTCGCCAGACAGAGAAGCAATTATCAGCAAGGTCGGTGATGGCACCAGTACCTTTTGCATCGAGCTTCCCCGGTACCTGTGATTCATCAGCACCTTTCCGTGGGTGAACAATCAAATGAATCTGACAGTCGTGTTCATTTTTAAAATCGCACAGTTTTTCTAGCACGATCTTTTGAGCTTTATAATCATCCTCGGCTATGTCAAGCTTGAGGAATGAATCGATTACGAAAACATCAATGCCATGCTTTTGGCGAGCGTATAAAAAAACCTCGAGAAGACGATCAGCCTTGGCAGTACCAACCAGATCAAAGAGCCAGAGCTTATCGTTATACCACTCGTGAATTGCCTTAATATATTTTTCTGTTGGCATCGAGACCCCACCAGCTTGGCGGGTTAAGCGCATCAAAAGTTTTTGAGGCTTGAGTTCAAGGCTTGCAATACAAACATGCCCTCCTTGCTGCATCATCGATAACATGACTTGTCCGATGAATTGACTCTTTCCGTGACCGTTGATCCCTGTCCATACAGAAAGTTCAGCAGGTCTGAACAGCACCTTACCTATGGCTTTTTCCCAAGGAGGATCATACCCAATGATAGTCCCTTCAGCTGGGTAAAACTCAGTGATCACCTTGTCGACAAGTGAGCTGGCCTGTTTGAGTTCTTGAGGATCAAGTGTTGTCGCCATCGAAAAATAACGAGCCACGTCTTCCAAACTTACTCCTGCCTGTAGACAAGCGTTTGGATCTTTATGGGGCAGGTTAACAATACGGCACCGATGCCTACCCAGACGCCCAACAAGATCAGCGATAGCCTCTTGCCCTGAAGGGTCATTATCAAAACACAGGAAGATCTCATCAAAGACAGCCAGGCGATCAAACTCAAATTCTAACCATTTGTGTTTTGCACCCTTGCCACCCCCGAAAGGAACAGATAGTGCAGGGACGCCGTATTGATACAAGGTCATTGCGTCGATCTCGCCTTCACATAAAGTAATTCGGCGAGTACTCGACGAGACAGCAGGCCACCCAAACAAACACGGCTGACAATTTTTGTCTGTCCAAGTAATTTTTTTGCCATTCTCATCTCGATCAATTTTGATGTACTTGTTCTGCAAGTGCACTCCATCTTGAATGTAGGGAAAGATAATCGTACGCCCATCCTCTCGGATCTGATAAGAGCTGATTGTTTCTGCTGATAACCTCCTCGCCACAGTGAGGTACTCGAAGACAGGTGAACTTATCCTTGTATCACACCCTCTATTGTGATCAGGTTTGTCGAAATTAAATGATCTAGGGGGATCGAATTGAAGGTAACCCATACCAAGCCATAGGGTCGCCTCTTTTAACGCTTCCGAGATCGTCATATTCCGTTTGGTGGCCCATAGGTCGAGCAAGTCACCCCCAGTATCACCAGCAAAATCTCGCCAAACTCCAGCCTTGTCTCCGTCAAGGCGCACCTTGAGGGACTTACCTGGATCTCCGTCAATGTTACCCAAGCACCATTCATGTCCCATTTGTTTACCACCAGGCAACAGATGCTTGCACACAGTTTCAGCGCGTTGGGCCAGGAGTCTCGCAATCTGATTTGCCGTCCTCATAACGCCCCCTCCATCAGATTTTGTTGAGAGTCCTTGCCTGACTTACTGCTGGTTGGCGGGTTCGCTGCGTTCTCGATAAACCTATCAATGTGATCTGCATCGCGGAATATCAAATCAATTCCATCGTAACATTGGTTCCTGTCATTGACCCCCATATTGAATGGGGTCAGAGAGCAGCCATCAATCGCTTGTTTCAGTTCCGCTGCAGTGTACCCATCATTAATCGCTGTCTCGATTAGCTTCTTGCGCTTCTTGTCGAGTCTTGCTCTTGGGTGCTGCATTACCTTTTGCCAATGTTCAAATACTTCTTGAATCTGGGATAATTTTCCAGCAACAACGGAATCAAAAACAGAGAACGGTGAAGTTTCAACTTCACATATGTCTTTATCCTTTCTATTCCCTTCCTTTCCCTTCCCTTCCGGGGGTGAGGACTCAGCGAATGTTCGGTGAGCATTCGTCGAATTGTCGGTGATTACTCTCTGAGTATTCAGTGAGTCATCGCTGATTTTTTTTAGAGCTGACTGTGGTAGTGGGTGCTTAGGATTTGGTCGATCAATTTTTTGATGTTTGTGCCAGCCTGTTATCAACCAGTACATCTGCTCATCAACGGCATATTCTCGCAATAGGTTATTGTTCAAAAGCTCGTTAACCCATTTCTTAATCTGTTCCGTGCCGAAGTTATCACATGGAAAGATCTCTGCTTTCAACTTAACATAACCAACCGGATGGACGCCGTTATCATCGCTGAAGTTCCAGAGGCCTATGAATAGCAATCTGGCCTCCAGTGAAAGGGAAACCACCTGCTCGCTTACCCAAAACTCTGGCTTGATCGTTCTAATTCGACTCATGAGCTGCCTCCCAATAACGTCTTGAGAATGTGTCGCTACATGCTCGAAAGTTTTCATGGACTTTTCCACGGGTCTTGATGAACTTTTCTCTTATTGAGCTCTGACTTCTCAATACTGCTCGATCAAGATCAATTAGCTCAATCAGAAAATCTCCCATATCACCTAAGTGTTCATCCACAAGGACATGCTGAGCACTATTCATTGCAACTCTCCTTGCGCTTACCCCTGTAGATGTACATGCCAACACGATGAGGGACGCCGTTACTGTCTGTCTCAATAACCCAGAGAGTGTCAATCAAATAGCCTTGCCTTCGAAGCTCCATGACTCTACCACCTGGGTGCATGATACCCATGTCTCGTGCCTCCATTGTAGTAAGCCGGCAATTTGCAATGAAATGTTTGATAAGTCTTGCGCGCTGGCTGGTGGTTGAGTTATCGTATGGCTGTTTAGGTTTAGCTACGCCCGGCTTTAACGCAGCTGGGCTTTTTCTTTCTTTCATTTCTGACCTCCATTGCTTTGAGAAGCTATATAAGCCTCGAAGTCATCAAGGTCGATCAAAACTTTCCTCCCCAATCTCCGCACACAAGATGCGAAGCCTGTTTTTTCACCTTGGAAAATCAACCAGCGGATAGAGGACTCAGTGAAAGCCCCTGGGTATAGGTCTGGGATTTTTTTGACTGGTACCAGTCTTTTTACAATTGTTGCTGACATCTTTCATACCTCACAGATTATATTGTTGTGCAGTGGAGTTGCTGCATCTCTAAACTGTAATGTGTGGTATGGCTATGGTCTGACGTGGTCTATCCAATGTTGTGGATAAATGCACAGTAAAAGATTATGTCAATGCAATTCAATCGGTTATTAATGTAATTTTAAAAAAAATAAATGGATAGACTTCGACGCGCTCTATCCATTCACGTCACTTCTTTAGGTTTCGTAGGATTACGAAGCTTGAGGTACGGCTCAAATCTCCCATCCTTTCGAATCTTACCCCCGATCGCACCTGCCCTAAGGGCGCCCCTGATCTGTTTGCAGACCCAAATGGAAAGTGATCTTGCCGAATAATATCGAGGGCTACCCTTGGCTTCTTCTAGTGCTTCCGCTAGGTATGGCTCTGCTCTTTTATTTGCATCATGCTTTGATTTTGCCGCTGCATCTTTTGCTGCGTTAGAACGTTGTTGCTTAACCTTCCGGCCAGCAACAAGATCATCAACAAATTCCGGCGTTGAAATATGTTGCGTGGATGTATTTACAATCGAAGTTAGAAAAGTATTTTGTTCATCAAATTTTTCATTGATATGATCTTTTATTTCATAAAATGACGCAGGCATTGCATTATAATTTACGGCGTCTGAGTCTTCCTTTTGCAACTTCGTGAGACCAGCTTTCACCTCATTTTTGATAAACACAAGGTCTTCCTGTGACAAATTACGTTTCGGGCGGATAAATCGAAATAGGCCTAAAGCAATTTCATCAGATGTTGAATCTAAATCATATGCTCGCATGGATGATTGAGCGGCCTCAATTGTTTCCCCCTTCAGAAGTCTCTGGAAAATACCATAAGTATCATCATGCGGATGTTTAAGCCTTTCAATCCCTGAATATCTTGTTTTGTAATTAGATTTCGATACGCTCTCTAATGGTGTGCGTTCACTATAGAAGCATGTGTTATCAGAGTGGCTTTGGATATATGCTGGATAGACTTCTTGCTCGACATGCCATCTAATATCCTGGCTCTCATGTGTATGAATTCTCAGATACTCTTTTAGCTGAGGCAATGTCCATAGTTCAGGGCAATCGAAAACTGCTTGCTTTATTGCCTCTTTAACCAGCTCAGGGAAATGTTTTTTTAATTCCGTGTCTAGCTTTTTTTCAATTATCAACCACTTCATGAGTGCTTTGATTTCGAAGAGATACTGCTTATCTTCACTTGAAGGGATGTAGTACAAAATCGCATTAGTCCCACAGGAAGCTTCCAATTCTTTCCGTAGGTCTTTATTGGGAAACAGAAGCTCTCTTGCATCGTCGTAATAAATATATCTGGAATGTTTCAGCAGTGATTTGACAAGGATCAGTCGATGTTCTAAGATTGGATTGCCATTAAAAATTGGGCCGCGAACTCCCTGTAGCAGACTCCTCGCCTTAGCTAACGATGTATGGTCAATTATCTTATTCGCGTCCAACCAGTCAAATATGTCATCAAGGGTTTTTTCGCTAAAAGTAAAACTCACACTCTTTAGTTGCAATTCTGCAACTTTTTTCTTCAACATTGGCATGTCATCGCGGTCAAGATACCTACCTTTGAGCTTGTCAGGCAGCATCTCAAAATCAATTTCTACGCCCATTGGGAAAAGGAGTAACACGCGGGTCGGTTCTGTTTTATGTCTTAAACATACTAGCCCGGGATTAGATGCAAGAGCTATTTTTTCAATGATATCATGGCACTTAGAGCCGCTGTACTCTTTACAATATCCAGTAGGATAAATATCACCTATTGCTTTAGTTATCTCTGCAAGGATTTCCCCTATTTCACTCTTCCCATCAAAATCACCAGTGCACAATGCAACAACTACCTCAAGAGGAACAATTGCCTGGGTATATAGGCAATGGAATCTTTTAGCCGCTTCCTGAGTTTCTTTCCAGAATTTACATTCTACTAACCCTATATTCATATCCTCATCTGGCTCTTGCAATTCATCAAAGGGGGGGTAGGTTTCAAACAATGGTGCTCTCATTTTCATTCTTAACCCCCAAAAATCTTTTTATTCATTCGTTCAACAACACCCATCGTGTGCGCCTCAGATAAGTGCGCATAGCGCTTAACCATGTGCAATGTTTTGTGACCAAGCACCTCAGCAATTTCCGCCAAGCTTGCGCCATTCATTGCAAGGTATGACGCCGCGCTATGTCTCAAATCATGCAAGCGAAACTCTTTGATGCCGGCACGAGTTAAAGCAGTTTCCCAAGGCTTGCGCAGATCAATTGGACCTTGCAAGTTATGTGCAGGAAATACAAGATCCGTACTCAGCTGGCGAACCCTGGCATGTTCTTTCATCAAGTTAAGCGCGTACCCTGTCAGTGGCAAAACTCTTCGTTCGCCATTTTTGGTTTCATGTAAGGTGATCACCCCGCGTGTCAAATCAACCTGCGGCCAATGCATGCCCAATAATTCCATTTTCCTGGCACCCGTGGACAATGCCAACACCACAAAGGGATATAACACTTGGCTTTTGCTCTCACGACAGACTTTCAATAAACGTTCACGCTCATCGTCTGATAGAAAGCGTACCCGTCCGCGAGGTTCTCTCATCTTTGTCAGCTTGAGGATTGGATTGTTTTCAAGCCATCCCCACTCTTTGATAGCAATGGTAAATACATGACTGATTGCTGCCAAATAACGATTGATAGTAGCGTGACTTCTTGGCTTGCCGCGTGTTGTCATTCCTTGGCCAAGCAAATCTCTATGTTCAGCCAAAAGTGCAGGTGTAATATCAGCTAATGAGTAAGCTCCTATCGCATCTTTCCACCAATTCAGCTGCACAAGCTGATCTTTAAAGCTTTTGGGTTTGGAGGGTAAGACAGACTCTTGATACCGCACTATGGCATCGGCTAAGGTATGTCGTTTGGCTTCGCTTGTTTTAAAGTACCTTCCCTCACGAATCGCTGCCTCTGTTTGCTGCGTCCATCGCTTTGCATCGGTTAAACGCTCAAAAGTGGCGGTTTGCTCAGGTGTTCCTTTTATTCGGATCTTAACTCGGTAGGTTATCTCACCTTCCGCGCTGATTCGTTTTTCGATCGTTGCCATGACCACTGCTCCTTGTGCTACACAAAGAAAACATTCTACAACATCTGGTGATCAAGAACAACAGATTACAACTGGCAATGCCATAAGCACACTATACTTGAAAAGAAAAATTAGCTAAGGGAGCAAAGCATGACGTGTATATTCACAACGATAAACGCATTTTTTTCATGGGTAATGTCATGGGACGCTACAATGGTCAGCGCCATAGCCTCTGGTATAAGTGCAGCTGTAGCATTGATTGCCCTGGCAGTAACAGCGGTATATAATTGGAAATCATTTTCTCTGAGACGCTCAGAACATTGCTTTGAATCAGCTCGCAGACTTATTAGTAATCTTACCACAGAAATTCTTTCACTTTCCTCGCAAGAGTTATCTCCTAATTATGATTCAGCAATGAAAAGAATGTTGTATAAAACGGGGTTAAACTTTTTGAAGCTGCAGAACTTAATAAGGGGAGTTAGAGACGAATATTTGTTATCGTGTCTTGAGGTTGATCGAATTAATTCCATTGAAAATATGAAGTACTTAATTTCGGGCCTTCAACCTGTGTCCTCGGCTGAGGAGGAGAAAGCAATTATGCTGATAGCGAAGTTTGCCTATGAACCCAATATTATAGCATTTTGCTCAGAACAACCTTTACCGCCCAAATTGCAACAAAAAGCCCTCCGAGATTTTCAACAGGATGTACCTGAGGGAGGCATAGATTGGCAGGAAACAACCAGGTCAGTTTTAAGAGAGGTGTTTTGCAATACTAAAAGGTAATTATACAGACTCAACTTTTCTGTAACTGTCCCACCAGTGTCCCACGAGCGATTTGAAAGGTGATAGACAAAGATACAACCTATTGATTTTCCTGGTGCCGGCGCGGGGAATCGAACCTCGGACCTACTGATTACGAATCAGTTGCTCTACCAACTGAGCTACGCCGGCATAGGGTAGAATGGGAAGCATTGTACACAAAATGTGCCTTTCTGCGAAGGCTTTGAGGCCAAAAAAATTTGCATCTTTTTTGAACAATTCTCAAAAACTTTGCTATAGTCAATGTACAAGGCAAACGTATTTAATACGGCCAATATAAAATATTCCATGTAGCGACACATAAAGACAAAGATGTTAGGGAGAAAGACATGATCAGGGTGCCCATGCGAGGCTTCACGCTCGTTGAGATGATGATTGTTATTGCAATCATCGGTATTTTAAGCATGATAGCCATCCCCGCATACAACGATTTTACCATTCGCAGTAAAGTGTCTGAGGGGTTAAGTTTGGCCTCTGCAGCGAAGCTCTCTGTCATGGAATACTACTTAGCACAAGGACAATGGCCGCGCAATAATACCAGCGCGGGCATGCCTCATCCCGAAAGTATTAGCGGGGATTTTGTACAAAGCGTGGCTGTTTCTGATAATGAAATCATCGTTACCTTCGGAGAAGGTGCAGGCCCCGGGTTAACGAACAAAAATTTAGTACTCTCTGCTAATGATCAGGGCGGCTCGATCACTTGGCAATGCAATGGTGATGATATTGATAATAAATATCTACCACCTAATTGCCGGAATCGCCAAGACGAAACACTCAATAAAGCGGTATTTTAATAACCATAAAGCTGTACACACTACTAGCCCAAACCCCGCTGAGCGGGGTTTTTTTTATCTCACCCTTGAAGGCACTCCTCACAGGACACCCACAAAACGTGGATCGCAAGGCAAAAGGCGACAAAAAAGCGCCGCCTTTTAACGCCACGAGGCGCATTTTGAGTAAGTCCTGTCTCGTCTGCAATAACTCATCTGGGGCAGTCACGGTATGTAGAGATATATTTGCTTTTCCATAAAAAAGTATATTAACTTGTTAATTAATAATCATTGAGGAGAATTTATTATGCATAACCCTAATGGAGGTAACTCAAATGACAAAAATCGCCGCATGGACATATTTGCATTCGCCATTTATGCAGTTGCTCCTGAGGTTATGCTGAATGATTGCCGCGCGCGCGTCCGAGATAGCTGGCAAAAGCTACCTCTCGTCAGTAGCGAAGAAGCAGCACTAATACGAACAATACAGCAATTACCAGAAGCAGCTCTTAACAAGCCTATTGATAATGCCTCCCCAGATACCTATCTGCACTTAGCTGCTAAAAAGAAATTTTTTCGGCTGGCCTTTATATTGCTCATGAAAGGGGCTGATATGGATGTGGAAGGAGCCTCCAAGCTCTCCCCGCTTTCCATAGCAACGCAAAACAAAGACTTACTGATGGTGGCTTTGCTGGTTGCAAAAAACAGTAAAAACCCTGGCCCCCCTCTAACCATCGGCAGTAACCATAACTTAGGTTCAGACACCGACACGGCAGAAGGGTTGTATGAATACCTGAAAACCAACCCTGATAGCAGAGATGCGATAGCAAAACTCTTTGATCAGCTCAACAACGCTGTGGGGGATACCCACCTCCAACACAATAACAATAATAATGATACTGCCGGCCGCAAAAGAGGGCGCGAGGATGACGGCGCTGACGATCCCGCTAACCAAAGCCAATCGGTTGCATCAACACGTGGAAGAAAGTTTCAGTCATAAGCCATTTTAGAACTCACCCAAAAATCAAGTGGTTGCTGAGTTTCTTGTTTTTTAGTATAAATCGTCTACAATTTGTAGTGAGCAAAATAGCTTTTTATATGAGGTGAGCAAAATGCCTGTGCTAAACTTTAATGAAAAACGTCTATTTGACCAGGAAACACGCAATCTGCCTCAAGAAGCAAATTCTCAAAGATATCAAGCAATCCTATCCGAGAAAAGCATAAGATTCGGAGCAGCGTTCATACCCAACAACCCCAACCAAGCAGTGGATAGCAAATACCTCACGCAATCTTACCCAGCATCTTTTTCTGAGCGAGAAAAACAGAAGTGCATACAAATCAACAAAATACAAAAGAATATTAATGGCGATCATTACAACCTCTCATTAGCGCAACTAATAAAGGAGCTTCCATACACCGCTAATCAGGTTCGTACCCGAATACTTCAATTGCGAACTGACTTAGGTGAGGCCAATCAAAGCAACCCATTGGCATACACAAGCATTGGTGGCTCCCTCCCTGTATTTAAGGAATATCTTTCAACCACATACCATACATTTGACGCTTATATCAAAGCCCTGGAAGCGGATTTTGAGGTCTATGAAAATAAGGCATTGCCAGGACAAAGGCTAGTTATAGTAAATAATTGGATTGATTGCGCTGTCTTGGAGGCTAAGAAAGAATACCTTCCTACTCAAAACATTTCCTCTCCCGCAGAAAAAGATTCATCATTAGAAGGAAAGCAACAAACCCTACAAAATTCACTCATTAAATACTTGGGGACATGGGCGGAAAACGGAAGCTTTATCGAAAAAGACAAAGCGCCTGAGATACAAAGTCTCATCAATTCTATTATTAAAGCGATACATGCCCCTAGTCACACTGCGGCGACTAGGGAAGACGCAACAAGAAAAATAGCGCAAGCGAATGACGATCTTGCTCAGCTTAAAATCCTGCTCCCGCCATCTCCGAGCAAGGCACAGATTTCGAATCCATCAAATGCAGCCGCTTCTCCAGTCGATCCTTCCAATAACAACAGCGCGGATGCGACGGAGAGGACACATAAAGGCCCAAGCCCTAAATAACAGTTAGTAAGCTTGATTTTTATTTGTAGCTCGGCTAAACTTAAACTAGTAAGTTAGATAAGGATAAATAAAATGCGTAATAATCCTACAAATTCCAACAACCTTCCCACTGTGCAACAGATGGCTGCTCGAGATGACGTGCAGGAAATGAACAAGAATCTAAATGCGCTTCGAGCTGCAGCAAACAATTGCGCCATCATGCTACAGTCCACAGCGGACGGTGGGAGGATAAATCCTAAGTACACGGAGACGACTTCTTTTCCTGAAGGGGGAAGAGAAGAGGGCAAAAACAAAGCCATCCAGGACATGCGTGGGGAGATACTTGCAATCCAAGAACTAATACCAGATGAGCTGCCAAGCTCAATTTCGGTTTCTCAAACGCAGAAACAAGCAGCATGGCATGCCAACAATGTATCAGCTTTCCATTCGCATGTTGTCGAGGTCAAAACCGCCTTTCAAGATCCAGATTTCCAAGCCGTTGGAAAATGGGACCCAAAAGCATTAGTGGGACGCAAAACAACTTCTGATAGCGCGCGAGATCTACACCAAAACGTTCACGCACTTATCGGTGCCTACAACACCTATGTAGCGCATATAAACCATTCCGCAGGGACAAAATATCCAAAGATCGACCAAGCAAAACTCGGCGAGAGCAATGACAGAAGCAACAATAACAGCCCTAGTAATAGGATGTAGTATAGCGCGGCCTTCCCAATAAAACAGCTAACCCTATGGGCGTAGCCCAGAAACATATTGCACTCCCACCCCAAGCCCTGTATCATTTCCCTCCTACGGGAGTGTCCATGTCAGGTAAAGTGTTTATTAAAACCTATGGTTGCCAAATGAACGAGTACGATTCGTCCAAAATGTTTGACCTACTCGAAAAAACACAAGGCCTGACGAAAACAACCACCCCTGAAAATGCTGACGTCATTCTCCTCAATACGTGCTCTATCCGCGAAAAAGCCCAAGAAAACGTGTTCTCAGAATTAGGACGATTGAAAGCGTATAAAACGGCTAATCCCAACGTGATTATCGGCGTGGGCGGTTGCGTTGCCTCCCAAGAGGGCGAGGCCATACGGCAACGCGCGCCGTTTGTGGACCTCGTTTTCGGCCCTCAAACCCTTCATCGCCTACCTAGCATGATGGCCGCCCTCTCCCAAGGGCCGCAAGTGGATATCACCTTCCCCACCATTGAGAAATTTGACAACCTCCCTGCACCTCGGGCTGAAGGCGTTCTGGCTTACCTTTCCATCATGGAAGGCTGCAGCAAGTACTGCACTTTTTGTGTTGTACCCTATACTCGTGGGGAAGAAGTGTCACGCCCTTTTGATGATGTATTGGCAGAAGCTGCTCAGCTTGCTTCACAAGGCGTTAAAGAAATAACGTTGCTGGGCCAAAATGTGAATGCTTATCGTGGGGAAATGCATGATGGCCACACAGCTGATCTGGCTACGTTAATTGAATACATTGCTGAAATCGAAGGCATTGAGCGCATTCGCTTTACCACTTCACACCCCTTAGAATTTTCACAAGCATTGATTGATGTTTATGCACGGGTTCCAAAATTGGTCAGCCATTTACATTTGCCTGTGCAAAGTGGATCGGATCGTATTTTAGCAATGATGAAACGTGGGCATACCGTATTGGAATATAAAAGTAAAATTAGAAAACTACGTGCTATACGGCCTGACATCACACTGAGTTCTGATTTCATTGTAGGCTTCCCTGGCGAAACAGATCAAGATTTCGAAGCGACTATGAACTTAATTCATGAAATGGGTTTTGATCACAGCTTTAGCTTTGTTTACAGTCCTCGCCCTGGCACACCTGCTGCTCAAATGCTTGATGAAACGCCCATGCATGTTAAAAAAGAACGACTAAAAATTTTACAAAATCGCATTCATCTGCATACCGAAAATATTAGCCAAGGCATGATCGGATATACCTACCCAGTATTGGTTGAAGGTTATTCGAACGATTTCCCCGGCAAACTCAAAGGTCGTGTTGAAAACAATCGTTATGTTTATTTTGAAGGCGCACATGATTTGGTTGGGCGCATTATTTCTGTTTTTATCACACAAGCAGGTCATCACTATTTACAGGGTCAACAGGCATCATGAATATTGATATTCAAGTCGCCAGCGAATTTACACGCCTTCCTTCTGATGAAAGCCTTGCTCGGTGGGCCACACAAGTACTGAACTACGTACAACGTCCGGAAGCTGAGCTTACTATCCGCATAGTAGACGAACCTGAGATAACAGCGCTTAACAGCCAATATCGAGATAAACACAAGCCTACAAATGTGCTATCTTTTCCCATGGACCCCTCCTCTGAAGCCGAACAAATATTGTTAGGCGAGTCAGATGATTTGCTTGGGGATATTGTGATTTGTGCGCCTATTGTGGCAGCAGAAGCCGATGCGCAAGGAAAAAGCTACAAGGCCCATTTTGCACATATGGTTGTTCATGGTACGCTTCACTTATTGGGGTATGATCATGTCACCGAAACACAAGCGGCTGTAATGGAGCCTCTTGAAATTGATATTTTAGCGTCCATGCAATTTTCTAATCCTTACGAGGTAAATGATAGTGATGAACGATGAGAAACCTGGGAGTAGTATTAAGAAATTTCTTCGATCTTTCTTTCAAGCACCCATGGAAGATAAAGATGAACTCTTCGCACTGCTCTTAGAAGCAAGAGAAAATGAGCTTCTTGATAATGATGCTTTTGAAATGCTAGAGGGCGTATTAGCGGTTGCTGAAATGCAAGCGCGCGATATTATGATTCCACGTGCACAAATGGTAGTTGTTGAAAAAGAACAAACGCTCGATGAATTTTTGCCAGGCATGATTGCTTCCGGTCATTCGCGTTTTCCTGTTGTCGGGGATGACAAAGACACGATCGTCGGCATTTTAATGGCAAAAGATATTTTAAAACATTTATTCACACGACACGATGAGCTTTTTAATATCAACGAATATATTCGTCCAGCTGTATTTGTACCTGAATCAAAACGTTTAAATGTTTTATTGAAAGAATTCCGCATGAATCGTCATCACATGGCGATCGTGGTGGATGAATACGGCGGTGTATCAGGTATTATCACCATTGAAGATATTTTAGAAGAAATTGTGGGCGATATTGCAGATGAACATGACATCAAAGCAGGCACTCGCCACATTCAACAACAAGATGTGCATCATTTTATGGTAGATGCACTCACACCTGTTGAAGAATTCAACGAATATTTTGAAGCTGATTTACCAGAAGAAGATTTTGACACCGTTGGCGGCTTAGTCATGCAATCTTTCGGGCATTTACCTGAAACAGGCGAAGTGACTTCGTTACATCATTTCATTTTTGAAGTCATGGAAACAGATGACCGTCGCGTATTAGGTTTACGTGTTAAAAAAGGTCATCATGCTGGAAGCGCTGCGAGCGAGCAATGAAATTAAAAAAAGAAGTGCTTTTAGTGTTGGCTGGCGCGGCTACGGTACTTGCTTTTGCCCCATGGCAATGGTTTATCATTGCATTTCTCACACCTGCATTGCTCGAACGCACTCTTTTTCAGCAATCCCCTAAAAAAGCTGCGTTTAACACTTTTCTTTTTGGATTTGGTTTTTTTAGTATTGGCATTTCATGGGTGTTCCTTAGTATTCATGATTACAGTGATGCCCCTCTCTGGGCTGCTGTATCGATCACATTGTTATTTATTGCCGCATTATCCGCAGTACTTGCGCTAGCAGGCGCTGCTTATAGCGTATTATCTAAACGTATCACACACACTTATCAACGTATACTGATTTTTCCTATTGTATGGGTATTATTTGAATGGGTGCGCACGTGGTTACTTACGGGGTTTCCCTGGTTATTATTAGGATACACATTGATTGATACGCCTTTAAAAGGATTTGCACCTATCGTAGGCGTGTATGGTTTATCTTTTTTGTGTACGATGATAGGTGTAACTATCACACAAGCATTTTTCTCAACACGACGCGTACAATTATGCTGCGCAATCAGTATTGTTTTTATCTTGATCAGCGGTTATATGTTGAATCGCGTAGAATGGACACACCCTGTTGGCGAACCTAAAATATTTGGATTGGTGCAAGGCAATATCCCACAAGAAATGAAATGGGACCCTAACGCCTCCTTCAGACATTTAGAAACATATCGCAATTTAACAAAAACCTTACGCACAAGCCATATTATCGTATGGCCTGAAGCGGCTTTCCCTTTCACATTGCCTGAAGGGTTTGAGCCACTCATGTATATTGATAGCGATGCATTACACGCGCAACAATCTTTATTAACCGGTGCCATTATTGCGGTAAACGAACATCAATATACCAACAGCTTAATTGCTGTAGGACAATTAGCAGAAGGAGAATACGATAAATATCATCTCGTTCCTTTTGGAGAATATGTTCCTTTTGCAACATTATTAGGCAGTACTTTTGATTGGTTACAATTACCCATGAGCTTCACCATTCCGGGGGCCCAAATACAACCTGCGATTAAGGCGCAAGGTTTAAATATTGGACCGTTAATCTGCTATGAAGTAGTTTATCCAGAACTTGCGCGTTTACGTGCGTTAAATAGCGATGTATTATTAACCATCAGTAACGATACCTGGTTTGGAAAATCGTTAGGGCCCATTCAACACATGCAAATGGCTCGGATGCGCGCGCTTGAAAATGGCAGAATGCTCGTGCGTGCTACCAATAATGGCATCTCTGCTATTGTCAATAAAGATGGCAGTATTCGGCACCAGGCCCCTGCTTTTCGCGCTACAACACTCACCGGATTAGTGCAAGCTTACCAAGGCCGCACGCCTATTATGTGGTTAAGCCATCATGGCATCATCATGATGTTAATGCTACTTGGGCTCGTTCTCTACATTCCCTCTTGCTTAAAACGAGAAAAAAAGCTATAAATGTGCAATGAACAGGGAAGAACTACCTCATGTCAACTTTCTTATTAAAAGGCTCACAATATACGTTAACGGCATTACAGTTGTTATCGCTTGATTACACAACATTTAAAGAACAACTGAAAGAAAAAGTAAGTCAAGCTCCAAAATTTTTTAACCGTACGCCTGTCGTGCTGGATTTACAGCGTGTCACTAATATTCCCGTAGTGATCCAGTTTGAGCATTTATTCCAAATCATTCGCGACCATGGTCTTATTCCTGTGGGCGTGCGCGGTGGTACGCCTGAACAACAAACACAAGTCAGCGAATTAGGCCTAGCCATTCTCCCAGAATCTAAAACTGAAAAATCAGCTGAGGCTGCACAACAACACGAAGCCGTCAAAACCGAAGCACTGCCTGCAAAAGAAATAACTTCCCCTACCACCTTAATTACTCAGCCTGTACGATCTGGCCAACAAATTTATGCGCGTGGGGGCGATTTAGTGATCACAGCACCGGTAAGTGCTGGGGCTGAAATTTTAGCAGATGGGCATATTCATGTGTATGGTCCACTGCGCGGGCGGGCCTTAGCAGGGGTGAATGGGGATATGAATGCTCGCATTTTTTGTCAAGGCCTCGAAGCTGAGTTAGTTTCTGTGGCAGGCCAGTATTGTGTGAGTGAAGATTTGCGTTCATCTCATTGGGGAGAAGCAGTCACTATCGCCTTGCAGGGTGAGCACTTGCAGATTACGCCTTTATCGTAAATACTTCATACAGACTTCAGAGAGGAATATATCTTGAGCGAACCAAACCTAAATCAACCCAAACGACCTTGCCAAGTGATTGTAGTCACTTCAGGTAAAGGTGGCGTAGGCAAAACAACCACGAGCGCTGCATTGAGCACAGGTCTCGCAGAACTTGGTTTTAAAACAGTGGTCATTGATTTTGACGTTGGCTTGCGTAACCTTGACTTAGTGATGGGTTGTGAGCGCCGCGTCGTATACGATTTTGTGAACGTGATTCAAGGCGAAGCTACGCTTAACCAGGCCTTGATCAAAGATAAACGACTTGAAAACTTATACATTCTGCCTGCTTCTCAAACGCGTGACAAAGACGCGCTAGATAAAGCAGCGGTTGGACGCATTATCGAAGAGTTAAAGAAAAGTTTTGATTACATTGTATGCGACTCTCCTGCTGGCATTGAGAGCGGCGCATTGATGGCTTTATACTACGCTGATCATGCTATTGTGGTCACAAATCCTGAAGTTTCTTCGGTGCGTGATTCTGATCGTATCTTAGGCATTCTCGCAAGCCGCTCGCTCCGTGCAGAGCAAAGTTTACAACCTATCCATCAGTACATGCTGGTCACTCGCTATTGCCGCAAGCGGGCTGCAAAGGGCGACATGATGAGTGTGAAAGACATTCAAGATATTTTAGGTGTTCCTGTATTGGGAGTTATTCCAGAATCCAAGGCGGTATTACGCGCATCCAACGAAGGGGTTCCTGTGATTGTAAACAAGGAATCAGATGCGGGGCAAGCTTACATAGATGCAGTTCGTCGTTTCCTAGGCGAAACAGGGTTGCCAATGCGCTTCGTAGACAAACCGGGCTTATTCGAACGCATTTTTGGGACGACTGAATCATGATGAGCATATTTGACTTCTTCCGCGCTAAGCAACAGCTACAACCTTCAACCGCAAGCATTGCTAAAGAACGTTTGCAAATTATTGTGCAACATCAACGTGGGGCTCAAGACCAGGTTGATTTCATGCCAAAATTGCAGCAAGAATTGCTTGAGGTGATCAGCCGGTACGTGAAGGTTGACCCTAATCTCGTCAAGGTAGCTTTAGAGCGCAGTGATGATCGCTCGGTATTAGAGCTGAATATTACGTTACCAGAGAGAGCGTAGGGATCTGAAGAAGTTTCCGCGACCAAATTGCAGAACGAGCATTTGTGGGTTACGCTGAAGCAGACCGAGGTCCCCGGCCGCACGCAACGTAACCGAGTACGGCGGGGTGGCCTCGCAGACGGGCGGAAACTTCTAATTGAAAGCTCTCTACTCTGTTAATCCTAACCATGTCTCAACAACCGTATCCGGGTTAAGCGAAATACTCGAAATCTTCTGCTCCAGTAACCACTGAGCAAAATCAGGATAATCTGAAGGCCCTTGACCACAAATGCCAACATACTTACCTAACCGGTTGCATGCCTCAATTGCTTTAGAAATTAAAAGCTTAACCGCAGGGTTACGTTCATCAAACGCTTGAGAGACTAGCCCAGAATCCCTATCTAACGCCAATGTTAATTGCGTTAAGTCGTTCGATCCTATCGAAAAGCCATCAAAATGCTCCAAAAACGCCTCTGCCAATAAAGCATTCGAAGGAATTTCACACATCATGATTAAGCGTAACCCATGTTCCCCTCGCTTTAACCCGTGGCGTGCTAACACGGCTAATACTGATTTAGCTTCATCCACAGTGCGCACAAAGGGCACCATCAACTCTACATTCTCAAAGCCCATTTCTTCGCGCACGGCTTTCATTGCTTCGCATTCTAAGGCAAAGCAATCCTCAAATTGCGAGTGCACATAGCGTGAGGCACCACGGAAACCAAGCATAGGATTTTCTTCTATAGGCTCATACTCTTTACCGCCGATTAAATGCGCATATTCATTCGATTTAAAATCTGATAAACGCACAATCACCGGCTTGGGGTAAAAAGCCGCTGCAATGGTCGCTACACCTTCTTTAATTTTATCAATATAAAATTGTCTCGGGCTTTCATAACCTGCAATCAACTCACGAATGCTTGCTTGCAATTTAGCCGGCAAAGTATCAAATTGTAATAATGCTTTGGGATGAATACCAATCATGCGGTTAATAATAAACTCTAAACGTGCCAGCCCTACACCATGATTTGGTAATTTTTGGAAATCAAATGCACAATCAGGGTTGCCGACATTTAACATGATTTTTACCGGAATTTGTGGCATTTTTTCCACATCAATATCTTTCACATGATATTTTAATGCGCCACGATAAATATAACCTGTATCTCCCTGCGCACAGGATACTGTCACTGTATCACCTGTTTTTATTTTTTGAAACGCATTGCCACATCCTACCACCGCAGGAATGCCTAATTCACGCGCAATAATAGCTGCATGGCACGTTCTTCCACCACGGTTTGTTACAATTGCTGCTGCACGTTTCATCACAGGTTCCCAGTCAGGGTCGGTCATGTCAGTCACCAACACATCGCCTGGCTTAATTTCATCCATTTGATCCAAACGCGCAATCACTTTTGCAACACCTTGGCCAATTTTTTGCCCAATCGCCCGTCCTTCTGCTAATACATCTGAAGTTTCTAACAGTTCATAGCGTTGCATGATTTGCCCATTGCGGGAAGTCACTGTCTCTGGCCGCGCTTGAACAATGTACAATTTTCCTGTTCTACCATCTTTTGCCCATTCAATATCCATAGGACGTTTATAATGTTCTTCAATCAATAGCGCAAACCGGGCTAATGCTTCTACGTCTTCACTTGTGATGCAAAAACGCATACAATCTTGTTCACTCACATCCACCACTTTCACACGCTCTTGTGGGTTTTCTGCATAAATCATTTTAATTGCTTTTGTACCACGTGTTTTACGAATTACAGCCTGTTTATTTTTTTGCAACGCTTCTTTGGAAACATAAAACTCATCAGGGTTCACAGCGCCTTGCACAACCATTTCCCCCAAACCGTAACTTGCTGTGACAAAAACAACCTGATCAAAGCCAGATTCCGTGTCCACGGTAAACATCACGCCACTTGATGCTAAATCACTTCGCACCATTTGTTGGATACCCGCCGATAACGCCACTTGTTCATGCGTGAAACCTTGATGCACACGATACGCAATGGCTCTGTCATTAAATAATGATGCGAACACAATTTTGATGGCAGATAAAACTTCATCGATGCCATGCACATTTAATAATGTTTCTTGTTGTCCAGCAAACGAAGCATTAGGTAAATCTTCTGCTGTTGCCGAGGATCGCACCGCGACTGAAAAATCACTGCCTAATTGTTTGGATAATTCAGCATAGGCTGTTTCGATGTCTTTTTGGAAATCTTTTGAAAATGGCGTTTCTTCAATAGATTGACGAATCTTTTTGCCCGCAGCTTGCAGGGCTGCAATATCATCCACATCTGTTTTGGCAAGCAAAGCATAAATCATGTCTGATAAACCAGACTGAGATAAAAAATGGCGGAAAGCATCGGCCGTTGTGGCAAACCCGGTAGGCACATCCACCCCTGCTTCGCTCAAATGCCGTACCATTTCACCTAATGAGGCATTCTTTCCCCCAACTGTCCCAATATCCTTTAGCTGAATCTCATTGAACCATAATATGTTTTGAGACATGGACATGCTCCCCTTATGTGGATAAAATACAGGCCATTGTACCAAACTTAAGGAGGCCAGGGATGCAGCGTCATGTTTTTTTTATCTCAGACGGCACAGGGATTACCGCTGAAACGCTAGGACTTAGCTTGATATCTCAATTCCATGATATGGAATTTACTTACAATACCCTCCCCTACATAGACACTCATGAAAAAACGGAAACCGCTGTAGAGCAAATCAATGAAAGTTATCATGTCGATGGCACAAAGCCTATCGTGTTTATTACACTGGTTGATAAATCCTTACGCGAAACGATAGCAGCAAGCCACGGTTTTACGATTGATCTGTTCAGCATGTTCATCCCCCCATTAGAAACGGAACTCCAGATGAAAGCCAGCGGTGAAAAAGGACGTTCACATGGGGTACATGATAATTCACAGTATTACGCGCGGATGGAAGCCATTAACTACACGCTTTCAACAGATGATGGTCTTAACCCTAATTATTACGAAAGTGCGGATGTTATTTTAGTGGGCGTTTCACGCAGTGGTAAAACACCCACATCCATTTATTTAGCGATGCATTATGGGGTGGCAACTGCTAACTATCCTCTGACTGATGACGACCTGATGGATGGGCAATTGCCTAAAGTACTACGATCTCATGTGAAAAAATGTTTTGGCTTAACGATCGATCCAAAACGTTTACAACAAATTCGCATACAACGCCGCAAAGAAGGGGTATATGGAACGATCGCACAATGCGAAAAAGAAGTATCGCAAGCGTTGGGCATTTTCCAGCACCATGATATTCCCGTACTTAATACGACAGAACTTTCTGTGGAAGAAATTTCTACACGTATCGTATCGCAAATGCGCTTAGTTAGACGTATCGGATGATTGGTGCCCCACGTCTAACTTCTGGCGAGGATACGGCATTATGATTCCTGCTGCTCGGAAGTAATGCCAAATCATCAATAAAATTTCGGATCGCACCATAGGACGTGTTTTCCCTACATTTAAATCTGTATGATAACGCACCTCAAAAATTTGTGCATAAGGACCAAACTCACGCAATAACACACTGGGTTCGGGATGCAATACCACTGACTCGTGTTTGCGTACAATGTTTAAAAGCATTGCTTGAATTTGGTGGGGGTTCTCATCATAATCAATCATTACATCAAAAGTCGTTCTCACAATGGCATCGTGGTGTGTCCAGTTCGTTAGCGCTTGACTCACTGTTTCTGCGTTCGGAATAATCACTTCCATATTATCCCATGTGCGCAATGTAGTGGCTCGCACACCAATATGTGTTACTTCTCCTTCGTTTGTACCTAATGTGATAATATCTCCCGCGCGAAAAGGCCGTTCAATTAACAATAATAAACCACTGACTAAATTATTCGCGATATTTTGCAATCCAAACCCGATACCAACGGCCAAAGCCCCCAATACTACGGTAAGCGTTGTTAAATCAATGCCCACAACACGCAAAATAACAAAAGCACCTAGTGCTATAGTGGCATATTGTGTAAACACAGAAAAAGAATTTCTCAAACCTTTATCTTTATATTTTGCAAATAAAAATCGATAAGCAAATTCACGACTCCATTTTGCGGCCCAACGAATCACCATCAATAAGATAACAAATTGAAAAATATGAATCATTCCAATTTTTGTCGTCGCAATACTGAACAGCGGATTAAATAGAAACGCATGAATTTTTTCTTTGACAAGCGGGTTTTCATCCAAGCCATAAATTCTAAATAACAACGCTATCGACGCTAAAAAAATAGCGATGTGTAACAATGTATTAAACGGTTTTAAAATGGCTTCCGTCCACACCCAACCACTTTTTAAACGAAGAATGGCCCACTTTGCAGAAAACTCCATGGCATCTGATACAACGCCACGCACTAAAACCCAGACGGTTAAAATCAATAAAAACTGCCCTTCTGCTATCCAAATTTTCCATGCTAAATTTACGTACCCTATTAACCCAATCACAGCATTTGAAAAAATGGTCAGTGGAATTAAAAAGCCTAACCATTCAATTGCACGACGCACATAAGGTTTTGTTTTTTCCTCTTTAGCAATAATGCTTGGCAATACTCTCCAACCTTTTAATAAAGGAATAGACACAGCGAGCAGGACCAACATGAAAATCCTATCAAAAGAAGCGACAATATCAACAGGAATAGGCAAACGATGCGCAAGCACAGTTAATGCAATAATAATACTGCTAAAACCCATGCTCCACCTTAAACCAGTGTATAAAGAAACATCTTTGCCTGACAAATCCCAAATATTTTCAAACAATGAAATGCGGGCTAATCCAATGGCCGTTCTATAGACAAACCAGACCACACCTAAAGAAACAGGCACCACAAAATGGCTTGATGATACTTCCATCAACAATAATAAAATCATCAACGCACCAAAAATAGCAATCCCCACAATGTTACGATAAAATAATTGCGCAATGACGACCACTGTATTTTCAGAAAAACTCATCCCTTTACTTTTTGCACGCACTAAAAATTTTGCCAGCCCGCGCGCGAGCCCAACACAAAAAGCAGCCCAAATAAAAATTAATGCAAATGTACCAAACCATAATAACCCCGAAGCTTGCGACAAATGGTCTACCACTTGTTTATAAGTTGCGATAATGGATTGGTATACAAGTTGTGGTAGCGCCCATAAGTCTGAGGCAAATTGTTCCCATTCGGCTGTACTATTTGGCAACTGCTGCCGAGTGCGCCACGTTTGTTTTACACCGGCTAATAATTGATTTTGAAACCCTGACACTTTTGTTAACAGCGTATTAAGCTCATCATCTACATTCAAATAAGATTTTTTTAAATCTAATAAAATATGTTGCTGACGTTTGCGCGCATCTTGTGAAAGCACTTGTTTTGCACCAGGCTCGTTTAAAATGGCTAATTGTCTATCTATTAAAATTTCTTTGTTTTCTACTTGAATTTGATTGGCTACCAATTCTTCTTTTAAACGATCCAAACGATCTTTCGTTTCAACTGCTCGATGCGCAGGGTTACCCTCCATACGGTTCTTATAAACATTTAATAACGCGTCGATACGTGACAACGTCAATTCCATTTTCAATAAATCAAGTTGCTCTTCTGCTTCCATCACATCATTTTGCAGCGCTTGTTGCTCCGCGCTAGGGGGTTGTGTGATAGGACGTAGTTTAGCTAATGCTGTGCGCGCTTTTTCTAGTTTTCCTTCCCATCCAATTTGTAGATCAACCCATTTTTTTTCATTTTCTTGTTGAGACTCCCAAATATTCGCCACTTGTTCTAATTTAATTTCTTCTGTCATACGTGAAAGCCATTCTTGCTCATGCTGCAAAATATCTTGAGCCACACTTAATGTGGGGGCTAATATGCCCACACGATCTTGTTCTAATTCTAACTTACGCTTATCAACGGAAGCGCGCTCTTCCAAACGCAAAGCTAATGCGTTTTGTTTATTTGCTTTGGCATTGATCAATTGATTTTCATATTGATTTAAATAATTTTTGAGCAATCTTATATTTTTACGAGAATTTGATAACTCTAAACTGATTTTTCCCACCTGTACGCTAGCAATGTCTACCCTAAAAGAAGCCTCTTCTGCCATCGTGGGGTCAAACACCGTGGGAGCAGTTTGCGCTGACGCTTTTAAGCTCGCAAGATAAGCTTGGCTAGTGGTCAGGCGGTCCTTATCATCTTGAACTTTTTCTTCAAGGATATTAATCTCTGAATAACGCGCAGGGTTTTGGTAGCTAGCATCCTCCGAAGGAAGTTGCGCTGATCCGACTGGCAGCCAGAATAGGAAGATGCATGCCAGAAAAAAGCTACGTACGATCATAAAATACCTACTTATAATATATGAATATCCTCCTATTATAATCGTTCTTTGAGATCTCGCCAAACGTAAATGCTGATTGATCATTTTGTTTGACTGGCATACAATTCGGTAATACTTAAGGTGTCTCAATGCAATCTAACAAACACATCAACCAACGGTTTCGCGGCTATCTTCCCATCGTCATCGATGTAGAGACGGGTGGCTTCAACCCCCAAACAGATGCCTTATTAGAACTAGCAGCTATCAGCATACGTTACAATGAAGAAGGCTTAGTAATCCCTCATCACTCATGGCATTACCATATTCAACCATTTGCCGGAGCGCGCTTGGATCCTCGTGCCTTAGAATTCAACGGGATTGTACCCGACCACCCCTTCCGTTTCGCTTTGACAGAAAAAGAAGCCTTGCGAGATTTATTTATCAAAGTGGAAGAATTATTAGAGCAAACCCGCTGCCAGCGCGCTATTCTTGCAGGGCATAATGCAGCGTTCGATTTGTCTTTTTTACAAGCAGCGATTGCCAGAACAGGCCTGAAAAGCCCTTTCCACGCTTTTTCGTGCTTGGACACAGCTAGCTTGGCTGCGATTGCCTTCGGGCAAACGGTGTTAGCCAAGGCGCTGAAAGCTGCTCATATTCCCTTTGATATCAACCATGCCCACAGCGCCCTATACGATGCAGACCGCACAGCCCTACTCTTTTGCGATATCACCAATCGTTGGGATAGTCTACAACGGTGAGACAGCGCCCGTAAGACGTCAAGATTCTTGACAAATCTATACAAAATGAGTACCGTGTTTGTTTCTCTGTTGTATGGATCCTATCTATGTTAAAGCTTTTGAAAAATAAAACGTTTGGCAGTATCTTTATGATTGCCGGCACGGCCATTGGCGCTGGCATGCTAGCCTTACCTTTAAAAACCGCAACAGGGGGGTTCTACCCTAGCGTAGGGTTATTTGTATTATGTTTTATTTTCATGTTATATACCGTTTTCCTATTGCTTGAATCCAACTTGATGTCCACCGACCCCCGCGCCAATATTATTTCCATGACTGGGGAGCGTTTGGGCAAAACAGGTCAAATGGTCGCATGGCTAACATTTTCATTATTGCTTTTCAGTGTCTCTGCGGCTTACATGTCTGCAGGCGGCTCTTTGGTAACCACGGTATTACAACACGAAGTCTATAAAGAAACCCCAATGCCAGTTGGAATGTGTTTATTTGCGGGCATTTTTGGTTTTTTAGTTTATTTTGGCACGCATGTTTATGACCATGTCAATAAATTATTGATGGTGTGCTTAATTGCAAGCTTTTTTATATTGATAGTAAAAATGACCCCGCATGTAGATACAGTGTCATTTACAGAAGGTCGTCCTTTATTATTGCTAGGCGCTGTCCCTGTAGTTGTTTTATCTTTCACCTCCCATGTCATCGTACCTAGTTTACGCAGTTACTTAAACTCTAATGTACCTGCATTGAAAAAATCATTATTTTACGGGATGTTGATTCCATTGATTTTCTATATTTATTGGGAATTTTTAATTTTAAGTTTAGTCCCCCCCGAAGGCTCACAAGGGTTATTGGCAATTGCATCAGGAAACTATCCTATTGCAGCATTGACCAATGCGTTGCAAGATAATTTAGGTTTACAATTTTTGGCAATTCTTATCAGCTTATTTTCTTTTTCTGCCTTAGTCACATCATTCATTGCAGTCAATGTAAGTTTGCGTGATTTTTTAGCCGACGGCTTAGGCGTGTCAAGTCAAACAACTTCTGGTAAAGCGATACTCAGCGTATTAACCTTATTGCCCCCTTTGGTTTATGCATTAGTATTTCCACGCGGGTTTACCATTGCACTAGGGTACGCTGGCGTATTTGCTGCCATTTTGTACGGCATTTTGCCTGCATTGATGGTGTACAAAGGCCGATACATCCAAAAGATTGAAGCACCTTACCGTACACCCGGGGGTAAGTTAGGCTTGTTCTTGGTGATTATTACTTCTGTGCTGGTAATGATATTGGAAATAGGCAACGCGATGTAAAGAAGTGTCCAAGAGAATCTATTTGATCAAAATTGCTTTCACTGTTTTTCCGTCATACACCAACGGCACTCTTCCTCGCATCCATACAGGAATATCCCGGGTTTGAAACCATTTTTTTAACGATTGATGTCCAACACCCGGTACAAAAATAGTTTCCCCACCCCGACGAAAACAAATGCGTACTACTGCCCCTTCAACAACCTCTACTCCAGCTTTCAATAAATCTTCTTTATGCCATGTTCCCGCTCCGTCAGGTAACACCAGCGGCATGCGAGGATCCCAAGCGTATTCCTTATCACTTAAATCCTTTAATAATTCTGCAGGCAAACTATAAATATCATCACGGTGACGCGTGACAACCCAGCCCCCCCAATGTACGGCAGGATGCGCTTGAGGGTTGGCATGCAGCACACTTCTCACCATATTTTCCAATACTGTTTGTGACGGCATTAAGATCCCTTGCAGCGATAGCCATTGACGCAACATGGGTCTGAGGATCATTTTCGGCAACGCTAGTAAACGTGTGACAGATAATGTTCCCGCGACACTTCCATGCAGCTCGGGTAAACGCTCGTTTAAAAACATTTCTAATAACGCTTCTTGCGATTGCATATGCGCCGCAGCGCGCGCAATAGTAGATGACGCAGATGGAAATCGTGTTTCCAATAAAGGCAATATTTCATGACGGATAAAGTTACGATCAAATCTTAATCCGTGGTTTGATGGATCTTCTATCCATGTGAGTGCATGCGTTCGTGCGTACTCTTCAATTTCTTGTTGAGTGATATTCAAGAAAGGACGGTACAATGTGATGCTTTTGTCCAAAGGCTTTATACTTCCCATGCCGGATAATCCTTTAGGCCCAGCACCACGCAATAATTGCAGTAATACCGTCTCAGCTTGATCTTGTGCGTGATGTGCCGTCACTAATACGCTTTTTTCGGGCAACGCCTTTTGTAAAGCAGCGTACCGCGCTTCTCTCGCCCACGCTTCAACACTTTCGCCAAGAGCCGGTGCACTCATTAACGTTAAGCAATGAAAGGGAATTTGCATTTTTTCGCATAAAACAGCTAAATGTTTTGCCCACTCGTCTGCATGCGGACTTAATTGATGATTGACGTGATATGCAGATAATGAAAAGTGACGTTGCTCTTGTAAGACATTCAAGGCGTACAGTAATACTGTAGAATCTTGACCGCCACTGAATGCAACAGCACAATGCGACTCAGCGGGCAAAGAAGCAAGAAAATGTTCTAAAGCAGTATCAATCCTGGCACAAGAAGCGTTTACACCCTGCCAATTGCACATAACCGTTGATACCGTAATGTAAGTAATTCATCTATTGTCAGCCTTTTGAGTTTTTTTGATTCTTCTAAAATAGCTTTTTTAATATTCATGGCTGTTTCGCGCACGTTTCGGTGTGCACCGCCCAACGGCTCTGGGATAATCTTATCTGCAATTCCTAATGCTAATAAACGATCTGCTGTCATATTCATCGCTGCCGCTGCTTCAGGCGCTTTTGACGCACTTTTCCATAAAATAGAAGCACACCCTTCGGGGGAGATCACAGAATAAGTGCTGTATTGTAACATTAATAAACGATCGCCCACGCCTATACCCAACGCCCCACCTGAACAACCTTCCCCTGTAATAGTGCAAATAATAGGCGTTTGTAAATTGGACATCATGATTAAGCTGCGAGCAATAGCCTCACTCTGGCCACGCTCCTCCGCCCCTATTCCTGGGTAAGCGCCCGAAGTATCAATAAATGTAAAAACAGGAAGCTTAAACTTTTCTGCCAATAAAAATATCCGCTGCGCTTTCCGGTAGCCTTCTGGACTTGCCATTCCAAAATTTCGACGTACTTTTTCTTTCGTATCTCGCCCTTTTTGGTGCCCAATCACCATCACTGGCTCACCTTCTAATCGGGCGGTACCACAGACAAGGGCTTTATCATCACCAAAGCACCTGTCCCCGTGAAACTCATCAAACTCTTCAAAAATCAATGGGATATATTCTGTTAGCAAATAGGGTCTCTGGGGGTGCCGAGCCATTTGAGCCACTTGCCAAGGTGTTAAGTTAGCAAAAATAGACTGCGTCATCTCTGTGACTTTTTGCTCTAGTTTTTCAATTTCATCACTTAAGTTGATATCACTGCTTTTCCCTACCAACTTAAGCTCATTGATTTTGGCCTGCAACTCGGCAATCGGCTGCTCAAAATCCAAATGATTCAATGACATAAACTAACCCTCCGGGGATTTTACCTGGCTAGTGTATCACAAGCCGTCTGTTGGCGACACTTTTTTAATCCTCTATCCCAATATTTGGTCATCTTGCTCAATTCGATTCCTGCCTAACTCTTTTGCGCGGTACAGAGCCGCATCGGCTCTGGTAACTAAATGAGACATCTCATCTTCTTGTGAGGGCAAAATAGAGGCTACGCCCATACTGAGCGTAACAAAAGGGCTAACCTTTGTATTCCCAGCGATAATGTGTAAGTTATTAATCTCATACGCAACTTTTTCGGCCATCTTCATAGCACCTTCTAAGCTTGTGTCAGGCAAAATAGCTAAAAACTCCTCCCCTCCATAACGTGCCACACAATCGCCTGGACGCTTAAATACGTTATGTAATGTTTCTGCCATTTTTTGTAAACAAATATCGCCTTGCTGATGACCAAACGCATCATTGTAGTCTTTGAAATAATCAATATCAAACATAATCAACGAAAGCGGCAATTGCGAACGAATAGCACGACTCCACTCTTTTTCTAAGATATTATCTAATTGTCGTCGATTTGCAAGCTGTGTGAGTTCATCACTCAATGATAACGCTAATATCTTATGATTCGCAATCTCGAGACGCTGGTTCGCACATTTTAAATTTTGAATCAATTCTTCATTATCAATCTGTAATTGTATGCTTTCTTTTACCGCCTGAAAGCTTTGCATATATGTACTGGAAATAGATAAAAAATAAATGAGGATCATGCTCGACATTGCAAAGCCTAACTGATTCCCTTGAAATAAAAAAACAATAATAGGCGGGATTATCATCGGCGATACATACGCGAAAAATACGCGAGGCATACTCACCATAGAAGCCACTGCTCCTACCGACATCCCTCCCAATGCAAATACAATGAAAATAATGTAAACGTCAGGAACATCAAATGTAAACCACAAAAATGCAACTATCCAAATCACCCCGGCAATAAATGCCGCGAGCATAAACATGTTAGTTAATCTTTCAGGATTATCTGAAAAATCTTTTTTTTTCAAAACAGAGCGCATGTGCCAAAATCGAAATAAATTCCAAGCGGTCAAAATGAGCCACCATATCAAAATATGCGCGCTAGGCACCACAGGCAGAAGCATGACACCGAGGATAGTAGCAATTAATATATTCACAGGAATAGCCGCAGGCGCTCTTTTGTAAAGTATCTTGACCTGCTCAATGAGCATGCGTTTTGAATCAACCACAGTT
>CAYLHG010000017.1:29664-36599 GCA_964383495.1 uncultured Gammaproteobacteria bacterium
TTTGTAAAGTATCTTGACCTGCTCAATGAGCATGCGTTTTGAATCAACCACAGTTAGCTCTCCTGGCATACTGATTATCTAGGACATCAACTTAAGGGGTAGCATTCAGCATAACTGCCCAAACGATTCTCTTTGGGCAATCTTGCGCTAAAAATAGCCGTTCACCAGAAGTTTAGATCGACCTCTGAACTATTACTAATGGGAAAACGCCAGATCTCAAAAAAAACCTGCCTCGTCCCCGCAAGCGGGGACTCGACCGTTACATCATTTTTTTACAACCGCCTTGCCACCGCTGCGCACACATTCTTCCATGGTTTTGTAACCCGTAAAATGCTTAACGCGCGCATAATGCTGGCCGCCCGGCGCATGGCACACTCCTTTTTGAGTTTTTTTCACCGCCCCCGGCGCATTATTTGCAGCAAGCGTAATACCTTGTGCAAATACAGGCAAAGTGCAAACAGCTAATAACGCAATTGAACAGATTGTTTTTTTCATGATTTCTCCTTTGTTTTTAGAATAGACATTTTTATTTTTTGCAGGCAAACAACTTGCGCCCAACACGATGGATCATACCGTTATTTTTTGATCATTGCAAATATTTTTCGTCTTCTGCTTTCTCTTCTTCACTCGCCATCACCACAGACACATCAATGATTGCAGCGCGCTCTCTCGCTTTATTTTCCTGAACCACTACCGCTGTTTTGCTTTCCCATGACATCATTTGTTGTCCACCTGTCATGGCTAAATAAACTTCCGCTAACAATTCACTGTCGAGTAAAGCGCCATGTAAATCACGCCGGCTATTATTCACTTTTAATCGCTTGCATAATGCATCCAAAGAACATTTTTGCCCGGGGTACATGCTCCGTGCCAAAGCTAATGTATCAATGATATCTGCTGTACAATCTTCTATCACGCCACGGCTACGCTTTGGTTGACACAATGCTAATTCATGGTTTAAAAAACCAATATCAAACGGTGCGTTGTGAATGATTAATGTTGCGCCTTGAATAAATGCTAAAAAATCTTCCACAATATTTTTGAACACAGGTTTATCTGTTAAAAAATCTGCTGTAATACCATGCACTGCTTGTGCGCCCGGATCAATGGCACGCTCAGGATTAATATAATAGTGAAATGTTTTACCCGTTAACCGGCGGTCCACCATTTCAATGGCACCTAACTCCACTAGCCGATGACCCTGCGCTGGGCTTAAACCTGTTGTTTCCGTATCTAAAAATATGTACCTCATTCCTTTTTCCCCACCAATAAATCTATTGCTTCACACGCTAAACGATCTGCTTCCTCATTCTCAGGGTGGCCATTGTGCCCTTTCACCCAATGCCAGCTTACCTCATGCTTTACCACTTCTGCCAATAATAAACCCCATAAATCAGCGTTCTTAACAGGTTCTTTCGCTGCCGTCTTCCAACCGTTTTTTTGCCATGCATGAACCCATTGCGTTATGCCGTTTTTAACATACTGAGAATCAGTTGTTATGCTAACTGAACATGGGGTTGTTAAAGCCTTTAACCCTTCGATAGCCGCCATGAGTTCCATTCGGTTGTTGGTTGTGTTATATTCGGAGCCAGAGAGCATTTTAATATGCCCACGATAGCGAAGGACTGCCCCCCACCCTCCGGGGCCCGGATTGCCACGACAGGCACCGTCGGTAAAAATTTCGACTTCTTTAACCACAGGAACCTCACATAACCGAATGATACGACAGTATAAACAAAGCTTGATGATTTGCCTACTCTTCGCTGCGCTATGGGGGCCAGCAGCGTTACAAGCCCTGGCGCGCGGCATTGAAAGCCCATCTCTTGCTCATTCACGCGCTAATAATATTTGGGCGCACATCCAAAAAGGGATTTCAACGACTAGCCCACTTAAACCAGCGGTAGCAACTCAGGTTGCAACCTACCACAAAAGTAAACACTTGCTGCAACGCTCCATTGAGCGGGGCGGGCCATACCTTTATCATATAGTGACAGAATTAGAAAAACGCCAGCTTCCATTAGCTTTTGCTTTATTGCCCTTGGTAGAAAGCGCGTATGACCCCAAAGCGCTGTCTCGCGCTGGTGCAGCCGGTCTATGGCAACTGATGCCCACCACCGCTCGCAGTTATGGCGTCACCCAAAACGGATTTTATGATGGCCGCCGGGATTTATTAGCCTCTACCGAAGCGGCTTTAGATTATCTGAATTATTTAGGCGAATTATTTCATCACGACTGGTTATTAGTGCTGGCCGCTTACAATGCGGGCGAAGGCACGGTGCAACGTGCGATTGCGCGTAATAAACAAGCAGGTTTATCAACAGATTTTTGGTCTTTACGTTTACCTCGAGAAACACAATTATATGTTCCCAAATTACTCGCACTGGTTACATTAGTTTCTCAAGCGGATCGATACGGTTTAAAATTGCCTCGCACACCTAAAACGCCATTAATAGAATACATTGAATTAGAACATCAAGTTGATTTAGTGATGGCCGCTCGTTTAGCGGAAATTTCTTTAGATGAATTATATAAATTAAACCCTGGGTATAAACAACAAAAGACAAGCCCGAATGGACCGCATCGTATTTTTCTACCGAGCGATCAGGTAGATGTATTTCAGGAGAATTTATCTCACTTGCCGCCCGTGGTTAAGGCAAATTGGGTGCATCAAAAAACGCCTCTGCAGGCGCGTTAAAACGTTTTGCCAAACATTGAATTTGACGACGATTCAATTGTCTTTTGCCATTTAAAATCTCAGATATAACACCTTGGCTCCCTATCTCAGGTAAATCTGATTGCAATAGATCATGTGATTGCATTAAAAATTTTAATACATCAACACCCTCACCAACAACATTTCTCCATTTTTGGCTCTCATAATTCTCAATATGGTCACTGATTAAATCAACAAGATCCATCTTATGATATGCATATTTTTATTATCCTTATTTATTGTGTATCTCAATTTGAGATACGTCAAGTTATGATAAAATTCAATATATCATAAAAACTACCTAGGGTTCTGTTTCAACAGAGTAGAAATCTCAGCTGCCCTTAGAAAATCTTGCTCGAGTCGCCTTCTCTACTATTTCAACGGCTGGTACAGGGGCAGCAGCGCCAGAGGCGGCAGCGGCAGGGCGAGCTTCTTTGTAAATCTGGTCAAGCAATTTCGCCACTTGTTTTTTAGATTCTGCTACACCCAAAACAGCATCAAATGACTGTGTGCGATCAGGCGAGCCACCTTTTGCATAAAGCGATAACTTGATACTCGCGCCTGCCCGTTCTGCCTTCACACAATATATTTGCCCACCCACGCTGGTGATCTCTTTTTCATTGGCATATTTAATGATTTCACTATTCTTTAAAGATGAAAGATCATAATGACGTATTTTTGTTTTTTGAGCACCCGATCCCGCCACTGTATATTCTTTAGCAATCACAGTGGGGACAACAGGAATGGAATTCGCCACGTCGTAAGTGGATGTAGTTTTAGGAGTTGGCCCTATGCTGCCTTTGGCTGTAGCTTCCTTCTGCGCGCGCTGAAAATCTTTCTCATGCTTTGCATTTTCAGCCGCTGCATAAAACTGCCTGATGCCAGTTTGCTTCGGACCTGCACTACTGCGCCTGTCTATTTCATGTGCCAAGGCTAAACGGTTAACGTCAGCAGAAGTACAAATATCTCTGGCCATTTGGTAAGCACGCTTCTTATTCTCAGGTAATGTTTTGATAAATTTTTCAAACGCTTCATCGGACATGCCAATATCATAGGTATTCAAATCAAGCTCTCCAAATTTTAGCATATGGATGACATTCTGAATGTCATCCACCAAATTACTTGGTCCGCTTTTTTTCAATTTTCGGTATTCAGCTAATTCAGCTTCAAGTAAGGCGATGATCACATCTTTCGGTAGATCAGTATCAGCACCGGTACCATTTTTTGGAAAAATAGAGCTAAACCCAAAGTCATATCCTTTGTAATTAATATAATAGGTAGGGGCTGATTGAAACGGTTCATAGTTTATTTTTGAATCATCTGTAAATTGTCGCAATGTAGTACCATTCTCTCCACTTAATGAAACAACCTGATTCCTATCATGATCATTCGTCGATACTTCCTCAACAAACCTCTCTCTATGCAAATCCGTTCCCTGTAAACACAACCTCAACAATGTTGCAATATTTTGACGGCACACATTGCGCTGGTACTTATCCTCAGCAGTTAGCACTTGAGCTGTTTTTCGTGCATAGTCTGCTTCTGAAATATTTCTTTCTGGTCGTTCAACACTCACTTTACCGAGTGAAGCTGCCTTCACCGTAGGAGCAGCAGTGGCTGTGGCAATATTTTTAGATGCCACTACATCTGCGTTTGTTTCGAACATTTTATCTAAAATCATTTTATATTCTTCAACAGCTTTCTTTTGTGCTAATTCTTTTGCTTTAGCCTCATCACTGGAATCAGTCGCTTTAATACTGGCTTTCAATTTTTCCGCTGCAGTATCTACCGCTGTATTTTTTATTTCTAGACCCTCACCATACTGATCATTCGCTTGCTGATCCGTCTCAAAAATTTTTCCAACCGCGGTGTATCCGTCATTTGTGAAGCCTTCAAAATGAACACCACTTGCTTCACCCTTCACCACTACACTTGCATTATTAATATAAATTGGACCGCTTGCTGGTAGAATAATCTCTGCTGGAGGAGTTTGTTGGGTTATGCCCATTTCCTGAAATATTGCTTTTTCGAGATCCTTATCCTTAAAAGTTTCATCCTCAAAAATAGTGGGTGAATAACGCTCATATAGGCCTGTGCGTTGATCAATACCCACAATCTCATGATTGTATATTATAGAAATGATTTTAAGATCCGCTGCATCTAAATAGCGGTCTTCTTCTTGATGATTAACACCCGGCGTGCGTGCATTTTTAATATTATCCACAAACTCTTTCAAAGCACGCTGTGCTTTTGCGTACTCTTCCTTTAATTTTAATATATTAGCGTTAATCTCTGAAGCCTTTGAAAGATTAGCATTACTCTCTTGTTGCAATTTCTTGAGTTTTTCCTCATAAGCCTTCTTCAATGCACTAGAATCTTCAGGATTATAACTATCAATTTTTTGATGAGCAGGATAAATGGCGGTTAATCTAAACTGGTTAGCAAGATCAGGGTTTTTTTCATCAAATCCTATTGCGAACAATGCACAGTTGTTACTCTTGCCAGAGGTCTCACGAACATATGCCGGTACACCGCATGCATTGGTTAATGCCTGCTGCGTTTGTTGGAATCTTTTCTTATTTTCACTACTTGCCCAATACTTGCGCTCTATTGCAGCGTCTTCTAATGGTTTTAAGTCGCCTTCTCTCACCCCAAAACTGTGAAGGGTCGCTTGAGCAATCTGAAGTTGCTCTACTAGGCTTTCAGTAGGTTGGGCCTCTACGGTAGCTTTAGGATGAATATTAGGGGTAGGCATGCAGACTCCTCTTTTCTTACGCACTTCATTCATAAGTATAGTCAGTATATTAAGGGAGGCGGCTGACCTACAATCATGTGATCAGCCTCACAAAAACATGCTCCCATAAAAACATTGTATTTGGACTCCAGTTAGTATACTATGCCTTTTCCTACACAACAATGCAGTCGCTAGGGTTTACCATGCAAAACGACAATCACTTAATTTCAAAAGAAAATTTACAAAAATTCGACCATTTTTTGCTTTCTGCAGCGCTTAAACCCGCTTTAGAACAACTGGGTTTTACCACCCCCACACCTATTCAAGCTGCCACCATTCCCGTGGCATTAAAAGGGCGCGATATTTTAGGCTCGGCTGAAACAGGCTCTGGAAAAACAATGGCCTACGCGCTTCCTGTAGTACATGATCTACTCGAAAACGAAGAAGGGGGAGCCATCATCATCACCCCTACACGCGAGCTTGCCGAGCAAGTGATGGCCGTCTTTTTTAGCTTGGTTAATAAGCAGCGCCACATCCAAACAGCTTTGCTGATTGGCGGGATGCCCATTTGGAAACAATTTTCACGTTTACAACGCAACCCTCGTTTAATCGTGGGTACACCAGGACGTATCAACGACCATCTTGAGCGTGGTAGCCTTAAGCTGCAAGGTACGCGTATGTTAGTAATTGATGAAGCAGACCGCATGTTAGACATGGGGTTTGGAATACAATTAGATGCTATCTTGGCGCATCTGCCCGCTGAGCGTCAAACGCTGATGTTTTCCGCAACATTCCCTAATAACATTCAAAAACTATCCCAACGATTTTTGCGTGATCCTGAGCGCATTTCAATTGGAACAAAAAACAAACCTAATGGTAAGCTGACTCAAGAAATTGTATATTTAAATGAAGAAGCAAAGTTCACGCGCTTGGTTCAAGAACTTAATCAACGTCAAGGATCAGTGCTTATTTTTGCAAACACGCGGATTAAAACAGAAAAATTAGCACAACGTTTATCTGCTGAAAAAGTATATGCGCAAGCAATGCATGGTGACTTACGTCAAAACCAACGTCAACGTGTACTCGCGCAATTCCGTGAACAAAAATTTCGTATCTTGGTTGCAACAGACGTTGCGGGACGCGGCCTAGATGTGCCGCATATTGAGCACGTGATCAATTATGATTTACCTCAATCTCCTGAAGATTATATTCACCGTTTAGGAAGAACCGCACGAAATGGCGCTGAAGGGTTCTCGTTGTGCATGATTTCAAAACAAGATCAAAGAAAATGGGCTGCCATTCAACGTTTAAAAGAAGGTAAAGATGCTGCGCCTATGCCAATGGGTGCCTCAAAACCAAGAAAGCGTTTCTCTGAAAAGGCAAAAGATTTTTCAAAAAAATGGCAACGTTCCTCTGAAGAAAAAGCATGGGGTGATGCACCTGCAAGACCTCGCAAACGTTTTGATTCAGAAAAAACATGGGGCGATG
>CAYLHG010000018.1:0-32514 GCA_964383495.1 uncultured Gammaproteobacteria bacterium
TGGTAGTTCAGCTGGTTAGAATACCGGCCTGTCACGCCGGGGGTCGCGGGTTCGAATCCCGTCCACTCCGCCAGCCCTGAAAAGCCAAGGTGTATGCTTTGGCTTTTCGTTTATCTTAAGGATATTCATGTTACAAGAGATTCGTCAATGGGCCCATGGTTGGGTGGCTTGGCTTGTGATTGGAACAGTGGCAGCTGTTTTTGTAATTTGGGGTATTGGTTCAAATCTCGATTCATTTCTAGGTAGCAACGACCCTGCTACAAAAATTGTTAAGACTGTTGGCGCTGATCAGTTCACACAAGCACAGCTTGATCAAAACGCGGAAAACATGTTAGCAGAATATAAGCGCACCATGGCAGCGCAAGGGGTGAAAATGACGCCCGAGGATGGGGCGCGCATCAAGCATATTGCTCAACAACAAGTGATGATGGAATCTGCATTGAGGCAATTTGCGGCAAAAGCAGGATTTGTAGTTAGCAAAGAACAAGCTGATGCTTTTATTAATCGTGTTCCGCAATTACAACAAGATGGTCATTTTTCAATGGATTTGTATCAGGCCTTATTGTCGCAGCGTAACCAGACGCCTGCAGCATTTTTGAAAGAAATTCAAGATCGCATGGTGTTTATGCAGGTCACCTCTGCTATCGGAGGCAGCGCGTTTGTACTCCCTTACGAGTTGAAAGAGACCATCCAGTTAATTTATCAGCAACGCGATATTGGCTATGCAGTGTTTGATTCACAATCTTTTGAAAAAGATATTAACATTACATCAACGGATTTAGAAGCTTACTATAATGGGCACCAACAAGAATTTACCGCGCCTGCGCAATCAACCATAGAATATATCACGCTAACACGTGAACATATTGCGGAAGGGTTGCGTAAACAGCCAGTTCCTAAAGAAGCGTTGAAAGCTTTGTATGAAGAACGCAAAACAGAGTTTACGATCCCAGAGTCTCGTCGTATTTCGCACATATTAATTGCTGTGCCTGAAAATGCGACCAATGCAGAGCGCCAAGAAAAAAAGAAATTTGCACAAGATCTTTTAGAGCGTTTACGTGCTGGAGCTAATTTTGCTACTTTAGCTAAAGAATCATCAGAAGATCCTGGTAGTGCTGAGCAGGGTGGCGACTTAGGTGTGGCTGTAAAAGGTACGTTTGATCCTATATTTGATGATGCGGCCTTTGCAGCTCCAAAAGATCAAGTCGTGGGACCTGTGGAAACACCTTTTGGTTATCACTTAATTTTAGTAACAGATATTCACGCTGCACAGATAGAGCCGTTGGAAGAAGTGCGTAAGGAACTTTCTGAGGAGTGGTACCAAGCAGAAACCACACGTTTGTATGATGATGCAGTCAAACAATTGTCTGATGAGGCTTTCCAAGCTGGCTCAGACTTTCAATCATTGGCTAAACAATTTGGTTTAACGCCTGCCACGATGACATTATTTCAAGATGTGAGCGCTAACCAGGGGATTGGTACATCCCCTCAAGTCATAGCAGCTGCTTTTGATAAAGCTGCCTATGAGCAAAAATTGAATAGTGAATTGTTACAATTAACACCTGACGAAGCAGTTGTTTTGTACATTACACAATATACAGATAGTTATTTGAAACCCATTGATAGCGTGAAAGTTGAACTTGAAAAAGCTGCCTTGCAACGTTTAGCATTGCGTGCAGCAGAAACTAAAGCAGCTGAAATGCAAAAAGCGTTAGAGGCAGGGACAGCTCCTCAAGAGGCCGCGCGAGCGCACGGAGCGACGTGGCAAGAGCTCAAAGCCTTACAGCGTAGTGTGCATCCGGCAGGTTTACCTTATGAGCTTGTCGTTGCTGCGTTTAAAACCCCCATGGGAGAAAAACCAGCCACTACGACCGTCCCTATGACTTCTGGGGTAGCAATATTACAAATATTGCACATTTCTTCTGGAAAAGTGCCAACTTTCAGCAATACTGAAGAAGAGAGAGCATTTTCTGAGAACCTCAAATCGCAGTTATCTGAGTTTATGGCACGTCGAGATTTTGACTTGTACGGCGCATATGCCAGCAGAATGATTCCGCAAAAACCTTGATTGTAGGCGGAGTTTCCTCCGCTCTCATTAACCTTTTATTATAATAAGAGAGGTTATATGGCCAGTCAGGATATGAGACTAGTCGGCGCTACGGCTGCTGGTTGGGTTGCAGGTGCGGTCTTGATGACTGTGGTGGGTATTGCCGCAACAGTTGTTCTTGATTCTTATTATGATTTTCTTTCTGATCAAATCGATTTCCTGGGGGCGGATCAGCCTATCATTCCTCTTTTGCTTGCAGTAGCAAGCTTATTGGCTCTTTATGGGCTTTATAAAGATGCAAACCTCCCACGACAACAAGCAAGAGAGCCTTTGGAGGATGATGAAGAGGCAAAAGTAGAATGGTGCTACCCCTATATTATGGCCGGGCTGCTGCTCATCGTTGCAGCAGGCCTGGCGGCAGCAACGGCAGAGCCGTTGCATGATCCTGATTTGCCATCGAATTGGCCGGATTGGGAAATTTTAGGTGCATTTTGGGTGTTACATGGTTTAGCGCTTGCCACAGGTGTCTTTTTGATTGCATGTGGGACGCGATATGTGATGAGGCCTGAAATTCGTTTAGCAGATCCTGTCACGGACTCAGGCGCGTATACCACTCCTTGGGGAGGGAGCGAAACTGATAGCAGTTCTCATTCTTCAAGCACTTCTAGTGATGCTGGCTCAGCGGGTAGTTCTCCCTCATCGGCTATCATCACACAATAGTGAGGATGTATTTCGTGCACACTGCATCTCGTTTTTTGCTTATTTGTTTATGCGCAGTGCTAACGGGGTGTGAGCAAGTATTGAATGACCCTTATCCTCACAACGAGCAAACAGGCAGCGTTTATTATACTTCTTTTGCAGAACGTCCGCGTTTTTTAGATCCTGCACGCGTTTACTCTGCTGATGAAATAGCGGTGATAGCACAAATTTATGAACCGCCATTGCAATATCATTATTTAAAACGTCCTTATGAATTAGTACCATTATCAGCTGCGCGCATGCCAAAGGTAACCTATTTGGATAAAAATAAAAATCCTTTAGCAAATGACATTGACCCACAATTTATTGCCTACACAGCTTATGATATTGAAATTTTGCCAGGCATGCGTTATCAACCACACCCTGCCTTTGCAAAAGACGAGCATAATGTATATCGCTATCATGATTTGACTACAGTAGATTTGAAAAACATTAAAACGATCAGTGATTTTGAATACATGGATACGCGCACTGTCGTTGCTGCTGATTATGTCTATGAAATTAAACGATTAGCCAACCCAACGATAAACTCCCCCATTTATGGATTTATGAAAGAATATATTGTTGGTCTCGAAGAGCTTAATAATCATTGGGATTCACAAAAAACACTTGAAGGGGCACAAGTGATCGATGAGATGCATTATCGTATTTTAATTCGAGGAAAATATTTACCATTTTCTTATTGGTTAGCCATGCCTTTTTTTGCGCCTATGCCTTGGGAGGCAGATGTTTTCTATGCAAACCCTTTATTGGTTGAAAAAAATATTGTGCTCGATTGGTTTCCCATTGGATCTGGGCCTTATTATTTAGCAGAAAATAATCCTAATCATCGCATGGTGTTGCGTAAAAACCCTTATTTTCACGGTGAAAAATACCCTAGCGAAGGCACGCAAGAGCAGCATGAGCAAGGTTTATTAGCAGATGCGGGTAAACCATTACCCTTTATTGATACGGCGGTCTTTACATTGGAAAAAGAAAGCATTCCTCGTTGGAATAAATTTTTGCAAGGGTATTATGATGCATCGGGTTTAACATCTGATAACTTTAATCAAGCGGTTCAATCAGGTGGGAACCAAGCAATACTTACACCAACATTACAAAAAATGGGGATTGAATTATTATCTGAAATAGAGGTGGCAGATTTTTATTGGGGATTTAACATGTTAGATCCTGTCGTAGGAGGAACCAGTGACAGTGCAAAAAAATTAAGACAAGCCATTTCAATTGCGGTTGACATGGAAGAATACATCAGTATTTTTCTTAATGATAAAGCTGTTGCAGCACAAAACATTATTCCTCCCGGTATTTATGGATATGAAACACTACCAGAAGGTGTTAATCCGTATGTATACACGTATAAAAATAGCGAATTGAAACGTCGTCCTATCGAAGACGCAAAAAAACTTATGAAGGAGGCTGGATATCAACATGGTATTGATCCAAAAACGGGCCGTGCCCTGGTGATTCATTTAGATGCTAGCAGTCAAGGCGATCCTGCAGATAAAGCACGATTTGCGTGGATGCGTAAACAATTCTCAAAATTAGGCATTAATTTAAATGTGCGATTAACAGATTACAATCGCTTTCGTCAAAAATTAGAAGAAGGTTATGCCCAATTTTTTGGGTTAGGTTGGTTTGCAGATTATCCAGATCCTGAAAATTTTTTCATGTTATTATATGCGCCTAATAGCAAAATGAAAAACAGCGGTGTAAACAGCACCAATTATCAAAATAATCAATACGACTTATTATTTTCAAAAATGAGAAAAATGGAAAATTCTCCAGAGAGGATGCAATTGATTAAAAAAATGATCGCGATCCTCCAAGAAGATGCGCCTATGATATGGGGATATTATCCTGAATCATTTTTATTAAAACAACCATGGTACAAAAATGTAGCATTAAATGGCATGGCAAATAATACGCTTAAATATCATAAGATTGATACCTTAGAAAGGAGCATCATACAAGAAAAAGAAAATAAACCAGTTTTTTGGCCTGCGTTATTACTATTATTATTTATCATGATCATATTCGTTCCAGTATTAATTGAATATATAAAGCGGGAAAGAACGCAATGTGCAAGGAGAACTAAAAATTCATGATAGCCTATATCATTCGTCGTATTTTATATGCTATTCCTATTTTAATAGGAGTGAATTTAATTACTTTTTTATTATTTTTCGTAGTCAATTCTCCAAGAGATATGGCATTAGTACAGTTAGGGGATAAATATACGACGCCAGAAGCCATAGAACAATGGATTAAAGCACATGGGTATGATAAACCTGTTTTTTTAAACCGAGAAGAATCGGGTTTAAAAAAAATGACAGATACATTATTTTTTGAAAAATCATTGAAATTATTTATATTTGAATTTGGTATCTCTGATTCAGGACGTGACATTACTCAAGATATTAAAGAGCGAATGTGGCCTAGCCTATATATTGCTATACCTTCTCTAATTCTAGGCGTTGTAATTAACATTTTAGTGGCATTGGCATTAGTATTTTTCCGCCATTCTTATGTAGAGCGTTTGGGGTCGGTAGTGTTAGTATGCATGTTATCCATTTCAAGTTTATTTTATATTGTTGTAGGGCAATACTTCATTGGAAAAATACTAAAATGGGTTCCTGTTTCTGGGTTTGAGGGTGGTCCAATAGCTGTTAAGTTTATTATACTGCCGGTATTGATTAGCATCGTTGCTGGATTAGGATCAGGTGCGCGTTGGTACCGTAGTTTGCTTTTAGAAGAAGTATATAAAGATTACGTGAGAACTGCAAAGGCAAAAGGTTTGTCAGAAATGGCGATTTTATTCAAACATGTTTTAAAAAACGCCATGATTCCTATTTTGACAAGTGTTGTGGTGTTAATTCCTGGATTATTCCTAGGAAGTTTATTATTAGAATCCTTTTTTGGTATTCCTGGTTTAGGAAGCTACATGATTGATGCCATCAGAAGCCAAGATTTTGCAGTGGTGAGAAGTGTTGTATATTTAGGTGCTTTTGTATACATTGTGGGATTAATTTTAACCGATATTTCTTATACGTGGGTTGACCCTCGTGTAAGATTAAATTAAATAGACAGCAGGCACATACATGGAAGAAGTGATAATATTTTTATGGTCTGATCTTATTTTCTGGGGTCTGACTGCAACGTTTTTTTTATTTTTTTTGTTACCCAAGCAAAGGCATATCGTAGAAGCGTGGCATTTTGTTGGCACCTCCAAAATGGCGGTATGCTCAGGTGTTATCCTTGCTTTTTTTATGATGATTACTGCACTTGATTCTATACATTTTCAAAACGCACACATGGAAGATAAAATACAATCTTTATTAGACGTCATATTATCCCCATTAGATCATAAAACAGAAACAAGTTATTCTGAACCTTTTGCCACACATGCTTATATGACCTCACCAACGGACCTGGGAGGAGGGCGTATTATTAACATCAAAGCGCCTTTAAATTATATTGATCCTAATATTATTAATGGAAACATTCCTATGTTGCAAGACATTATTATGCATGTCATTGCAGGAATGATGCGTGGTGCGTTTATTTTGTTTTTCATGGTGGTTATCATCACCCGATTTGTTCCCTGGAAAAAATGTTTTAAAACAAGTTCGCAATATTTTCAATGGAAAACGATGATTGTGACGTTAGGTATTATATGTTTGATTGTGGGTGCGTTACTCAGTTTGTCGAAAGGATATCATATTTTAGGTACGGATAAAGTGGGTGAAGATGTTTTTTATCAATCAATTAAAAGTATTCGGACAGGTGTATTAATTGGTACGTTTACAACATTATTGTTGTTGCCTTTGGCATTATTGTTAGGTATGTTGGCAGGTTTTTTTAGAGGTTGGGTGGATGATGTGATTCAATATATTTACACCGTTTTAAATGCTATTCCTAATGTATTGTTGATTGCGGCTTCTGTTTTGGTGTTAGATATTGTGATTGAGAAATACTCCGGTCACTTCATGAGCGCAGAAGTGCATGCTGATTTTCGGTTGTTAGCCTTATGTACCATTTTAGGTGTGACAAGCTGGACATCCTTATGTCGATTAGTACGTGGTGAAACATTAAAATTACGGGAACAAGATTATGTAAAAGCTGCAATAGCATTAGGTACTAAACCGTTAAATATTTTGAAACGACATATTTTGCCAAATTTAATGCACATTGTATTTATTACCATTACGTTAGATTTCTCAGGGTTAGTATTGGCAGAAGCTGTATTATCTTATGTGGGAGTAGGGGTTGACCCGGCTATGTACAGTTGGGGAAATATGATTAATGCAGCACGTTTAGAATTAGCACGGGAACCCATGGTGTGGTGGTCTTTAACAGGTGCATTTATTTTTATGTTATCTTTAGTGTTGCCAGCAAATCTTTTTGCGGATGTGGTGCAAAAAGCATTTGACCCACGAGACAGGCAGGTAACTCATGAATAATAAAAATTTGTTAACCGTTTCACAGCTGGCAGTGAAGTTACCACTGAAAGAAAAAACATTGCATGCATTAACAGATGTCAATTTTTCCATTAAAGAAAATGAAATTTTTTGTTTAATAGGAGAGTCCGGCTCAGGAAAATCGTTGACAGCACAATCTATCATGCAGTTGATTTCATCTGAAGAATACAGCGAAAATAGTAAAATAACATTAGGAAAAGATTCATTATTAGATTTACCTGATATTGCATTGCAAAAAATACGTGGAAAAAAAATTGCGATGATTTTTCAAGAGCCGATGACTTCTTTAAATCCAGTAATGACCATTGGGGAGCAATTATTAGAAGCGTTAACATTACATACAAGCTTATCAAAAAAAGAACAGTTGCGGCGGGCTATTGAATTGTTAGAAGCCGTAGGGATTTCGGATGTTGATCGAAGAATTAATGAATATCCTCATCAGTTTTCAGGGGGTATGCGGCAACGTGTGATGATCGCAATGGCATTGGCAGCAGAACCGGATATTCTCATTGCAGATGAATCCACAACCGCGCTAGATGTGACTATTCAAGCGCAAATATTGCAATTAATTGCATCATTAAAAGAAAAAAAAGACATGGGTATTTTAATGATCACGCACGATTTTTCAGTTGTATATAAAGTGGCAGACACCATCGCTGTGATGTATGCAGGGGAAATTGTGGAGAAAGCTTCGAAAGAATTGTTTTTTAAAAATCCAAAACATCCTTACAGCAAAAAATTATTGGCGGCTTTGCCGAGTTTAAAAAATAGAAATGAATCGTTAGCCGCCATTCCAGGGCAACCTCCTGATTTAACAGAGCCTTTAGTAGGTTGCCGTTTTGCCCCTCGTTGTGCCTTCAAATGGTCTTTATGTGAAACGACGGAACCGGCTTTGTTACATTCAGAAGGTTCTGACGTCCGTTGCCATTTATACAGTGCTCCTCACCCTCCTATGCCTGGTGAGATTAAAGTACCGCTTGTAGAAGTGAAAAAAAATCTGAAAAACCCAACCTTGCTATTAGAAGTAAGGCATTTAAAAATGCATTATCCTATTCAGAAAGGTTTATTCAAGCATACGGTAGGATATGTTAAAGCGGTGGATGATATCAGCTTTACATTATCAAGCGGAAAAACATTAGCGATTGTGGGTGAGTCAGGTTCTGGAAAATCATCCATGGCTAATGCTTTACTGCGTTTAAGCCCGCACGCTTCCGGGGAAATTTTTTTCAATGGTCAAGCAATGCATCAAATGTCTGAAGCTTCATTAAAAGATTGTCGCCGCTATATGCAGATAATATTTCAAGATCCCTTTGGATCATTAAACCCGCGTATCCCTATACGATCCATTTTATCTGAAGGCTGGGATGCACAAGGAATGTATCGTAATCCTGCATTACGTGCACGCAAATCTGAAGAACTGTTAACACAAGTAGGTTTACCATTAAATGCATTAGATCGTTATCCTCATGAATTTTCAGGTGGGCAACGACAAAGAATTGCTATTGCGCGTGCATTATCTGTGGAGCCTAAGCTCGTGATTTGCGATGAGCCCACCAGCGCATTAGATGTATCTGTTCAAGCACAAATCATACAATTACTGAAAGAGTTACAAACAATGCACGGATTGGCATACATTTTTATCACCCATAATATTGCATTGGTAGGATATTTGGCAGATTATGTTGCTGTGATGCACGAAGGGAAAATAGTAGAGTATGGGCCCGCGCTTGAAGTGTTGCAAAATCCCAAAGATGCTTACACACAGTCATTATTGAGTGCAGTATTAGGTGTGGGAGAATAAAACTCCAGCACATTGCGGCTAGCCGCAATGTGCTGGGATTTTGATGCATGGTATGCGTTAGAAATACACATTCACCTGCATTTGCACTTCATTATCGTGCTTGCCTGTGCCTGATGCACCTGCTTCATCACCTGCAGTGGTAGTGTACTCAGTACCATAATCCACTTTATGTAGGTACTCAAGCGTTACATACGTATTGCGGAATGGTGTTAATTGATAAGAAGCACCATACTGCTCATGCGGTATTTCGAACGCCAATGTATCCAACGCTTGATCATACGCCAGTGAGAGCTCTGTGGGCAAGTCACCTACAGGGAAGCTGTAGGAAGCCTCAAAATGCGCTGCTTCAGGTGCAACGTGTTTTGCAGAATGTCCCGCTTCAGTTTGCGTGAAATCTTCTTTACTAAACCCGGATGTTGCCTGTACGTATTCACTTAGAAATGTAAAACTGCCTTTTTCCAATTGAAAACGAACATCTACTGCGGGAACATAATGGTTCAATGTTTCATCGACTACATATCCATCAATACCATTCGAGCTTGCAATATTGTTAATAACGCTTGCACCCACTGTGAAGGCGATGTCTTTTTGAGGACCAAGCTTTTCGTTACGTATTTGTGCGTTAACACCAAATTCATCTAAGCGAGATTCGTCAGATGTTTGTACTGAACCATCGAATAAAAACGCAGACATATTAAAGTTCAGTTGATCTTTCGTGAATACATAACCAGCCGTGGCAGCGGGTGTTTGCGTGCGAGACACATCACGAACCAATGTGTTTGTGATAAATGATGTGGTGAACGAACCAAATGGAATGTATTGATAACCCATGGTTAAATAAATAGGCGTTTTATCAAAATTACCGTAAGTCACGAAACCTTGCTCAATGCCAAGATCCGTATCTTCCCCATATGCGTTAGCAATCAATTCAATATAAGCTAGCCAATCTTCGTTAGCAAAACCTACCATATCTATTTCGGCTTCTGCTTTCGCAAATTGCTTCCCTTCGCCGCTATCAATGGGCAGTGGATTACTGTGAACGCCAACAGTACCGGAAATATTACCGCTGAACATTAAGCGGGGAGCTTTATCAAAGCCACCAAAATAGCCATGAACAAAACGGCGTTGATGTAGCAAGTTAAGATCTGTATTAACACCGAAGTCATTGATGTAAAGCACTTCGTTGTATTGATCGGAGCCAATACCAAATACTTCTTTTGTGCCCACCCCTAATGAACGGGTGGTAGTCACATCTTCTTTTTCAAGTGCTTCAATTCGTTTTTTCAGGTCAGCAATTTCATCTGAGGAAGATGTGGTGTTTTTTGTTGTTTGGCTTGTTGCCGCTAATACAGCAGGCGAGAAAGCAATGCTCGCTAAAGCAAGCGCTACCCATTTTTTCATGTGTACTCCTACGTCATAAATAAAACAAGTCAGTGAGACAGGACTTACACAAAACGCGCCTTGCGGCGTTAAAAGGTTCCTCAAAATGCTCACATAGTGATCTATGCTGCGCTTTTTCGTCGCCTTTTGCTTTGCGACCCACGCTTTGCGAGTGTCCTGTGGGGGGAATTCCGTCGTTTTATGAGGAAATCCTCACTGATATTAATGACGTCATGCTTACAACCATTCAAATCCAGTTGAATGTAGAACAACAAACATGAGAGAGTTAACGCATCATTGTACAACAAGGTTTTACGGTGAACGTTTACCACAATACTTCAATGGGCAATCGTACTTCGATTGATCACCCATTGAACGCTTACCTCACTGATCCTTCAGTTCGCCGGGACTATTATTACAGGTTTTCTTGATGAGTAGCAAGATATTCTTTTACACCTTCTGGAGATGCTTGCATGCCTACATCACCTTGTTTCCATCCAGCAGGGCATACTTCACCATGTTTCGCATGAAATTGTACTGCATCAAACAAGCGCAAAATTTCTTCGATGTTGCGGCCAATGGGTAAATCATTCACAATTTGTGAACGCACATTGCCTTGGTCATCAATAATGAATGCTGCACGGAAAGCAACATTAGCATCAGGGTGTTCAACACCATAAGCTTGCATGATTTTGTGCGACATATCTGCTGCAATCGTGTAAGACACTTGACCAATCCCGCCGTGATTGATCGCTGTTTTTGTCCAAGCATGGTGTGTAAAATGCGAGTCGATAGAAACAGCAACCACTTCAATATTGCGAGAGCGGAAAGAATCCATGCGCTTGTCTAGTGCAATAAGTTCCGAAGGACATACAAAAGTAAAATCGAGAGGGTAAAAGAATACCAACGCGTATTTGCCCTTGATTGCATCATAGAAATGAAAATTATCGAGTAATTCACCGTTGCGTACGGCAGGAACGGAAAAGTCTGGGGCTTTGCGGCCAACTAGTACTGTCATTGTTTACCTCACTCTACTTAACTGTTTACTACAAACAAAGGAACGGCTCAAATATAACCGTTCACCGGGATTTTTTCACCCTTCAAACGGGCGACGTTCGATCATTTTGTGCAAGTCTTATCATACGCTTATGAATTTAAAAAGTACAGATTTAGTCCTATTGAAAGTACCTATCAATGCCATTGATGGTAGCTATCGGCCTATGACAATGCGTTGAAATTAAATATATTTTTATCTAATAATTGCGATGGCGCCACATTTTGCATCGCATTAAAAATAGTTTCAACGCGGCCAGGATGTGTTTTTTCCCATGTTTTTAGCATTTCTTTCAATTGCGCGCGTTGTAAATTTGGCTGGGATCCACACAAATCACACGGAATAATGGGGAAAGCTTGAATTTCCGCATACCGTGCAATGTCTTTTTCTTTGCAATAAGCGAGTGGACGGATCACAATATTTTTACCATCGTCGCTTAAAAGCTTGGGCGGCATGGCCTTGAGGCTGCCCCCAAAAAATAAATTTAAAAAGAATGTTTCAATAATATCGTCCCTATGGTGCCCCAAGGCTATCTTAGTGGCGCCAATTTCTTGGGCCAGGGTGTATAAATTTCCACGACGAAGGCGGGAGCACAGGCTGCAAGTGGTTTTGCCTTCTGGGATCACGCGTTTTACCACGCTATAAGTATCTTTTTCCAGAATGGTATAAGGTAGCCCCGTGCTTTCTAAATAGGTGGGCAGAATATGCGCAGGGTAGCCCGGTTGTTTTTGGTCTAGATGAGCCACGTGCAGTTCAAAAGAAATAGGGGCGTGGGTTTGCAGGGAGCGCAAGATGTTGAGGAGGGTATAGGAATCTTTCCCGCCGGATAAGCAGACCATGATTTTATCGTTGGGTTGTATCATCTTGAAGTCATCAATGGCTTGCCCTGCGAGACGCCGAAGGCGCTTGGCAAGTTTATCAGCTTCGTATTTTTCTTTTGGATTCAAGTGGTTGTCCCTATGGTGTTTCTTGCACTGTTGCTAGCAACGCTGTGGTTAGTGAGCATTTAGCTGCAGCCATGATATGAGCATTTTATTTGTTTTTCAAGGGGGGTTGTGTTCTTTATATGGCTTAGGTATGATGGAGAAATTGAGATAGAAAGTTAATTAGCTTTTTTAGGAGGCTAATATGCCTAACGTCGCTAAGGAGTATATAGCAGAAGAGCAGGGCCGTATTGCTCAGTTAAAGTTTAACTTAGATGCGTTAGCAGAGTTTGTTAAGACTATTGATAATGGTACAACGCCGTTGCGGTCTCTTTTTCCCCTCGAAGAGTTTTTTCATAGGCTGCTAGCTAATTTTGAAACAGAAAGAGTTCGCATTGAACAAGCATTAGAAGGTGCAACTCCTTTTACTACCCTTTTTAGCTCAGAATCAACGATGAGCGTAGATACTTTTAATTCAAATCGCAGAAAAATATATCAGGCTTATACTGATATGCTTCATGCACTGAACACAGCACTTACAGCAATCCTAAAAGGTGGGGAAGTAGATTCAGAGAATAATAGAAAAAGAACTATTGCTGGCATGACTTCATTAAAAATTGGATCAGGTGGGAATGATGTGTGGAGCCATGGTGGGTCAAACACTGTACGCAATATATTTGGACTTAAGCAACGAATTTTTTCTTTATTGGATCCTAATAAAGATCTTTTCGACGCGATTGGAAAGCTGGGCGAATACAGTGCCGATCGTTATGAGAATGCGCATGATTACAGAGGCTGGCGTTTTGGTTACACGCGTAAAGAAAAAATAGATGCTGCAGTAGATTACTGTGATGCTATTATCATGCATGCTGGGAAATTTTCTACGTCAGAAGCAGCGCAACAAGCATTATTACTCCCCGCTGCGCCCGCATTGCATCAAGGGATATTAGGTGGGATTGTTAGCAGCATTATTGCTGTAGTAAAAAGTATTTTAGCAACGATTACTGCAATAGTAACGCCCATCAAACAGCGCTCAGATTCAACTGCATCAACTGATTCGGTTGCATCCACGTCTTCTACAGCAAGTGCTGCGAGTTCAGCCACTCCTGCAACGCCGGTGCGACCATCAGCTTCGTCATTTTCAACACCCGCAACGCCAACAAGACCAGTGCGGTTGAGCTCTCCTGAAGTAACTAAGAGGGCGAGGAATGTAGAAGAGGTAGGATGTGATATTGGAGCATTAGTGCAAAGTATCATTGGTAATACTACAGTGAATTTTGCAATTGCTGATCATGACCATGTAGGGACAGCGCATAAGTCTTTAATGGCGAAATCTAAAGTGGCGAGGAAAAATAATAAAGAAGAGTTGAACCTCGTGCTTGATTCTTCAGCCAGTGTTTTATGCTTGGTTTATGCTGCAACAGATCAGAAGCAAGATTTTGATGCGGCTGCCAAAAAAGCCATGGAACAAATTTGTGATTTAAAAATAGAAATGATCCTAATGAAAAATGATACTCCACCTCAATATGTTGTTAATTTTATGAAAGCGCTCAAAGCCTGTTGCATGGAAAAATATGGTTCTGATCGACAGGCTATTCCTGGTGTTATGTGGTGCTATACACTGCTACTGACGGATAATATTACAGGCGCTGTGAAGACGTTAGCGGGCCAACGCAATTCTCAAACCCTAAAAAATATAACGGCAATAGATGTTTTCATCGCTGCGTTTGAGAGAGAACAGAAAGCGCAGACTTCACCGGCTCGGCAACCGGCAGCTCAAAATGATCATGCGGCAAGAGTAACGCGTGCGAGCTATCAGAAAGAACCAAGCACCCCTTGGGGAAAAGCTAAACAGGGGTTCCATACCGTAGCGAGCCATTAGATTTCAAAAATCTCCGGCTTATTCTCCTTCTCCAAATTTTCCTTCAACTAATGCACTTAATGCATCCAGTGCGTCTTCGCTGTCTATTCCCTGCGCATGAAGGGTAATTGTTGCACCTTGGCTTGCTGCTAACATCATCACACCCATAATGCTTTTGCCATTCACCACACGGCCCTTATGCTCCACTTCCACTAAGCTTTCGTAACGGGAAGCCAATTGCACCAACTTTGCTGCAGCGCGTGCGTGCAATCCTAATTTATTGCTAATGTTAACCGTACGTTTATTCATATTCGTTTACCTCTATAGGAAATCATACAGGACTTACGCAAAACGCGCCTCGCGGCGTTAAAAGGCTCCTCAAAATGCTCACAGAGTTGATCTATGCTGCGCTTTTTCGTCGCCTTTTGGCTTGCGATCCACGTTTTGCGGGTGTCCTGTTGACGGCTTTTTGTCATTTTGCGTAAGTCCTATGATACTCTTTGAACATCTGTCGTGCCAAGGGTAGCCTACACATTGGGTGAATATTCCTATGGGTGCTGTGATAAAACGGATAACGGTTTGGTGAAAATGTAATGGCTTTCCGTTTAAATCAGTGATATAAAGCTTCCAAGCACGCATTCCTAATGTTTGCCCTTTATGCCAGCAATAGCCAAAGTAAAGATATAAGACACCCACTAAAGAAAGTTGGTAGGCGAGTGTCCCGGCTGGCACAGCGTGGCCATGGTAAAAAGGAAGCCAGCACGCTGTAGTAAACATGAGCAAAGCAACACTGGCTAACGTATCGTAAAGAAGCGCTCCTAGACGACGCAAGAGTGTCGCACGTGGATAAGAAGGGTTGTGCATGAAGCTCCTTACGTCCATACTGTGGTGTGTAAGGATACCTGATTATGTGTTAGAATGCATCCATTAAGGAAAGCCATATGCCGAGAAAGCCGAAATCTAAAAAGAAAGTACAAGATCCTCATTTTGAACGTGAAGCTCAAAAATATGAATCGCCCATTCCCAGCCGGGAACTCATTATCCTAGAGCTAGAAAAAACAGGAAAGCCGCAGTATTTCGAAGATGTTGCCGCATTACTAGAGTTGCACTCAGACGAAGATTTAGAAGCCTTACGCCGGCGCTTACTTGCCATGGTGCGTGATGGGCAATTGGCTGTGAACCGCCGCGGCAGTTTTGGCTTATTAAATAAAATGCGATTAGTAGCAGGGCGTGTGCAGGCGCATAAAGACGGTTTTGGTTTTTTAGTGCCCGATGATGGCAGCAAAGATTTATATTTATCTCCTTTTGAAATGCGGCAAGTATTTCATGGTGATCGTGTCGTGGCGCGTGAAGGGTTTCCTGATCGCAAAGGACGCCATGAAGGCAAAATTGTAGAAATTTTGGAACGCAATACACCGCAGGTTGTTGGACGTTATATGGTTGAAGCAGGCGTGCCGTTTGTAATACCCGGCGCGCGTGAAATTGCACAAGATATTTTAATTCATGAAGGTGCGCTCAACCCCAAGCCTGGTGATATTGTTGTTGTTCACATCACGTACCCACCTACCGCGCATAAGTATGCCATGGGTGAAGTGGTAGAAATTCTGGGCGAGCACATGGGGCCCGGGCTAGAAGTAGATGTTGCCGTGCGTGCGCATCAATTGCCTTTTCAGTTTTCACATGAAGTAGAAGAGGAAGTGAAATCGTGGACAGAAACTGTTCCGCACAGTGCTTATGAAGGCAGAAAAGATTTACGTGCTTTGAATTTTGTGACCATTGATGGCGAAGACGCAAAAGATTTTGATGATGCCGTATATGCTGAAAAAACAAAAAATGGTTTTCGTTTATGGGTAGCGATTGCTGACGTTGCTTATTACGTTAAACCTGGAACAGTCTTAGATAAAGCAGCATACGAACGTGGGAATTCAGTATATTTTCCCAATCGTGTGATTCCCATGTTGCCTGAAATTTTATCGAATGGGTTATGTTCTTTAAAAGAAAATGTAGATCGCTTGGTCATGGTTTGCCAAATGGATATTTCTAACGCCGGCGTTATTAAACATTATGAAATTTATGATGGTGTAATTTGCTCCAAAGCGCGGCTTACTTACACGCGTGTGGCTGCCTTATTGGAAGGGACGGCTCATGATATTCCAGAAGCATTATCTGGAAATTTAGAAGTGTTGCATTTATTGTATGAACGTTTAGCAGCGCAGCGTGAAAAAAGAGGGGCGATCGACTTTGATACGGTGGAAACGCAAATTTTATTTAACGATGATAAAAAAATTGAAAAAATCTTGCCTCGTACACGCAATATCGCTCATAAGCTTATTGAAGAATGCATGCTTGCAGCAAATCAATCTGTCGCAGAATTCTTAGTGGAGCAGGATATGCCAGCATTATTCCGTGTGCATGAAAAACCCATACCTGAAAAGCTGAATGAATTGCGGCAATTTTTAGCGCCTTTTGGCTTAGTGTTAGGAGGGGGTGATGATCCTAGCCCTAAACATTATGCAAAACTGATTCAAAGCATTCGTTTTCGTGATGATAAACATTTATTGCAAACAGTGACATTGCGTTCCATGAAACAAGCCGTTTATATGCCCGATAATATGGGGCATTTCGGTTTAGCATTTGAGACATATACACACTTTACTTCCCCCATTCGTCGTTATCCTGATTTATTAGTCCATCGTGCATTGAAAAAAGTGATTAATGGCGTAGTGGAGAAAATAGATCAACAAGCATTAGCGCAAAAGGGTGAACATTGTTCCATGACAGAGCGTCGCGCTGATGAAGCCACGCGGGATGTTGTGCATTGGTTGAAATGCGAGTACATGTTAGATCACGTAGGCGAAACTTTTACAGGCATGATTACTTCGGTAACAGGCTTTGGTATTTTTGTGGAGCTGACAGATATTTATGTAGAAGGATTGGTACATATTTCATCACTGGAAAATGATTATTATCAATTCGATCCTATTCATTATCGGTTAACGGGTGAGAGATCCGGCGTTATTTATCGCATTGGTGATAAAGTCACTGTTAAAATTGCAGCTGTTAATTTGGATGAGCGAAAAATTGATTTTCTATTAGCTCAAGAAAGTAGAGGTAAAAAGAAAAAATGAGAGTAGTATATGGTTTTCATGCGGTGATGCAATGTCTTGTTTCATCTCCTGCTGAAATCAAGACATTATTTGCGCAAAGTGATAAAAAAGATGCGCGCTTATCAGAGATGATTGCATTGGCGCAATCCAAAAATATTCGTGTTGAGCACTTATCAAAACAAGTAATGGATGATCGTTTTTCACAGATGAACCATCAAGGTGTTGCATTGCACATGGCGGAAAAAACATTGGGTGATGAAAAAGCTTTTAAAATATGGTTGGAAACTCTGCCACCTCATCCATTAATTTTAGTGCTAGATGGCATTCAAGATCCACACAATTTAGGCGCATGCTTGCGCTCCGCTGCGGCGTTTGGCGTAAACGCTATTGTATGGCCAAAAGATAAGCAAGCGCAAATCACGCCTGTTGTGCATAAAGTAGCTAGCGGTGCTGTTGAGCACTTAAATTTATTCGCAGTGACTAATTTATCGCGTGCATTGGAGGCGATGAAAAATGTAGGCATTTGGATAGTGGGAACAGCATTAAGTGATGAGGCAAAACCATTATCAGAAATAGATTTGAAAGGCGCTATTGCGGTAGTGATGGGTTCTGAGGGAGAAGGATTGCGTCATGGCACACAAAAGCATTGTGATTATTTGGCTTATATTCCTATGGAAAACGGTATGCAGAGCTTGAATGTATCGGTAGCGACAGGGATTGTGTTGTATTCAGCGCGGTGTGGCGGGCGCGCTATCTGAGACGGAAGACGGCATTCTGTTCGCCGTCTCCCGACCCGTGCTTCTGATTACTGAACTTTCATTTCGATGGTTTCACCGGTCATAACAGCAGGTGCTTCCATGTGGAAATCGCCAGCCTTCCAGTGTTTGTAGCCACTATGAATTGTGCATAGTAAGCTTAAACCAGCCAATACAATGATGATCCAAGCACAGCAATGGCCGCACTTCGAGCATTTTCCTTGATTAGCGGTATCACATTGTTGCGATTTGCAGCCACAGCACTTCTTCAAAAAAAGTCCCATGGACAGTGCAATCAAGCCTAATGCGAAGGCGATATGGAATGTAAACATAAGCATAATGTTTGCTCCTCAGCTGAGTTAAAGGGTACCTGAAGACAGTATAGATCAATATTATAAGGGGGTTGGTTTATTGGACCAAATTTGGTATGATGGCCCCTCGTTTATCCTTGCCACACCGCTTATGGGTGGCTTTTAACCGAGAGGAAAAGTCTATGCGTCATTATGAAGTCATGCTATTGGTCCATCCTGACCAAAGCGAACAAGTCCCTGCCATGTTGGAGCGTTACCGCGCTTTAATCGAAGGCGCTCAAGGGCGTATTCACCGTCTTGAAGATTTAGGGCGTCGTCAATTGGCCTACCCTATTAAAAAGGTTCACAAGGCTCATTATATTTTGATGAATATTGAATGCGACCAAGCGATGCGCAGCGAGCTTGATAATTTGTTCCGCTTTAACGATGCCATTTTGCGTCGTTTGATCTTGATCAAAGAAGCTGCAGTGACCACGCCTTCTGCATTGTTGAAGTCCGCGAAGGATGAGTACCGTGGTAATGGTTTTGGCAGCAGCCGAGATGAAAGCGACGAACAAGTAGCAGTTTAAGGGGGATATTATGGCAAAGAATTTTAGATCACAGGGTGGAAATACAACTTTCCGTAAAAAATCCTGCAAGTTCAAATCTAAAGAAGTTGAAATTGATTACAAAGATTTACAGCTGCTGAAGAACTACATCACTGAAAGTGGCCAAATTGTGCCTAGCCGTATTACCGGCACCGGGGCACTTTACCAACGCGAGTTGGCAGCTGCGATCAAACTAGCCCGTTATTTGGCATTACTTCCTTATACGGACTAATTTCATGTCATTTCGGCAACGGGTTGAGTATTTTGTCAGCCATCCGCCGCTTGCTATTCCGGCAGCGGTGGTATTGGCGTTGTTACCTGGTCCGCATTGGCTAGGGGTGTTATTAGCGACGCTGGTATTGTTGCGCGCAGGTGGCTTGCTAAGCTATTTGGGGTATGGCGTTGTATTAGCGGCAACCTATGTGAGTGCCCAAGGGTATGCGTTCACAGGGGTTGCTGAAACCTTGGTTCCTTTCTTACTGCAATTTGCACCGATCGGCATCATGGCTTTTGCGTTACGTTATACTGCACAGCTTGGCTTTTCATTAGAATTAGGGGCTTACATTATTGCTGCGGCAATAGGCTTGGGGTACCTTTTTGCAGGCCCGCCTAGCTTAGAGGCAGCTGTCGCTTTTTTTGATTGTAGGCGGGCTGCGGTTGGGTTTTCTGAAGCAGATGCGTTGGCAGCACTTTATGGCATCAATGTGAAGCAAGCGGCGTTTATCTTGATGTTGTTTTGGCCCTTTTTGTATTTTATTTTTCAAGCCTCTATCTTGTTATTGGCGCGGTACTTGCAAGCAGTTTTATTTTATAAGGGTGGCTTTTCTAAGGATTTTCATAAAATTAGGTTGAGTAAAGCTTCTGGAGTGTTTTTTGGGCTGGCGTTTTTAATAGAGATTTTTTCATTAAAAGGCACAGAAATGCTTTTGAAGGCTCCAGAATATGTTATCATTTCGCAGCTGAGTGCCGTAGCATTAGGGCTGCTGGTGATAGCAGGGCTCGCGGTGGTGCACTGGTATGTGGGCTACAAGCGGATAGGGATATGGTTTTTGGTACTGTTTTATACAGCGCTGATGTTGTTAGGGGCAATCATATTGCCTGGCTTGGCTATTTTAGCGTTAGCGGATGCAGGGTTAAATTTGCGCCGCTTAAAGAAAGCGCCCTCTTTGTGAAGCATGGCCCAGGCTTTTGCGGGACAAATGCAGCGAGGCGGGGGTTCTCGAGATCTGGTAGCTTTAGTGCGAGTTTAGAGTAAAAGAGTAAATGAGAGGTAAGAGATGGAAATAATATTACTGGAAGCAGTGAACCATGTAGGTTCCTTAGGCGACCAAGTGCGTGTGAAACGTGGTTATGCACGTAATTATTTGGTTCCTCACGGCAAGGCAGTGTATGCTACCTCAGCAAACATCGCTAAATTTGAAGCACGTCGTGCTGAATTAGCAGCACAGGAAGCGGCCAAATTAGTGCAAGCTCAAGCACGTGCTGATAAAATGAATGTATTGCGCTTATCATTGAATGCTGCCGTCAGCGAAGAAGGCAAATTATTTGGTTCTTTGGGTGCACGCGAGTTAGCAGATGCTATTATTGCTGCAGGTGTTGATGTGGAGCGTAGTGAAATTGCGTTACCAGATGGCCCTATTCGTTTCTTGGGCGTTTATGAAATCCATATACATTTACACCCTGCTGTAGCTGCAGTTGTTCACGTAGAGGTATTAGCAGATTCATAGTAAGCGTTCCTGGTTAGTGGTGAATGTTTACGATTCATAATGGAGGGCGGAGGACGCGCCTATGTTAACCTCATCGCAACGATCACAGGTGCTTGAAGAGGCACGCGTTCCGCCGCATTCTATTGAAGCTGAACAATCCATTCTAGGTGGCTTGATGTTAGACAATCAAGCTTGGGAGCGGGTTGTCGAGCGGGTGCATGAAAAAGATTTCTATCGTTTCGATCATCGTTTAATTTTCCGTGCAATGCAGTTGCTTACGGCTAAAAGCCAGCCTATTGATGTGATCACGTTGTCTGAATCTTTGGCTGAAATGAGTAAGCTGGAAGATGCGGGTGGTTTGGCTTATCTGATTGAGCTTGCAAAAAATACACCTTCTGCTGCTAACGTGGCTGCTTATGCGGATATTGTGCGTGAACGTTCTGTGATGCGTCAATTAATCCGAGTAGGGCAGGAAATTGCTGAAAGCGGTTTTTCTCCCGCAGGAAAAACACCCGTAGAATTGGTGGATGACGCTGAGCGTAAAGTTTTTAGTATTGCAGAAGAAGGCACGCGCGCAGGCGGTGCTAACACTATCAAGAATTTATTAGCACGCGCTGTGGAAAGGATTGATTCCCTTTACCATGCTGATACAGCCATCACTGGGCTTGCTACTGGATATACAGAGTTTGACGAGCTAACCGCTGGATTGCAACATTCTGATTTGTTAATTGTAGCAGGGCGACCTTCCATGGGGAAAACCACATTTGCCATGAATTTGGTTGAAAATGTGTTGATAAAAGAAAAGAAAACCGTATTGGTATTTAGCATGGAAATGCCCGGCGAACAATTAGCCATGCGTATGTTATCGTCACTGGGACAAATTGAGCAGCATCGTTTAAGAACAGGTAAACTACATGATGATGATTGGCCACGCTTCAGTTCCGCGGTTTCTATTCTATCTGGCACCTCTTTACTAATTGACGATACACCTGGTTTAAGTCCCGCGGAAATGCGCGCAAGATCGCGGCGTGTGGCACGAGAATATGGGAACTTAGGATTAATTGTATTGGATTATTTGCAATTGATGCAAGTGCCGGGCAGTAAAGAGAACCGTACCACCGAAATTTCAGAAATTTCTCGTTCCTTGAAATTATTGGCTAAAGAATTGCGCGTGCCTGTGATTGCATTATCTCAGTTGAATCGGGAATTGGAGCATCGTCCTAACAAACGTCCCGTCATGTCTGACTTGCGGGAATCTGGCGCTATTGAGCAAGATGCAGACGTGATTATCTTTATTTACCGCGATGAAGTCTATAATAAAGAAACTGTTGAGAAAGGCATTGCAGAAATTTTGATCGCTAAGCAGCGGAATGGCCCAACTGGCACAGTGCGGTTGGGTTTTAAAGGGCAGTTTTGCCGGTTTGAGAATGTTGCGAATGGTTCGCAGGATGGGTTCTATTAATGTACTATACCCCAACGCTCGAGATCAATTTGCATGCCTTAAAGCATAACCTAGCACGTGTGCGCGATTTTGCGCCGAATACACGCGTGATGGCGATGATCAAATCCAACGCGTATGGGCATGGTGGGGTAGTGTGTGCTAAGGCATTAGAGAATGCGGATGCGTTTGGTGTCGCGCGTTTAGATGAAGCAATAAGTTTACGGGAAGCAGGCATTCTTATACCTATTTTGGTCATGTGTGGTGTAATGGACGCTTCAGAATTGCCGATTTACCACCAACACCAGCTCAGTATACTCATTCATCATGTTGATCAACTAGCGATGTTGGAACAATTTTCCGAGAGTAACATTTTTAATGTATGGTTTAAAATTGATACGGGCATGAGCCGCTTAGGGTTTTGCCCAGAAGAAGTGCCTGAGGCTTACAAACGTTTGAAAGCATGTTCATCAGTGAAAAGCGTGCGCTTGATGAGCCATTTTCTAGCGCCTGAGCGTGTGGATAAACTTTTTACACAACAACAAGTAGAGCTTTTTTCATTGGCAGTGGCGGGGTTGCCTGAAGAAAAGAGTTTGGCAAAATCTGCGGCGATCATGGCCTGGCCTCAAACACATTTTGATTGGGTGCGGCCGGGTATTATGTTATACGGTATTTCCCCGTTTCCTGATAGGACAGCATCTTCCTTAGATTTACGCCCAGTGATGACATTGCGCAGCCGAATGGTGCGTGTAGATCAGCGTAAGAAGGGAGATAATTTGGGATATGGGGGTGAGATTCAGTGTCCAGAAGACATGCCTATTGGTATCGTCGCGTTAGGTTATGCAGATGGCTACCCTCGTCATTTAGTCTTGCCAGCACCCGTACTGGTGAATGGCAAACGTTGCCACACCATCGCACGGATTGCAATGGATTTGATGATGGTGGACTTGCGTGGTGCGCCAGAAGCAAAACGTGGGGATGAGGTCATCATGTGGGGAGAAGGGCTGCCGATCGAAGAAGTGGCGAAAGCTGCAAACACTATTCCTTATACACTCACCACTGCAGTGAATGCACGTGTGCGGCGAACATTGGTTGACTCATAAAGGGAAAGCCTGGTTTTGTGCCACCGTTCTGTAGGTGGCGGCATTTTGTAGGGGTTTTTTTCTTTTTTGATCTGCTATATATTATTAAAGTAATTATTCAGAGGAACCTTATGGCTGTTGACGCGCAAGGCTACCGTCCCAATGTGGGCATAATTGTTTGCAATGCAAGCAACCAGCTTCTTTTTGCTAAGCGCTCAGGGCTTGATGCATGGCAATTTCCACAAGGCGGTATTAAGTCAGGTGAATCTTTAGAGGAAGCGATGTACCGTGAGCTGCAGGAGGAAATTGGTTTGCACCCCGATGATGTTACTATTTTGGGTCAAACAGAAGAATGGGTAACTTACTCATTTGGTTCAGAAAAAACTACCTCATTAGGTGAACGATATATTGGCCAAAAACAAATTTGGTTTTTGTTACGGTTATTGTCAGAAGATTCTCGTATTGTGTTAACCAATGGGGAATATCATGAGTTTGAATCATGGGAATGGGTAAGTTACGATTATCCTCTTTCTCACATTGTATCTTTTAAAAAAGAAATTTATGAAAAAACGTTAGCATATTTTAGACCCATTTTATTTCCAGACAAGGCTTAATTCTCGTGTTGCATTTTATTCGCAGAATCACCCAAGAAATGAATGCTGCAGACAGCCTTACGGATGCATTACGCATTGTTGTAGAACGTGTGTGCGAAGCCATTCATGTGGATGCTTGTTCTATCTTTTTAAAAGATGAAAAAGAAAAATGTTATACACTGATTGCATCTAAAGGCTTAAATGAAGGAGTGAATGGTGTTCTTAAAATTGATATTCACGAAGGTTTAGTAGGTTTGGTGGGGGAACGTGAAGAGCTGATTAATATTGAAGATGCAGCCAATCATCCTCATTATTTATATTTTCCTGAGTCTGGCGAAGAAAAATACGAAGCTTTTTTAGGCGCGCCTATTATTCATCAACGAAAAGTATTAGGTATTTTAGTTGCACAGCAATCAGGCAGCCGCACGTTTGATGAAAATGAAGAAGCATTTTTATTAACCGTATCGGCACAGCTAGGCGGCATTATTGCGCAAGTGAAAACGCAAGGTGAATTAGATGGCAGTGCGTTTCAATTAAAGCGTGAGTTTGAAATTCAAGGCATTCCTGGCGCTCCTGGTGTCGCCATTGGTACAGTTGTGCGTGTTTTTCCATTGGCTGATTTAAATGCAGTGCCGGATCGTTTGGTAGAAAATGTAGATGCTGAAGTAGCTTTCTTTTTAGAAGCGTTAGAAGCTGCACGTAACGATATTCGTGCATTAGCTGATCGCATCAAAACTGCTTTACCGCAAGAAGAGCAAGCATTATTTGATGTTTATATTAATATTTTAGAAAAAACAGGTTTAGGCGAAGAAGTGATTGACATTATTCGCGCTAAAAAATTATGGGCTCAGGCCGCATTACGTGATGTGATTGCGCAACACGTGATTAATTTTGAGAAAATGGAAGACGCTTATTTGCGCGAACGTGCTGCAGATCTAAGGGATTTGGGGGCGCGTGTACTGACAAAATTACAAGTAGAGCAAAAAGCAATTCCAGAATATTTTTCTCAAACTATTTTAGTGGGTGAAGAAATCAGTGCTTCAAATTTAGCAGAAGTCCCATCAGATAAATTAGTGGGTATTGTATGTTTACGTGGATCTGCCAATTCGCATGTTGCTATTTTAGCGAGATCAATGGGGATCCCGACTGTGATGGGTGCGTATGAATTGCCGCTAGGTGGCATTGAACGGCAAACATTGGCAGTGGATGGGTACCATGGAAAAGTACATTTGTCGCCCTCGCTCACTGTGTGTAAAGAATTTTCACGTTTGATGAAAGAAGAAAAGGCATTGTACGCAGGATTGCAAGCGTTGCATAAAGAGCCTGCTACTACAACAGATGGACATCATGTTCCCTTGTTGGTAAATACAGGTTTAGTCGCAGACATTCCTTCTTCTTTAGATGTAGGAGCAGAAGGCGTAGGTTTATATCGAACTGAAGTACCTTTTATGATTCGAGAGCGTTTCCCAAGTGAAACAGAGCAACGTGATATTTATCAACAAATCATGCATGCTTTTCATCCTCGCCCTGTCACCATGCGTACACTTGATATTGGTGGGGATAAAATATTACCTTATTTCAGTTTTTCAGAAGAAAATCCTTTTTTAGGATGGAGAGGCTTGCGTGTTACATTAGATCATCCTGAAATTTTTTTAGTACAAGTTCGTGCCATGTTACGCGCAAGCAGTGGATTGAATAATTTAAGCATCATGTTGCCTATGGTCAGCGCTATTCGCGAAATTCGTGAAGCAAAAGAATTAATTGAACAGGCTTATTTAGAGGTAAAAGAAGAGGATCATTTAATTGATAGACCTAAAATTGGTGTGATGGTAGAAGTGCCTTCTGCTGTGTATCAAGCCAATCTATTAGCCAGTGAATGTGATTTTTTATCCGTAGGCAGCAATGACTTAACACAATATTTATTAGCAGTGGATAGAAATAATTCGCGTGTGGCAAATCTATATGATTCGCTTCATCCTGCAGTATTACAAGCTTTAATTCAAGTAGTATCGGGTGCGCATTCTCAAGGGAAGCCTGTGAGTATTTGTGGTGAAATGGCAGGTGACCCAGCAAGTGTAGTTTTATTATTAGCGATGGGGTACGATACATTCAGCATGAACGCAACAAGTTTAACGCGCGTGAAGTGGGTGATTCGTAGTATTTCTCTTTCAAAAGCACAATCTTTATTAGGACGCGCGTTACAAATGGATGATGCCAAAGAAATTCGTCTCTTATTAGAAGATGCGTTGGTTGAAGCAGGTCTTGGGGGATTGGTTCGTGCTGGAAAATAATGTGGTACAGTGGGATGAATCGACTTGGCGTACAATTTGCCATTCGGCTCAAGTGATTTCTTTGCATGCAAAATTAGGGCCAAAAGTTATTCAATTAAACACGAGCGAATATATTAAAGTATTTAATGCTAAACCTGGTTTAAGTAAAAGACGATGGTTCCCAAAATATCAGATCTTTGTGGATAATGCATTTTATTTAAAAAAATTAGGCTTTCGTACTATTGAGGTAACATGTATTTATCACCTGCCTCATATTAATGCGCATGCTGTTCGCTATAATACTTTGCCAGGGGATGATTTTCGCCACATGTTTCGATCTGATACAAAAATGGGTATCGAATTATTGATCAATTTCTTAGTATTGTTGCATCAAGCAGGCATTTATTTTCATGGCATGCATTTAGGAAATGTGTTGTATGATAAAAAAGAAGGGTTTGGTATTATCGATATGGCTGATTTATCTTTCCATACCACACCTTTAAGAATAGATTTACGAGTTCGTCATTTAAAGCGGTTATTGTCTTATCATCAGGATCACGCTTATTTTGCATCCTTAGGTTTAGAATCGATATTGTCATTATATTTGGAGAGAGCAGCATTATCACCTTTTTCGCAAAGATTATTTAGATTGTTTTGGAAATGGTTAGGCTGTTCAACACTAAGATAGTATGTGTTAAACTTTTTCTTTTCGTGAGTAGGTATTGCTATGTCATTTCGTATTGCTATTGTAGGTGCGAGCGGGAACGTGGGACGCCGTCTGATCTCGCAGTTGTTCACTCAATCTTGGGCTCAGTCAGCTGTTTTGACTGCTATTGCCTCTGAACAATCAGCGGGATTAACTTTAAAGGTTGACGACCGAGAGTTTACGCTTCAAAAATTATCTGAAGCCTCGCTGGCAAATCAGCAGATTGTTTTATTTTGCACAGAGGCAGATGTTTCATCTCAATGGGTGCCAGTTGCGTTACGTTTGGGTGCGTACGTGATTGATTCAAGTTCTCATTATCGTTTAGAAAAAGACGTACCTTTAATTATTCCGCCGGTGAATATTCATCAAGTGACAGCGAAACAAAAATTGTACGCCCATGCAAATTGTTTAGCATCGCCAATTTCAACAGTGATGGCGCCATTGCATCGTGCATTGGGTATCAACTATTTAAATGTTACGACATATCAATCAACTTCAGGTGCCGGAAAAGCAGCAATGGACGAATGTGCGCTACAAACGCAAGCGGTATTAAGTGGCGAGAAGGCTGTGCCGCGTGTATTTAAACGCCAAATTGCAATGAATGTGATCCCGCAAGTAGGTTCTATTGCAGAAAATGGGGTGACGAGTGAAGAATATAAAATTATTCATGAGGTGCAAAAAGTACTAGAAGCAGATTTTCCTATCAGTGCTACAGCAGTGCGTGTGCCCGTGATAATAGGGCACTCTATTGTGATGACAGTATCATTCGATAAGAAACCGATGATAGAAGATGTGCGCGATATTTTGAGTAAATCACGCAGCGTGACATTATCTGGCAATGATTATGCAACACCTGTTGAGGTAGTGGGACAGGATAATGTATTTGTGGGGCGTATACGTTTAGATGCAGCTTTATCAAACGGTTTACAAATGTGGTCGTGTTCTGATAATTTGCGCCGTGGTGCGGCAACAGATGCGATTGAAATTGCAGAGGTGATTGCTGAAAAATGCGTTCTTTATCGGGGCGGGTAATATACGCTCAGAAAATAACTGCCCCCTTTACACATACAACCCTCCCAGTACTGTCGCCTCTCGTCCGCCTGTGATTTCCCGTAAATCCACGGGCGTCTCTGTCACACGCTGTTTTGCTAACCACGCCATTAGGCTTGCCTCTGTGTATTCTGGAGCCACTCCTAGTGCTGATGTTTTTTCAACGCGTTTCTTCGGTAAATATGCTTGTAAACGCTCCATTAAATAATCATTGTAAGCACCACCACCGCAAACATATACCGCGTCTGTGCTTGGCGCTGCTTGCAAAATTGCATTTGCAATACTGCTTGCCGTTAACTCTGTCACGGTTGCTAACCAATTTTCTTTAGGCTGCCCTTCAAGTGCCACCGTTGCTTTTGCAAACCATGCATCTGTGAACATATCTCGCCCGGTACTTTTCGGTGGTGTTGTTTGAAAAAAAGGATGTGATAATAACATTTTCAACGTGGGTTCATGCACCACACCTGCACGCGCATTTTTTCCATTCGGATCATAAGACATATTTAAAAAAGTGCGTGCCACGGCATCAATAAACACATTCCCAGGTCCTGTATCAAACCCCCAAACATGTCCATCTTGCAATAAAGTAATATTCGCAAAACCACCTATATTTAAAATTGCACGGTCTTCCGTAGGGCTTGCAAAAAAAGTTTGGTGAAACAAAGGAGCAAGTGGCGCGCCTTGACCTTGCTGCGCAATATCTTTGCGGCGAAAATCGGCTACGGTGGGAATGCCTGTTGCAACGACAATGCGGTTCGGATCACCTAACTGCACAGTAAATGCAGGGTTCTCATTAGGATAATGTCGGATAGTTTGCCCATGCAGACCTACTGCGCGTATTTGATGAGGTTGCAGCTCCGTTTCTTCCAATAAATTTAAAATAGCCTGTGCGTTATGTTCACCTAACGATGCATCAAGTGAAAATATAGATTCTAAAGCGTGATTGCTATGCGGCACCGATAATGCTAATAATTGCGCGCGTAATGCTGAGCTGTAGGGAAGATGGTGATGTGCATGTATGCGAATTTTATTATCATCGAATGATGCTAAGACAGCATCTATGCCGTCGAAACTGGTGCCGGACATGAGTCCAATAAAATTATCCATTAAGTTTCCTTGAGATCCATGATGAGCACTTCACAAAGATTTCTCTTTTTCCGAGCCTACAAAAGCGAACGTTGCATGATAACTCATTTGTCGTAACAACGTTTGCGCCTGCGCAAGATAACGCTCACGATATTTAGAAGGAATAGGCTCGCTGGTAGGCAGCGCCGCAGACAATGGATTTTGATGTACACCATTGATGCGGAATTCGTAATGCAGATGTGGGCCTGTTGCAAGGCCTGTCATACCAACATAACCAATTGTTTGCCCCTGTTCAACTTGATTGCCGGCGCGCAGCTGGCTAGCAAAACGGCTTAAATGCCCATACAGTGTTGTGTATTCTCTTCCGTGCTGTAAAATCACGCAATTACCATAACCGCTTTTTCTACCCGCAAAAATAACTTTACCATCACCTGATGCTTTTACAGGCGTTCCTATAGGCGCAGCATAATCCACGCCGCGATGTGCACGCACTGTGTGCAATACAGGGTGTTTTCGGCCCGCACTAAAATGTGAACTGATGCGGCTGAATTTTACAGGGGAACGAAGAAATGCTTTTTGTAATGCTTTTCCATCAGGCGCATAATAATCTGCATGACCTTCATTATCTTCAAAACGAATTGCTTGATATTTTTTTCCTTGGTTCACAAATTCTGCTGCTAAAATGCGCCCTGGTGTGATTTGTTTATCACCCACAAAACGTTCTTCATATAACAACGCAAAACGATCATTTTGTTGAATGTCTAAAGCAAAATCGATGTCATAGCTGAAAATATTCACCAATTCTAAAATTAAATTATCGTCAAGCCCGCTTTTTTGTCCGGCGAGAAAAAAAGAATCATCAATTGTGCCGTAAGCATACTTCACATGTGTTGTAATGGGAATATCTACAATTTCGCCAGCATATTGTTCTGGCCCTTCTTTGCGGATTAATAAATGTTGTGTTTCATTCATGGCTTGTTCAAGGGCAATGAGATCATCACTTTCATCAAATGAAAGTGTTAAACGTTGGCCAGGATAGATAGTAGTGAGCACGGGGCGTGCGATTTGATTGTTGAGTAATGCAGAGACAGTATCAGATGAAACGCCTAAAGACTCCAAACGTTTGCCTATCGTATCTCCTGCACGAATCACGAGGTCAACGGTGCGAAGAGAGCTGGTTTCTGTATTTTGCGAAGGGACGGTAGGGGTGGTGATGCCCATTGCCAGTGGGGCAGGCTGTGAAGCATTTTGATGCTCAATAGCTGTATCCACGGCCAGCCACATCACAGCTGCCATGAGGAGCGATCCTATGAAAAAAGGGGCCAAGCGGCGCTTTTTTTTAAGTTTCGTCGCAGGTATTGTCAATGTCCTCTTCTCCTTCCCTTTTTTCTGGGCATGGGGACGGTATTCTGAAGCGCTAAAGATAGCAGATTTTACTCAAAATAGACAGACCCAGCCCGGAGCACAGCTTAACTACACCTCTTTCTCGTATTAAAGTATATAATCAATTCCTAGAAAGAGGAACTTATGATAGAAAACAATGCCATGAATTTATTACGTCGAGGTGTACAAGAAATCATCGTCCCTGATGAGTTTGATAACCTAATTACAAGTGGGCGACGCTTGAAAGTTAAAGTGGGGTTTGACCCTACCGCGCCCGACTTACATTTAGGCCACACTGTGCTGATTAATAAAGCGCGGCAATTTCAATTGCTCGGGCATGAGGTTTATTTTCTGATAGGCGATTTTACTGCCTTAATAGGTGATCCTTCTGGTCGCAGTGCAACACGTAAGCCCTTAACAGAAGAAGAAGTATTACGTAATGCAGAAACATACGAAAGACAAATTTTCAAAATTTTAGATAAAAAATTAACACACATTGTTCGTAATTCCACCTGGATGAACAAGCTAACAGCGAGCGACATTGTCCGCTTATCAAGCCATTACACCGTTGCACGTATGTTAGAGCGGGATGATTTTGGAAAACGTTTCTTAGAACGTGAGCCTATTGCGATTCACGAATTTCTATATCCTTTATTCATGGGATATGATTCGGTGGAACTAGAAGCAGATATTGAATTAGGTGGAAACGACCAAAAATTCAATTTATTAGTAGGGCGTGAGTTACAGCGTTTGGCTGGGCAAAAGCCGCAAATGATATTGACAATGCCATTGCTGGAAGGTTTAGATGGCGTGAAGAAAATGTCGAAATCATTGGGGAATTATATTGCTATTGAAGACGCCCCCAATGAGATGTTTGGTAAAATTATGTCTATTTCAGACACGTTAATGTGGCGTTACTTTGAGCTTTTAAGCTTCAAGCCGCAAACGATCTTGGATGAATATCGTCATTTGGTAGAAGCAGGCGAAAATCCGCGTAACATTAAAATTGCATTAGCACAAGAAATCGTAACACGTTTTCATGGAGAAGAAGCTGCTGTGGCTGCACAACATGATTTTGAGCAACGTTTTTCGCGTAACGCATTACCTGATGAGATGCCGCAATCTATCATCCACAATCATGGAAAATCTATGCCGATTGCGAATCTGTTAAAAGAAGCGGGATTGGTAAATACAACGTCTGAAGCGTTAAGAATGATTGAGCAAGATGCATTGAAAATTGATGGCAAAAAAGTGACGGATAAACATACGGTGATTGAACCGGGCAGCGACGCTGTTTACCAGGTAGGCAAAAGACGTGTTTGTCGTATTGCTTTAGTCTGAGGGCACATTTGGCGCCGTCAAATTACTCAAATATCCATAAAAAGCAATACAGATTGCTTTGTTATCATCTGCATTGAGAAGGAGTGTAGAAGCTGCATGGCAGGCATCACTCGCCGCCTGTAATTTTTGTGAAAACTCCGCATCATCGCGTATTGCACAAGTAGCACTGGCCTCATAGAGTGCTCTTCTTCTTGTCAACCAATCCTTAACTTCTGTATAAAAAACAGGAAGATCAGCAGAAGGGCGGTAACCGCACCAAGGGAACAATATAGTGTAGTTATTAAAATTGCAATTATTAATATCTTGAGCACATTTTTGAGCCAGGCCTTCATACACATGAGCCGCGTCGAGGTTCCCTGTGCTCAAGCAGCGAAATGCGGCTTGCTGCCAGGCTGCTTGCAAAACCTCAGCGCTAGGGTTCGGGTCAGGCGGGACAGTGGCAGGAAATACCCCACATTGCAAAGATTCATCTGCAAAACAGGGCAGGACTGCAACACAGCTTAAAAGGATGATGCAAGGTAGTCGAATAATCAAAATTTAATCCTTCTGATAAGGTTACATGATAATTTATAGCTAAAGAAACATGAGTTTTGCAAGGCAGCAAAAAAATATGATTTTTTTTCACAAAACTACTTGACGCTATCAAAAATGTGTTTATAATGCTCCCTACGTCGTCATGACATCGCTCTTTAAAAAACAAAGACCTATGCATCTGTGTGGATGCAACTGTTAATTTATTTTGAGATATATTGAGCAATTCAAACTGAAGAGTTTGATCCTGGCTCAGATTGAACGC
>CAYLHG010000019.1:0-26569 GCA_964383495.1 uncultured Gammaproteobacteria bacterium
GGTCACTGCCAGGTATAATAAGGCGCTTTTTTATTTGTTAATTTACTCTCAATTGCCCCTGCCGGGGCTTTTTATTTTCTATGATTGATTTATCCCCTTCCTCCGCCTTCGTCATCCCGGAATTTTGCCGTCTGCTGTACCGGAATAAAAAGAAAGAGGTTTCACGGCAAAATATCCAGGATCCAGCAAAGATCAAAAAAATAACCCCCTGTCAGAATCTCGGCTGAGTTTAAAGTATGGCTATGATTTATACAACTAATAACTTTTACACAACTTTTCTAAATCGATCATATTATCGCAGCAAGCCATTTTCTCTAGAAAAGCTTGTTTTTGCGGCATATCTCGCGCATAGTATTTTGCGAATCGTCTTGCCTGAATAATGGCAAATTTTTCTGTATTTAATAATGTCATTAACCCTTTGACATGCTGTAAGAAAAGCTCGCTACGCTCCGGTAATGAGGGAGGTACAAAATCAATACCACCCCATTCCTGTCGTAATTGTTGAATCAACCAAGGTTGCCCAACCATAGCGCGCCCAATCATCACGCCGGCACAACCCGTTAAAAACATATTTTGTAAGGAATTTAAACATGAAACATCGCCGTTCCCTATTACTGGGATCGGCAACGCTTGAACAAAAAAAGCGATGTCCTGATAAGAGCATGATACATCGTACCCTGAAGTCCAATGACGTCCATGCACAGTGACAAAATCTGCGCCTGCATCTGCAATCGCATGCGCTACATCTTCATTAAAGCGATCATCACTATTTGCATCAACACGAATTTTGATAGAGACGGGCCGATCCGTATTGTTTTTCATTGCACGAATGAGTGCATATATTTTTGATCCCTCAGACAGTAAAGCTGATCCTGCGCCACGACTTCTGATTTTTCTCACGGGGCATCCACTGTTCAAGTCGATGAAATCTGCACCATAATCTGTTGCAATTTTTGTTCCTAATGCTAATGCATGAGGGTCTGTCGCTGATAGTTGAAAACAAACTAAGCCCTCATCAGGATCTTTTTCCACAAAGCGTCGCTGCGATTGCTTTGATTGATGAATTAACGTATTACAAGAAATCATTTCTGTGTAAGAAATCGCAGGTTTCTCATACAAAGCAGCAAGCGCGCGAAAGGGTGCACAACTGACTCCAGCCAATGGCCCCTGAATGAGATTATGTGGCAAGATATGTTGCCCGATAATGAGTGGTTTTATCATGGTAAACATTCACCACTAGTGATAGAGCGGTTCCCGAATTTTAGCGCAACTGTAACGCCAATTTTACGCGACTGTTGATCTACCTTAACATCCCTGCAAAAATTTGATGTGTACGTGTGGTGGGGTGCACTTCATCCCAGAATAAATAAGTATTAGGATCATCACAAATGGATTGATTTTTGACATCTAAACAAGCTTCTTGCACATTTATAAATCCATATTCGTGAGCATTTTTTATCATGGTTAACAACGCATCGTTGGTATTAACATAATAAAATCGATTTTTCTTTGCCATCTTTTTCAACTTCTTATTGAAATGATAAGAAATACGGTGCAATAGAGCACGATTTGACGGAGGAAGAGATTGTGCAGAAGGCGTTAATGATAAATCTGGCAGACCAAAAATTTGAATATCTTTTGCGCCCTGTTCCATCAATTTTGTTGCAGAGATTTGAATGTTGTTTACAATGGTAGAAAGTGGAGTGAAATCATCACAATTATCATCCAGGCAATCGTCAAATATTGCAAATATATCGTTACTACCTACGTAAAAAATAAATGTTGTGTGCGCCATATTTTCAGGGATGCGCGGCTGTGCTAAGTATTCCTCTACTTGTCCAAATACACCTGTATTTACCACTAGATCGCCTAGACGATCTTCCAAAATATTGTCCCAATCAGATTTGGCACCACCATATGCATAATTTTCACGGTTAGGATAAGCATATTCTGTCCATACGGGCCCATTAGAAAAACGCCCTTCGACGTAAGGAGCAGGTGGGTGCAGGCTATCAGTCAATTGATAAATTCTGCCTTCATCAGACAAACTGTCCCCAAAAATAACGGTAGAATGAGGAGTAGCAAAAGCGTTAACGCACAAGATAGAAAGAAAGGTGGCTAATAGTCGCATTATGTACCCTCGTAAAAAGTATAAAGGTCTCTAGTATACCGAACAAGTTTAAAATAAGAAAGACAGGAAGAGCAGGAGATCCAAATGGGCTATGAGCCATTTTAAATTTATAAGCTATATTTAATAGTGAGAGAACTAAGCTTTAAGAGGGTCTCATGAAAATATTAATTAACTCGTTGATTTTGTTATCCGCAGCTCTGTTTTTCTGCAATGCTGCTCATGCGGGAGCCACCGTATCAGATGAAATTATGCCTACATGTAAAACAAAACAGGCGTATTACCAAAAGAAGGCAAATGTGCCTGGAACATCATTAGAGGCCGCGCAGAATAAAATTGCTCAAGATAAACAAACAGTTGACACTGCACAGCAAGTTTTCGACGAGAGTACAGCAGCCTTCAAGCAAGTACAGGACAATCTTTCATATACAAACACCTATCTGGACGCTTACAAAGCGTGGGCAGAACAATGGGGAAAGGATAGTGTCTCCGATGGCACCAAACAGGCTGCAGCAATGGTGGATGCTGCTTGGCAGACTCTCGTTCATAAGGAAATCGTTGCTTTCTACAGTTGCTACTACTCGGACTATGCTAATTGTGTGAGGGATGCCTCATCCAAGGTAGTTGCAGCCCATGATAACCTGATGGAACAATCCAAGAATCTTGAGCAGCACGTGTATACGGATCAACAAAATTTGAAGAAAGAACAAGCCCTATTAGCACAAGATCAGAAGACGTTGCAATACGTTACCTATTACACCAATATTAGTAACACGCTCAAACTGAACATTAGGAAAAACGAGGCACTAAGTTCCCTCAAAAAGGCCAAAACCATTGTAAAAGACTGTGAGAACGCCAAGAAATATGGGACAGGCGAGGACTAGTCACGATATTTAGTTTTTCCATTTTTCTTGAGTCGATAAGTATCATTTGATCTTGATCCCATAACGGCCCACTACTGCATCATTTAAATCAATACCCAAGCCTGGTGTATCAGCTACCTCAAAGCAGCCCTTCACAGGCTGCAAATCTTGGAGACACAATTCACGGTTCCAATCTTTTGTTGCATATGTATGATGTTCATGGATGAAAAAATTAGGGATGGCTGTTTCTAAATGCAAAGCTGCTGCGGTAGCAATGGGCCCTCCACAAACATGCGCTTGAATGGTGATGCCGTACAAATCAGCATAATCGCACACTTTTTTCGTTTCTGTGAAACCACCACATAAACCAATGTCGGGTTGTAGTAACGCAATACTTTGTGATTCTACATAAGGGCGGATTCCATTGCGTGTATACAAGCGTTCGCCTGCTGCAGTGGGGATGCGAATATTTTTTGCTACTTGCTGATGCAATGCTGGATTCAAATAATTCACTGGTTCTTCTATTAGCATACAACGTAAATCATCTATGTGTTCAGCGAATTGAATAGCGGTTGTGGGGCTCAATAAACTGTGACACTCTATCATGATGTCGATATCAGGGCCTACTGCATCACGGATTGCTTGTATGCGCGCGTGGTATAATTTCAAATCTTGTTGAGAAAATAATTTTGTGAGATCAAATTGAGTGACACCTGATTTATCATAAAACATGGGATTAACTTTGACGCAATCATAACCTTGTTTCACTGCTTTTTCTGCTGCTTTTGCATAATCCTTAGGATCAATTAAGGGGTTGACTGTGTCATCCCAATCAAATTGTAATTGGCTGGCATAAGTGCGTAACTTGTGATTTGTCTTTCCGCCCAATAATTGATATAAAGGTAAGTTTAAGGCTTTTCCTTTAATATCCCACATCGCTGTATCGATAGCGCTCATCGCTGCATAAATTACCGGGCCGCCGCCCAATCCCCAAAAACTTTCGCGCAACATGCGTGACCACAATAATTCTGTCTGAAAAGGATCAAACCCTATTAACATCGCTTTCGCAATTTGTTGAATTAAATGCGCTGCAGCACTGTGTCCCCAATCGTAAGCAAGCCCTGCTTCCCCCACGCCTGTTATTCCATCATCCGTGGTGAGGCGCACAAAAACAGGGTGCCATTTAGGGCGTTTAGGGCATTCAACATCAAAAATTTCAACTTGTTTAATTTTCATTTTGCGGTGTATCCTCCATCAATTGGAAATAAACTGCCCGTGATAAAAGATGCTGAATCACTGGCTAAAAAATAAATTAATTGAGCGACTTCTTCAGGTTGTCCAACACGTTGAAGAGGTTGCTGCGCTGCTTCTTCTTTTTCAATTTCAGATAAAGGTACGCCTGTTTTAAGATGATATTGTTCTATTGCATTGCGATACAACGGCGTATCGATTGTGCCTGGGCACACTGCGTTCACACGAATATTAAATTCTGCGTAATCTAAGGCAGTGCTTTTTGCTAATTGAGCAATGGCAGCTTTGGTGGCTCCATAGACGGCAGAGTTTTTTTTGCCAACCAATGATTGATCAGATCCCATTAAAATAATGCATCCTTTATTTTGTTTTTTCATGATGGGCAAAATATTTTTAATCAAAAAAAATGTTCCCTTCAAATTCAAGTTGATGATGCGATCAAAATCTTCTTCAGAGGTGCCTTCAATCGTTGCTGAAAGATGTTGCCCCGCATTGCTGACCAATACATCCAATGTATGAGTTTTTTTCAGCAGTGCTTCTATTGCACTTTCAATTTTTTTGACTTGTGAAAGATCGCAGGGGATATATTCCATATTGTTAACTGTTTTTTGTGGTTGATTTTTATCCAAATTAAAAACACGATAGCCTTTTTCAGAAAACAATTGTGCAGTAGCCAGCCCAATACCAGTACTTGCGCCAGTGATTAATACCTGTTTCATATGTTGCCTCTCACAAATTTCTGGATTAGAATACCATGATTTACTAAGGAATTCTGTATGATCAAACCTAACGATATCATTAAGTTTGCTGAGGAACTCTTTCAATCTACAGAGGCCTGTTTGCGCAAGCAATTATACTATCTTTATCAAGTAGTTGATTATTTTGGTTGGTGTGATGTTATTTTCACCCATATCTCTGTCAGGCTGCCAGGGACTGATCAGTTTTTATTTAATCCTTTTGGGCTGTCTTTCAACGAGATTACGCCTGAAAGCATTGTCAAAGTTCATTTTAATGGTGATATCGAAAGCCCACACGGCTGGCCCATCAATAAAAATGGCTCTAAAGCGCATATTGCTATTTATAAAACACGTCCAGATGTTAATTGTATTATTCATACTCACAGCAAGGCGGGTGTGGCGGTTTCCAATTTGCAAACGCCATTGCTTGCTCTTGATCAAATTACCATGTTTTTGCATGAAAACGTGAGCTATCATGGCTTTGAACAATTATTTACTTTTGATGAAGAGCAAAAGCAAATGGTTCAAGATTTAGGTCAGAATGATTTGATGGTACTGCACAATCATGGCTTAATTACTGTTGGGAACACTGTCCCCATGGCTTTTTGGAATTATTACTATTTACAATTTGCCTGCGAAACTCAACTCATGGCGATGTCTTCAGGGCAACAATTGAAAGATCCACCTGAAGCCATTAAAAAAGCAACAGGTGAAAAGTATAAAGAATGGAAAAAATCCCATAGTATTTTGCCACCTGATGATGTTCTATTGCTTTTAGCCAGCATCCGTAAAATGGAAGCTGCACGAAAATGATTGATGCTCATATGCATTTTTGGGATGTTTCCCGATATGATTATCCATGGTTGCGCGGGACATCTTTTGAAAAAAAGTATTTGCTCGAAGATTATTTATCAGAATCTAAACGATATATTTTTAATAAAGCGGTTCATATCCAAGCGGGTATTACACGGCAAGATTCTGTTAAAGAAACAGCTTGGATATCACACATTAATTTTCCTTTAGCTATAGTAGGTTATGTTGATCTCTCACAAGATAATTGTGAATCTGTTATCGAACAACATTGTAACTATCCAAAATTTACAGGCATACGACAAATTTTAAATGAAGATACTGCTCAATATCTTCAAGACACTGTCTGGAAAAATAATCTTTCACTTTTAGCAAAATATCATTTGTCGTTTGATATGCAAATTCATTCTGAACAAGTGGATGATGCTTGCAATGTGATAGCTAAAAATAGCAACCCTTTTATTATCACGCATTGCGGTCATCCTAGAAAACTTGATGTAAGTTATTTTGAATATTGGAAAAAGCAAATGCAAAAATTGGCTCAATTTGATCATGTATATATCAAATTATCTGGTTTTGGCATGTTTAATCCAAATTGGAGTAGTGAAAGCATTAAACCTTTTGTTTTGTCTTTGCTTGAGATTTTTGGTATGAATCGCTGCATGTTTGCCAGTAATTTCCCTGTGGATAAATTATATCGATCGTTAGACGAAATTTATGACGATTTTTTCAAGCTCACCCATGCTTTTAGCCCACATGAAAAAAAACAATTATTTGGAGGGAACGCAGAAAGGCTGTATTTTTCTAGAGACTTATGAAGTTACGGATATATCCCAATCAACTGTGCTTTCTCTAATAAATACGGTTGTAATGCAATTAACACTTGCTCTCTGGAAGCATGCGGCTGTACATTCAATGATGCATTGAGCGCATATAATGTAAAAATATAGTGGTGGCTGCCGGTGGGTGGGCAAGGCCCATCATATTGTAAATGAAGCCAGCTGTTCACACCTGTTGTCCCAACACTGGTGCTATCCGATAACCCATCAGATGTGCTGGGGATATTATATAACACCCAGTGAGTCCAGGTGCTGTCGGGTGCATCAGGATCTTCCATGAGCATCACAAAACTTTGTGTGCCGCTCGGTACATCTTGCCAGTTTAAGCTGGGAATGTGGTTGCCCCCGTGGCAAGTGAATGCCTCAGGAATTTTTTCACCGTTTGCGAAATCGTTGCTTACTAGGGTTAAAGCATACCCCCCAGAAAGGCTAAACAAATAAAGAAGGATGGTACGAAAAAAGAGATGTCTCATCTATAATACCTTTTTACTTTCAGTCATCGAATGTATGACATTTATTATTATATAGTATTCCGCCTTGTGCTTTTAGGCCATTACTAGAATTTGGGCTATTGCTCACGTGGGATGGATTGCATTTAGCAGCAGCACAGTTATCACCGCACCCCGTTAAAGTGATGACTGAAGCTGCTGCGGAACTTGGTTTGGATGTTAAGGCTTTTTTATAACATCGAATCCAAAAACGCGGCCAACTGTGCTTTGCTTAAAGCCCCGACTTTGGTTTGCACCACTTCGCCGTTTTTGAAAAGCATGAGTGTTGGAATGCCGCGCACGCCATATTTACGTGGCGTTTCAGGGTGATCATCTACATTGATCTTAGCAACCTTTATTTTCCCTTCATATTCAGCAGCAATTTCTTCCAACATAGGCGCAATAGATTTACATGGCCCGCACCATTCTGCCCAAAAATCAACTAGCACAGGGAGTTGAGCTTCTAAAACATCATTGTCAAAACTGCTGTCACTAATAATAGAAATATGCTGACTCATCGGGATCTCCTCTATTTTCTATTCACCATTATAACGTGAGTTTTGCAAAAGAGGGCTACTTTTTTGACTTCTGTGTGAGATAAGCATATTATAAATTCTATTGAGTTTAAAAAATTAATAGGGATTAACTATGAAATTAAAAGATTTAACGTATTTAGTAGCGGTTTCTAAGACGTTACATTTTGGGAAAGCAGCTGAAGCAACCCATGTAAGCCAGCCAACCCTGAGCGTACAACTTAAAAAATTGGAAGAGCGCTTAGGTATTGTATTAGTTGAGCGCAATAATAAAAACGTGCGCTTAACGCCTGCTGGCAAAGTAATTGCAGAAAAAGCAGCCTCTATTTTCCAAGAAATTGAGGCCATCAAAGCTTATGCATCAACCATGAAAGACCCAAAAGTGGGGGATTTAAAAGTGGGCATCATTCCTACCTTGGGGCCTTATTTATTGCCCAAAGCTATTCAAGTGTGGCATGCGGAATTTCCTAAATTATCGCTGTGGCTATACGAAGCACAAACAAGTGTATTACTTGAGCAATTGCAACAGGGTGATTTGGATGTTGCAATATTATCGTTGCCTATTGATCAGGAACATTTCACAACGCTTACATTATTTGAAGAGCCTTTTTATTTTGCGGCGCACGTTTCACATGCATTGGCGAAAAAAAAATCTGTATCCTCAGAAGAAATTCAAAATGAAAAAATATTATTATTAACAGAAGGACATTGCTTACGTGAACAAGCCTTAGCAGTATGTCATCACACACGCCACGCGCACATGGGAGATTTTGAAGCCACCAGTCTCGAAACGTTGCGACAAATGGTAGCGCAAAATTTAGGGTGCACATTGATGCCTGAATTGGCAGTGCAAGTGGAAAACCCTATAGTTGTTTATATTCCTTTTAAAAAACCTGTACCCAACAGAAAAATAGTGATGGTGTTTCGCAAAACACATGTGCGATCAGCGCTCTTTAAAGAAATGGCTTCTCTACTGTTATCCTTTTTGCAAGATTGTTAAACCTTTTAGCAAATTCAGCGCTTCTATTTTTCCATAATCAGCTGCTTTGTCATCTTTATTTGATGTTGAAGCATCAGCGCCATTTTCTTTGGTTGCATCAGCAGGCGTAGTCGTTTTATTATCTAAATGGCCCGTTAAATCTTGCTCGCGCAGTGATAGTGCTTTTACCGTTTCTTTATCCGTTTGAGGTGGTGCTGCCAATGTATAATTAGATAATGTTACATCAGGTTTAATACCTTCTGCCTGAATAGATCGGCCACTGGGTGTGTAATATAAAGCAGTGGTAAGTTTTAGGCCTGTATCTTGTTGTAAAGGAATGACTGTTTGCACAGAACCTTTACCGAAAGTTTGCGAGCCCATGATAATGGCACGATGATGATCTTGCAGTGCTCCCGCTACAATTTCAGATGCTGAAGCAGATCCCCCGTTCACCAATATGACTACAGGTGCACCTTTGAGTGCATCTGTTCCTTTTGCATATTCGCGCATTTTTGAAGAGGGCATGCGGCCATCCGTATAAACAATTAAATGCTCGTATCCTAATTTTTTGCTATCAAGAAAAATATCTGAAACATCTACCGCGCTATCTAGCACGCCGCCAGGATTATTTCTTAAATCTAATATTAATCCTTTGAGAGGTTTTTTGTTTTCACTTTCTAACGTTGTAAGCATTTTGCGTACATCATCGCCCGTGTGCTCTTGGAAATGTGTGATGCGTACATAACCATAATCAGGTTCAAGCAAATTGGATTTAACACTGGCTACTTGAATTAAATCACGTATTAAAGTAAGCACTAAAGGTTGCGGCAAGGCGTCACGCACAATGGTTAATGTGATGGGGCTGCCTTTGGGCCCGCGCATCATGTTCACCGCTTCTGCAAGCGATAACCCTTTCACAGGCGTTTCATTAATGCGTACAATTAAATCTCCCGGCAAAATTTTAGCTTTGCTTGCAGGGCTATCGTCAATGGGGGAAACCACTTTTACAAAGCCATCGTCCATGGTCACTTCAATGCCTAATCCGCCAAATTTGCCAGAAGTAGTGACCTGAAGATCATGCATATCATCCTTGTCAAGATAAGCAGAGTGGGGGTCTAATCCTGAAAGCACACCGCGCATCGCATTTTCAAATAAAGCTTTATCTTCCACTTCCTTAACATAATCTTTTTTAACTTGATCTAACACATGCGTAAACTGCTTCATTTCAGCCAAAGGCAATTTTTCAGGCGAAGGGGCGGGTTTGTTATTTTCGGTAAGGGCGTAAACGTTGACCGACAAAGCCAACATCATACCTACTGCAATACCACAAATTGTACTTAAAAGAAGAGATTGAGAAATTTTCATAAGTGCCTCAGCCCTGTTGTTTTATCCAAGCCAGCGGATCGATGGCTTTACCATATCGACGCAGTTCAAAGTATAACCCGGGTTCTGGTTTTGCGCCGCTTTTTCCTACACGTGCAAGCACTTCTCCCGTTTGAACAGTATCGCCTACTTTTTTATAAAGTGTTTGGTTGTAAGCATACAAACTCATTTCGTTGTCGCCATGCTCAACAATCATCAACCAGCCATAACCGCGTAGCCAATCTGCATAGGCTACTTCGCCAGCATGCACCGCTTTGACAGGAGTGCCTTCTAACGCGCTGAAGAATACCCCATTATGCCGGCCAGCAGCAGTTTCGCTGGGGGCGCCAAAGGCGTGCACAAGTTTACCTTCTACGGGCCAGCCGCGTGTACTGCGGTATTGTGAAAGTGATTGGGCAGCCCGGTTGGGTTTGCGATCAATCGAAGCCACAATGCTGTTTAATTTTGCTACATCTGTTTTAATGACTTTAATTTGATCGCCTTTTTTGGTAATTTCTTCATTTAATGCGAGCAACACTTGGGTGCGTGTGTTTTGTTCATTTCTTTGTGTATTGAGTTGTGCTAATTGTTGCTGTTGCAATGTTTTTAGCTCAGTGAGTGTTTTTACGATGGTAGCTTCACGTTGTGCAACTGCTTCTACTTGTGTTTGCACTGCTTGTATTTTTGCATGCTGCGCGGAATTAAAATAGCGATAATAGGTCATCATGCGAGAAAAAGATTGTGGATCTTGTTGTTGTAACAATATTTTTAAAAAAGGCGCTTGTCCTGATAAATACGTTGCTTTAATCTGTGCGATGAGTTGGGATTTGTGGCGAGTTAATTCTGTCTTTGCGTTTGCTTGTTCAGCATTTAATGCATGCAATATTTTTTGGGTGTGAATAATTTGTTCGTTAGATTGCCGAAGCGCTTCAGCGATATTTGAAATGGCCACATCTGTTTTTTTGAGTGCTTTTTCTAGCGTGTTTTGATAGGAAGCATCTTGACGTAAGCTTTGGCTGAGTAATTCTAATTTTTTTTCAAGTGCTTGCACAGAATGTTGTGTATTTGCTTGCGCATAAAAGCAGCAACTTATCAGGGCAACCAGTAAATAATATTTCACGATTTTTCCTTATCAGTGATGTTGATTAAAACATGTCCTGTCATTTCTGGTGGGACAGGTAATCTCATTAAGGCAAGCATAGTAGGCGCAACATCCGCCAAAATTCCTTGTGGCTTTACAAAATTTCCACGTTTTCCAACGTAAATTAATGGCACATATTCACTAGTGTGCGCAGTGTGTGCTTGTCCTGTACCGGGGTCAAACATGCATTCCGCGTTACCATGATCTGCAGTGATCAAGCATTCACCACCCACTTCTTTGAGTGCAGCCGTCACGCGTGACAAACAATGATCAATCACTTCAATCGCTTTCACGGTAGCATTAAAATCACCTGTATGGCCTATCATATCTGGGTTTGCATAATTGCAGATAATAAAATCAAATTTTTTAGATTGAATTGCTTCTACGAGTTTATCTGTAATTTCTAGCGCGCTCATTTGCGGCACAGTGTCATATGTGGCCACAGCAGGAGATGGCACGAGAATACGACTTTCTAATGGCAATACAGCTTCTTTTCCACCACTAAAAAAGAAAGTGACGTGCGCATATTTTTCTGTTTCTGCAATGCGTAACTGCGTCTGATGGTGTTCTGCTAATACTTCTGGAAATGTGCGTGTTAAAATGCGTGTAGGATATGCGACAGGAAAAGAAAAAGTGTCAGAATATTCAGTGAGGGTAACCATGTTAATTTGTGGAAAACGTGTGCGTTGAAATGCTTGAAAATCAGGATCCGTGAATGCTTGCGTCAGTTGGCGTGCGCGGTCTGCACGAAAATTCATGAAAATAACACCATCACCGTTTTCAATATTGACGGGTTCGCCTATGATTGTGGGTGACACAAATTCATCATTTTCATCACGGTGGTAAGCCATGTCGAGTGCAGTGAGTGGATCAGGCGCTTGTTCACTTCCAACACCGTTGACAATCAACTCATATGCTTTTTGTGTGCGGCTCCAACGTTTGTCGCGGTCCATGGCAAAGTAACGCCCACAGATTGAAGCGATGCGGCCTTTTTTAATGCTTTGGAAGCAATCTATCGCATGTACAAGTGAGTGCCTTGCGCTACGAGGTGACGTATCTCGCCCGTCTAAAAAAGCATGAAGATAAATTTTATCAAGCCCTGCTTGAGCAGCAAGGTGGATTAATGCAATGATATGTGCCTCATGTGCATGTACACCGCCATCTGACAGTAAACCTAATATGTGTAGTGCCTTATTATTTTCCTTGAGGCTGCTCAATAAGTTTAAAAAAACGGTGTTTTTATCAAATGTACCGGTTTTAACATCTTGATCAATCTGGGTAAGCATTTGATAGACAGTGCGGCCTGCGCCTATATTCATATGGCCTACTTCTGAATTACCCATCTGATCGTGGGGCAGACCCACGTCGATCCCAGAGGCAGAAAGCAGCATATGAGGATAATGTGAGTACAGCATATCCAGGCAAGGCGTGTGAGCTTGTGCAATCGCATTATGCTCAGGTGTTTCGCGGTGGCCAAAGCCATCAAGCACAATTAAGAGCATGGGTTTCATTCGGTACCTCGTCTGTTCCAACTTTAACTATTTTAACCCTAGCTCAACATTTTCGCGAGTATAAGTTGTTAAAGAAGGATAGAAGTGCCATTTTGCTCTTAATATTCTTAATATATAGTGTGCATCAGCTGTTTTTTATTTGGTTATATGTCAAAATAAATTTTCTTTTGTAAAGTAATCGGTTGCATTTACAGATAAGTGATATAATTTTTAAGCAACTTTAGTAGGGTAAGCGAGGATGTTATGTCATTAGTTAATTTTTTGCTGTCGCATTGGATGTTATCGTCCCTTTTTATTGTTTTTTTATTAGGCTATATTGCGTTTGAGTGGCGCCTCCGCTATGTTGGGCCTAAGCGCTTAACGCCACAGGCGGCAGTTGCGCTCATCAACCAGCAGCAGCCGTTGTTGTTGGATTTAAGGGAAAAAAGCAAGTATGATCAGGGACATATCTTGGATGCTCGTCAATGCGCCCAAACAGAGTTGGAAGCAACACTCAAAAATCTTAAAGTTTCTGCAGATAAGCCGATACTCCTGGTATGCCAACAGGGTCAAGCTGCCTCGGTTGCTGGCACTCAGTTAAAAAAACTGGGTTTCACAGAAGTGTATCAGCTAGCTGGAGGGATTCAGGCTTGGATGACAGCAGAGCTGCCATTGCATAAATAAGAGGTTTAATACAGGGTAATTATGATAGAAATATACACAACCAAAATTTGCCCTCACTGCGTGCGCGCAAAAGCGTTGTTAACGCGCAAAAAGCTTCCATTTCATGAAATTGATGTCACAGATAACCCAACGTTACGTCAGCAAATGGAAACGTTAAGTGGGCGACGTACTGTTCCACAAATTTTTATCAACGGTCAATCTATTGGTGGATGCGATGATTTGTACGCTTTAGATGCCGCGGGTAAACTGCAAGCAATAATCAGTGGATAGGAGAAAATATCATGATATTTGATTCTGACAAAGCAAAGAAGTCTGAGCAGACCGCGCAGACAGCAGCAAAAACCAATGGCGCAACGCATGCTGCACCTGAAATGGACCCTAACAACGGACAAATGCAATTTGCGGTTGAAGGGATTTATGTGCGTGATGTTTCTTACGAATCACCGAATACACCAGAAGGCGTTAAGCCAGATTGGCAGCCTGAAGTGAAGTTTGAGTTAAATACGCAAGCACGTCGTTTAGAAGATGAGCGTTTCGAAGTGATTCTTAAAATCACTGTAACAGTAAAACAAGATAAGAAAGTAGCTTTCTTGTTGGAAGTGCAGCAAGCTGGTATTTTCTTATTAAAAGGCTTTAATGAAGTGCAACGCGGCCAAATGTTGGGAAGTTTCTGCCCTAATATGTTGTATCCTTATGCAAGAGAGTTAGTGTCTAACATGGCGTCGCGCGGTGGGTACCCTCCTTTGTATTTAGCGCCTGTTAATTTTGATGCGTTGTATCAAGATCACTTGGCTCGTATGCAAGATGCTCAAAAAGGCAGCGCAACGGGTGCAACAGGTACAACAGAGACAGCACAAACAACAGCGTAAGTACACTTAAGCAGAGATAATACTCTCTTTGTGAAGAGCTTGTCGCATAAATCGTGTGTTTAGCGCGGGGGCGCATCATATGCGCCCGGGCGCCCGAAAGGGCGCGCTTACTTATTAGCTGACGCCGTAGGAATAACGATTGTTCCTATTATTGAGAGGTAAAATCATATGGCTACAATTGCAGTCCTAGGTGCAGGTGCGTGGGGAAGCGCTTTGGCATTGGTACTAGCGCGCAATGGTCATACGGTGAGATTATGGAGCCATGATGCGAATCATATCCAACAATTAATCACAGTGCGAGAAAATCAACGATATTTACCTGGAATATTATTCCCTGACAATATTCACCCTGAATACAACGTCGAATCGGTATTAAAAGAGGCAGATGGTTTATTGTTAGCAGTGCCGAGCCATGCTTTCAAAGAAGTACTGGTTTCTGCAAAACCTTTTATCACGTCGAAAATGGCATTTGCGTGGGCGAGTAAAGGGTTAGCGCTTGACACACATCTTTTTTTATCTGATGTGGCAACAGCATTGTTTCCCAATAAACCTTTTTCAATGATCGCAGGTCCCAGTTTTGCCAGCGAAGTGGGTGCACAAAAGCCAACAGCAATAGTGTTGGCAAGCAATGATCCTCAGGCAGCAAATTTTTGGCAGCATGTATTGCATAATCAACTTTATTTTCGGGTATATTTATCGAATGATATGGTTGGTGCTCAATTAGCGGGTGCAATTAAAAATGTTTTAGCGATTGCCACAGGTGTAGCAAATGGTTTGCAATTAGGCGCTAATGCGCAAGCGGCCTTAATTACGCGCGGTTTATCAGAAATGATGCGGTTGGGGCTAGCGTTTGGTGCACAGCCTGAAACATTCATGGGGTTGGCAGGGATGGGTGATTTGATTTTGACATGCACGGACGATAAATCGCGTAATCGTCGATTCGGCAAAATGATTGGCGAAGGGAAAACCAAGAGCGAAGCGTTAGCACACATTAATCAAGTAGTAGAAGGTATCCAAGCCACAGCGCACGTACACGCTTTAGCAGAAAAAATGAATATTGATATGCCGATCACCGCTCAGGTTTATGCGGTACTTTACGAGCATAAAAAGCCACAGGATGCTGTGGCGGATTTGTTGCAGAGAAAAGTATAACTGCATCGGATCATTTGCTCCAGCAGGGGCCTAGCTCCATGAAGATTGCCGTAGGCGGCAAATGGAGGCGAGATATTATAAATAGAGGGCTTTAAACTGATGTGTAGGCTGCACAATTTCTTCTTGTGCTGCAATGAGCTGTAATTCTCGTGTGCCTGCGTTAAACGTTGCTTCGAAAATACCGTATACAGATGCAGCTGTTTTTTCAAGCGCTGTCGCAGGGACATCATGCCGTAACACGTGCCCTAAAAATAAAGCTGCGGTCATGTCACCTGCGCCATTAGGCGCTGGATTGATGTGGAATCGTGGTGTTTCCACTAGCCAGCTGCCAGCTTGTGTGTGAAGCAGCATTTGAATTTTATGATGCGGTGTTTCAGGTAATACTAAACTGGTTACCAATACAGTTTTAGGGCCCCGGTTACATAGTAATTGGCAAGCGCGCAACGCATCTTGTTGTGTGCGAATGTCTATCCCTGTTAAATAAGATAATTCAAATTGATTAGGCGTTAATACATTTGCAATGGGAACAATGTGGTCACGAAAATATTCACCCACACCAGGGCGCACAAATATGCCTCGTCCTACATCACCAATCACGGGGTCACAGCAGTAAATTAAGGAAGGCGTTAATTGTTTTAATTCTTTAATAACTTCTACAATCAATGCTCCTAATGCGGGATCGCCCATGTACCCTGATAGCACTGCACTGAAAGAAGGCAGCACGCCACGTTCGCGCATGCCATCTATTAATTTGCGTAATTGCTCTGCACTAAAGATATCTCCTTGAAAACTGCCATAACCTGAATGATTAGAAAATTGTACCGTGTTAATAAAGCTGACATCAAACCCCATGCGTTGCAAGGGAAATACAGCTGCACGGTTGCCGACATAGCCAAAGGTTACGTGAGATTGAATCGATAAAATAGATTGCATCATAGCCCTTGTTGCGGTGTCACCGTGGGAGTGGCAAGACCTCCGGACGTTTCGGAAGGTGGCATTGTGCCTGCTGGCTCTACTGTCACAGGAGGGACAGGCCCAGGGGCGCTGCCAGTATTTTCAGGAGCAGTTGTTGCTGGTGTTACGGCAGTAGGTGTTTCGGGCGCAACAGGTGTTGCTGTAGGCGTTTCGGGAGTAATAGGTGCAACAGTTTCAGGTTCTTCTGGTGTTGTCATCTGGATAGGTTTTGAAGGAAGTGTTTCAGTTGAAATGGCGTGGCCCACTTCAGCATCTTTGGGCGAAAGCCATAAATTAACACGTTCAATATCTGCCATAGACAAATTGCCTGCAGCTTGTTTCAATTTCAACACATTCAAAATGTAAGCATAACGCGCTGTTGCAAAATTGCGTTGTTGATCATACAAATTGGAAATACTATTTAACACATCTAATGCTGTTTTTGCACCCACATCATAAGAGGCTTGATTGGCATCTAATGCAATTTGCGCAGAAATCACTGCTTGATGTAATGCATTAACTTGGCTAATTGCAGTGAGTACCCCGCGGTAAGCAATGCGTGCGGTACTAATGGTTTCGCGCCGCGCTTCTTCAAAAGCATAACGCGAATCTTCATATAAATATTGTGCTTGATTAACACTGGCTTGAATGCCACCGCCAGCATATAAATTCATTTGTGCTTGAAATAATAATTCCCAACCGAGATCGCTAACATCGCTAGGATTAGTAATGACGCCTCCGCGAGAAGCACCATAACTGCCTTGCACGTTAAAAGTAGGATAATGTTGTGCACGTTGTACTTCTACATTAGACCGTTGCGCTTCCATTTGAAAACGTGTCGCTGCTAACAAGGGATTATTATCCTGTGCATACATTTCCCACTCATCAATATTATTAGGTTCTGGCGTATGCAATGGAATGGTTGGTTTTAAAGGTGTTAATGTTTCAATTGCCTCGCCTGTAATAATACGCAAACGTTCTTTCGAATCTTCCAAATTATTGAGTGATTGAATTTCTAACGCAACGCTATTATCGTAACGCGCTTGGAAATCGTTTAAATCTGTGATCGCGACAATGCCTACATCAAATTTTTCTTGTGTTTGTTTGAGTTCTTCTGCCAATGCTTTTTTTTCGGCTTGTGCGAATGTTAGGTTATCAGCTGCATCTAAAACAGCAAAATAAGATTCAGCAACACGTAAAATTAAAGATTGTTCTGCATAAGTGTAAGTGGCATCTGCTTGATCAACAATATGCTGTGCTTGATTAAGCCCAAACCAACTGGCGATATTAATAACAGGTTGTGTGCCCGTGATTAAATAAGCATTTTCCTTCACAATTGTATCTGCTCCAGGAAAATCTCCAAATACGGTTGGATCAGTGACTGCGGGGTTATTTGAATCAGAAAGTGCGGTGATATCCACTGAAGGCAATAAATTTGCAAGGGCGGCAGGTTCTGCTTGGCGATTGGCGTTACGCTGCGCTAGAGAGCGTTTAAGCAATGCATCTTGATCAAGTGCTTCTAGATAAGTAGTCAGTAAATCTTGTCCTACAGCAATGGCGGGTAATAAAAATAAAAAAACAGCGCCCAACTGTTTGAATATAGAAAATTTTCTCATGACTTGCCCTTATAAAAAGCCATACATCCATTGCAGGCCCTGGCAAAGTATACCACTCCAGGGTATCATATGCACGTGCGCCCGTAGCTCAGTTGGATAGAGTATTGGTTTCCGAAACCAAGGGTCGGAGGTTCGACTCCTCTCGGGCGCGCCATTCCCAAACGCATCTAATCAGCGTATAATGCAGCCACAATGCGGAGGCAACTATGTTTGTAGATTGGCTAAAAATAGGCTTTATTGGCGGTTTTCTGTTTATTTTAACGGTGTGTGCTTCGCATGCTGATGCGCCTGCTACGCGTGATGCGTTGATTCAACTCAACACCGCTCCTATTGGCCAAGTAGATGTGGCTGGTGCTTCTGCTGCCCCTGCGAAAGCAGCAGCAATGTCTGGCGCCGACCGATACAAAGCAAGTTGCGCCGCTTGTCATGACACTGGCGCTGCTGGTGCTCCACAACTTACGGCTAAAGCTGCTTGGTCATCTCGTGTAGCTGAGGGCGAAGATACTTTAGTGCAACATGCTATTCATGGGTACAATGCCATGCCTGCCAGAGGGATGTGTGCTACTTGTAGTGACGAAGAAATTCGTGCGACCGTGGAATACATGATTTCCCGAGTGAAATAGCCTAAACTTATTATTGCCATTAAAAAAATAGATTTGATCTCGTTTTCTTATTTCGGTATCCTACAATGATCACTTGATCGGGCTGGCTACAGGGGCTGTTCGATGGATAGTGGCGAATGCTTAAGAGAATTAGAGGTAGGAGTCGATGGCTGTAACCGAGTTAATGGTGCTTGCTTATACTAATAATAATGCTAATAATAATCAGGTAACACAAAAAACAAATTCAACGAACTTATTTGACGTTGAACGAATAGTTGCTGCATGTCAGCAAAAAACAAAGCAACTTACCATCAACGAATTGGCGGAAAATAATAAAGAGCACGCTAGCAAGGGCAAAGAAAATGGAAATGCAGAAGTTTCTTTGGTTGAAACTAAGGCCATCATTGCTAAGCTGCAAAAATTATCTGGGTTTGTTTGTAATGTTTTTTTGAATGACAAGGATAAAATAATATCTTCAGAAGCACGTGCAGGAGGTGATATTGTCATCCCTATTATTTTATTGATTAAAAGTGAAATAGAAAAAGTGTATGAATTGGCACATGAGTGGGGGCATTTTGCTAACGGGGATGTGACACATCCTGCTTCTCTTGCATTGCAGTCCAAACCACATACGATTGCTTCTGAGTGGGGAGCAGATGAATACAGTGGTGCTGTTTTAGCTGCATTAAAGTACAAGCTTGACGATATTTTGCCTGAAATATTAAAATTGCCTGATGGCGATGAAGTTCACGGTCCCGCAAGAAATCGTGCTGCCGCAGTGGCAAAAGGTTATTATCATTTTTCGAAAATGTCTAAAGCAGAGCGCAAAGCTTACTTTACAGGATGCTGTAAATTAGGATCCGTGGGTGCTTCTGCAGCTGTCGTCAATAATAAATTGCGCAGTTGATCAATATGCGAGCGTGCGCCTTCTACATCTCGAGTGGTGCCATTTTTTCCGGGCCAATCAAGTAATTGCGGTTCAATTTCGTCTAAGAAGCGGCTAGGTTCTATCGATTGATTTTCTCCTTTACGGCGCCTCTCTTTACAAAAAGTTAATGTTAGGCGTGATCTTGCGCGTGTGACACCTACATAGGCAAGACGACGCTCTTCATCTAAAGAGTCTTCTTTTATAGCAGTGCGATGAGGTAATAATTCTTCCTCCATTCCCACCAAGTAAACATGTGGAAATTCTAGACCTTTTGCCGCGTGTAATGTCATCAATTGTACACGCTCGTCTGTCTTGTCTTTTTCCTGACGTTCTAGTAAATCATACAAAGATAGTTTTGCAACAACTTCTTCAAAAGAAGGAGCTGGATCATCTTCGAGCATACGGCCTATCCAATTAATTAATTCCCAAACATTTTCCATCCGCTGTTCAGCAGCTTTGGGGGTGTTTTGCGTATCATACAAATAAGTTTCATAATCAATGGATTTGAGCATGTCTTTAATGACATCTAATGTATCGCCACGTGTTGCATTATCCGCTGTGAGAATAATCCAGTTTGAAAAACGTTGGACTACTTCAAGAGCGCGGACAGGCAAATGTTCAGATAAACCCATTTCATGACTGACATGCAACAAACTTTTTTGGCGCATTTTAGCATATTGCCCTAACTTTTCTAATGTTTGTGGGCCAATTTCGCGTTTAGGTGTATTAACAATACGCAAGTAGGAGCAATCATCAAGAGGATTTACCATGAGTTTTAAATAAGCCATGATATCTTTGATTTCTGCGCGAGCGAAAAAAGATTGTCCGCCTGAAATTTTATAAGGAATTTGATATTCGCGTAACATTTTTTCGAAAGGGCGAGATTGATGATTGCCACGGTACAATAATGCATAATGATCGTAACGTTCATTATGTTGTAAACGATGGCGAATGATATCCATCACGACTTGTCTTGCTTCATCTTCATCGTCACGCGTTGCAAGCACACGAATTTTATCGCCTGAACCTATTGTGCTCCATAATTTTTTTTCGAACACATGAGGATTGTGTGAAATTAATTGATTCGCAGCATTTAAAATGGTTTGTGTGGAACGATAATTTTGTTCTAGTTTAATGATTTTAAGATTCGGAAAATCTTCAGGTAATTTTTTTAAATTATCAGGCCTAGCACCACGCCAAGCGTAAATAGATTGATCATCATCACCGACAACAGTCATTCTCCCTGTGGGGCCAACCAGCAATTTTACCCATTCATATTGTGCAGTATTGGTATCTTGATATTCATCTACTAGTAAATAACGTATGCGATTTTGCCATGACGCACGGATGTCGCTGTCTTCGCGCAATAATTCTACGGGAAGCTTAATTAAATCGTCGAAATCAACGCCATTGTAGGCGCGGAGATGACGTTCATATCCTTCATATAATAAAGCTGCTTGTGTTTCCATTGTGTTTTGTGCGACCGTTACTGCTTGTGCAGGTGAGATGAGCGCATTTTTCCATTGACTGATCAGATGTTGCAAATAACCTAAGTCATCAGGGTTAGCATGATGTACAGCAAGTTCTTTTAATAAATTTTGGCTATCTTCTTGATCAAAAATACTAAAGCTTGAATTGAGGTGAAAACATTTTGCATGTTCACGTACAAAAGTAAGCCCTAAATGATGGAAAGTAGAAACGCGCAGCCCCCGTGTATTGGCGGAAAGTAATTTAGAGAGCCGAGATTTCATTTCTTGGGCGGCTTTGTGTGTGAATGTAACCGCATAAATTTGATTGGCTTTAAAACCTTTTTCGAGTAAATGCGCAATCTTATGGGTGATTACGCGTGTTTTTCCGCTGCCAGCCCCCGCGAGCACAAGAAGGGGGGAATCGATGCAGACAACGGCTTCCTGTTGTTGGGGGTTTAGCTTAGACATGGACTTCCTTTTAGCTGAGGCAGCATTATATACCATTTGAGGGCGTAATAGGCGTGGTTGACTTCATTCCTTCTGCATGTATAATAGGCCAATGATATTAGCCACCCAAGATTTAGGCTTGCGCTATGGCGCGCAGAGTCTTTTCTCAAACGCCACTTTATTATGCCACGCGGAAGAGCGTTACGGCATCACAGGAAAAAACGGTGCCGGTAAATCCAGTGCATTGCGCGTGATTGCGGGCGTTGAAAAACCCACCGAAGGCGAAGTGGCTTTGCCGCAAAACGCCCAAGTGGGCATGTTGAAGCAAGATCATTTCCAATATGAAGATTGGCGTTTGATAGATGTCGTCATTGCGGGCAAACAAGATTTATGGGACGCTTTAAAAGAAAAAGATATTTTACTGTCACAAGCTGATTTCACTGAAGCCGATGGCATTCGTTTAGGTGAATTAGAGGAAGTTATTGCTTTAAATCGTGGGTATGAAGCAGAAAGTTTTGCGCATACCTTGCTTTCTGGTTTGGGTTTGCCGGCACAAAAGCACGAAGGGGCAATGAGTGCATTATCAGGCGGTTTCAAGTTACGTGTGTTATTAGCGCAAGTGTTGTTTCAAGAGCCTGAAATTTTATTGTTAGATGAGCCAACCAACCATCTTGATATTACTTCTATTCATTGGTTGGAAGAATATTTGAAGTATGAATTTAAAGGCGTTTTATTATTTGTATCACACGATAAACATTTTTTAAACTCAGTTTCTACACACATCTTAGATATTGATTATGGCACTATCATAGATTATTTTGGTAATTACGATCAATTCATGTTTTTAAAAATGCAAACCACGTTGCAACAAGAACACGCGCGTAAACATCAAGATGCAAAAGTGGCGCAGTTGCAGTCTTTCGTGGATCGTTTTGGTGCCAAAGCTAGCAAAGCTAAACAAGCAAAAGCAAAACAAAAGCAGATTGACAAGATTGAACTGACCGAAGTAAAGGCTTCTAACAGAGAAGCGCCTTATTTTCACTTCAAGCAACAACGCCCTTCTGGCAAAGTGGTGCTGGAAATAGAAGATGTTTGCAAGCAATATGGTGAGCACGTTGTACTGAACCACATTACTTTTCAATTACTGCGTGGGGAAAAAGTTGCTATTATTGGTGAAAATGGATTAGGTAAATCCACTTTGTTAAAAGTTGTGATGGGGCAACTTCCCATTGATGCTGGTGATTTTCGTTGGGGATATGAAACACACGTAGGGTATTTCGCGCAAGATCATCACGAACAATTAGATTCTGATACCACATTATTAACGTGGTTAACAGATGAAGCGCCTCCTTTAATGCGTCCCAGAGTGCGAAATTATTTAGGGCAAATGTTATTTAGTGGTGATGATGTGCACAAAAAAATCTCGCAATTATCCGGAGGGGAAGCGGCGAGATTATTAGCGGCTTATTGGATGATGCGTGAGCCTAATGTGTTAATCATGGACGAACCTACAAACCATTTAGATTTGGAATCAGTGGAAGCATTGGGAGAGAGTTTAGTAAAATTTGACGGGACTGTATTGTTTGTGAGCCATGATCGTGATTTTGTGCGCAAAGTAGCAACACGGATTATTGTGTTGACGTCACAGGGGTTGAAAGATATCACGTCAGGTTATGATGATTATTTAGATGCAAGTGGGCAAGATTATTTGATACGAGAAACGCCCGTGGTTGCAGCAAAATCAGATCGCAAATCAGGGAAAAAAGCAGCGAAACGGGAAGTGCGTGACAACCATAAAGACGTAGGAAAAATTGAAAAACAAATGGCAGAACTGGAGCAAAAAATTGCGTTGATTGATGCGCAAATGGCTGCACCGAATTTTTATAAAGATGCAACCTCGGAAGAGGTGCGTGCATTGCAAGCAGAGCGTGAACAATTAACAGAAGCATTGGATAATTGTTTATCGCAGCTTGAGTGATTGTAAAGCGCCCTTTGTAAAGCTTGGCCCAGACTTGATCCGGGCGGGGCAGGCGAGTGCAAGCGTATGCTTGCACGAGACGGAGTTTTTGAAATATTGCACATAGAAAGGAGAGTAAACATGGCAGATAATCAAATCGACAACGAACTCGAACTGGATGAATCAGAATCAAGTCCTGTATTAGACGCGTTATCCGATATTGGCGATAGCATTGCAGATTTATTGCGAGAAAAAATTTCTCAAAATTCTTTAGTATCGGAAAAAGAACGTACACTTGCTTTTTCAAGCGTGTGCCAGATGCTCAGTTTAAATGCAATGGTGGATTTAGCGCAAGAAATTGAATGCGATCCTTTAGATATCGTAGATACCTGGACGAATTCATTTTATGAAGTCTTAGGCGGCGAAGAAGATGGCGACGAAGATGAGGACGTAGCTGAAGAATGAGTAAAGCGCCCAAGGCAGATGAGGAGGGCGCTTTATTTCGTCAAGCCATGGAGGGGGTGAAGCCATTAGGTAAAGCTTCTAAGGCGCCTGATGACCATCGTTCCGCTACACAGCGGAAACGTTCTATTCCGGACGATATGGCTATGAAGCGTACTCCGCGCCGCGCCTTTGCAGATCTTCCCAATGCCACGTTGGTCAGAGGGAGCAGTGCGGTTGAATTTTTTCATCGCAGTTTGCCCTACCGTGATCGCACGCGCTTAAAAAAAGGGCAAATACCGATTGACGCCAATCTTGATTTGCATGGTATGACATTAGAAGTTGCTCGTGAAGCTTTTTCTACTTTTTTGCAGCGAGCGCAGGCAAATGCATGGCGTTGTGTGCGTATTATCCACGGAAAAGGGGGAGCAGACACCCCGCCAGTATTAAAAAATGCAGTGATTCAGTGGTTGCCACAATCTCCTTGTGTATTAGCGTATTGTTCCGCGCGCGGGCAAGAGGGTGGGACAGGGGCATTGTACGTGCTGATCAGAGGGGAGAAGACCTAGTTGCAGTATTATTTGTAGATTGCTCTGGATGTTTATTTTGAATATCCTTCTTGTGTTGCTCAATCCGCGCAATAAGAGCGGATGTCCTATCAGTAGCAGGCACAGTGAGCCTAGAAAAACTCAGTGATGTTAATTTGCTGGCAAACGTATTTTCTATCGTAGTTTTATTAGCGCCGACAGGTAAGTTATTTTGTTTTATGTGATCATATGCAGTTGTTCCATAATATGCATTAGGGGTATTTGCATATGATGTATTTAGTCCTTTTAAATAATCCAAAGCATCTTGAAGTTGTTTCATTTTAGAATCAGTTGTCATGATTCTGCTTCGAACTTGATCGTCACTTGGTTCGTCCCCATTTTGTTCTTTTGTAAGTGCTGCTTTTGCATTTGCTGTTTTATCTTTTATTTTTGATTCAATGAGTGCTTCGATTTCTATTAATAATTTAATTCTTTCTCTAAGTAATGCCTCATCTAGTGTTGGCGGTGTATAGTTTGGTTGCACTAGTGTAGAGGCAAATCCCGTCTCTTTATCACTCGACGAACTTCCACTGCGCGATGATGATGAAGAAGAACCCAATGAAGCTGTCGGAGAGGGCGGGGGCGTTAATTGGATATTAGGTGTTCTATTGATAGTGATTGGCCATTCTGGATGCTGTTTGTTAATAGTATTGTGAACATGCTGAAGCATATGCGCTGCTAATTCGGGGCCTTCGTCGGGAATAGCATATAAAGCATCATAAAATTCAGTAAACAATTTATTTTGTGTGTCTGCCTCATCGGAACCGTATGATAATTTCTCATTATCGTCATATGATTTTTTCCGGGCATCACTCATGGCATTGCAAATCATTTCTATGTCATCTCTCGGATCTGGTAAAGAGTCATAGTCATCTATTTCTTGTGAAATGGCATCAATTTTTTGGCTGATTTTATCGGCTTCTTCCGTTCCCTCTCTTAGTGTTGTTTCTAAAGTGTTGTGTTCATCTTCCAAACTTTTAATTTTTGCTTTATTTGCTTCTTTTTCTTCAATAGTTTTTTGAATGGCTGTGATGGCCATTAAAGCAGCCGTGAGATTTTTTACTAAAACCTGGCTTTTTGAATCTTGTGTAAGATTTCGAATTTTTCCATTAATTCCGATTATGGATGCGTTTATCTTATCAGAAGTCATTTCTGTTGAAATTCCATACAATTTTTTTGTTTCCCCATCTAGAGGCTTAATTATTTCTGATATTTTTGCATCCTGATTTTCTTTAATTTTTTCAAGCCTTGCTATTTCTTCATCAAGCTTATCTAGCTGAGATTGAATTTTATCTATTTCTTCATCGTGTCTTTTCAAGGTGTCTGATAATACTTCGGAACTTGCTATTTTGGAATTAATAATTTTATCTTGATCTTTAGTTTTATGATCGCTTAATAAAGAAGGAATTAAATCTTCTTGAATCATGGCAGTAGCTTCTTTTAAATAAAGTGTTGTAAACTCTTTTTTTTCTCCTTTACGTGTGAAAAAGCGTTTAGTCCCTTGGGTAAATTGCACTACTGTGCCGAGATCACGTGTCTTATCAGCAACTCTTTGCCCTAATGTTTGCGAAAATTGATTTAATGTGAAAATACCATTTTCATGTATTGCCGTTTTCTTGGGTGAATTAAGTTTTGCATTGCTTAATATTCTAGTCATTTGAGGTGATGCTGGCACAAGAATAAAATCCTCATCTTCTTCTGTGTCCCTATCTCTCGCTGAATCAAGTGTTGACGCATCTCCCAATTCGGCTTTTATATAAGGCTCTAATGAGGAAAGAGCAGATTCCATATATATTACATATTCTTTTTTAGTAGCGGCGGCTTCGCAGTGTTCTATTACCGTTTCTAATGCTGGTTTTCCTTTTTGTTCTATGCTGTTGTCGGGGGGGATATTAAAAACTTTAGCCATATAGTCTTTATGTATAGTGCTGAATTTATTTTTTAGATGAAGAGTATTCGTTGCTTGATAGTGTTGAATCATAAAATCGATGGTTTTAATTAATGCGTCTGCATCTGTTTTATTTAACTTGGATCTAATAAGCTCTTTGAGCTTTTCCAAAGGTTCAGCATTTTCAAATGCTGATAGTATATTATTGCCATACGCTCCTGACATGCTACCCAGTGCTATAATTCTTTGCAAGCTCATCTCTTTAGTAATTTTATCTTGGTTGCAAACTAGGCTTAAAATGACAAGCATATGTATAGCCATAGTAGATTTTTCAATAGCTGATCCAAAATTAAA
>CAYLHG010000020.1:0-21578 GCA_964383495.1 uncultured Gammaproteobacteria bacterium
ATGTGCAGCAAGCGATGATATACCATGGGGGAAGTATAGCAGAAAAATTCAAGTGGAACTTGAAAAAATGGATGATTTATTCAAGTGTTAATTGAATTTTTATATCTTTTTGTTTTTAAATGAAAAATGGCCTTGTCTTTCATTGTTGAGAGCCTGGGTCGGTCTAGATAGCATTGACAGGATGAAGTAAATCATCAAGTGCAGTGAGCGAGGTCACTTGGAAATGGGGTGTAATGTGTTTGGGTGGAAGTTGTTGCATGTGGGTGAACCTATTCGTGATAATACCTAGTTTGACCTTGCCTTTTAACTTAGCAAGGTGGCTCCGGGCATTTGAGAAAACCACCGTGCAATGTTTGGAGAAGAAGCTCGAGACATTATGTTCTCTAAGTGTAAGATTAGCGATTACTGCACGCTTTGCAATTAATGCAGGTACAAAATTCGGATTAAGTTTAAGCGCCCCAGTCCCAGTCATTGCAGCAGTACGTAATTTACCCGTTTATTTTACCCTTGTGTGTTGCTGAAAAATAAATTTTACTGTATGACATACAGGTACTTCTCAACCCGCGTTTTTTACTGTAAATTAATTTACTGATCATGCTAATATGTCACTGTGATTAAAAATTAAAACTTTTCATTCAGTAAGGAATCCAGCAATGAAAGCAATAGCTACTGTATCTCTTTTTTTACTTTCCACTTTTTCAGTTGCCAGTTTTGGATTTCCTAGCGGTGCTGGGACCAAAGAAGATCCTTATTTAATTCATAATTGTGCTGAGTTACAAAGTATCATTGGTTTCCCAAGTGAGCATTTTATTTTAGCGAACAACATTGATTGCAGTGGTTTTGATTATGGTGATGGTGGAGGGTTTATGCCAATTGGAGACATGAGTTTTCCTTTTAAAGGTTCACTCGATGGTAATCATTTTGCTGTCTCTGCGCTTAACATTAATCGTCCTAGCAAAGACAATGTTGGACTGATTGGTTATTTAAATGCTGGAGTTGTAAAAAATTTAGCTGTGACTAATTCGGCGGTCATTGGTCGTGATGGGGTAGGCGGTATTTTGGGTGATGCAGCTTCAAGCGCAGAAATTGATAATATTTATTATGAAGGTACAGTCAGTGGCAACTATAGCGTGGGCGGTTTAATAGGATCTTTAGTTTATACAAAACTCACTAATAGTCATGCAAGTGCATTTGTTACGAGCTCTGCACATATGGCTGGTGGGCTCACTGGGTATGCTCATTACTCTGATATTATAAACTGTTCTTCAGAAGGAGAAGTACAGTCTACATATGCAAATGGCTCGGAGATTGGTGGGTTAGTTGGTAGCGCTTATGGAATAGGATATAGTGTTATTGAAAAAAGTTTTTCAAACAATATTGTAAAAGGTGTTTATTCTATTGGTGGATTGATAGGAGAGGCAAACGGCTACAAAATTAACAATAATTATGCAGCGGGGGAGGTCTATGGTCATGATTATTTAGGTGGGCTTATCGGAACTACCGACGGTTATGATGTATCTGTTACGCATAACTATGCAGCAGCGCTAGTCAAAGGAAATATATACGCGGGTGGTTTAATAGGTTATAACAAAACAGGTGTTATTACTATCAACAATAGTTATTGGGATACTATTATTTCTGGCCAGCCTTTTTCTGCGGGTGGCACACCCAAGACAACTACTGAAATGTATCAACAAGCAACCTATCTTAATTGGGATTTTGTAAATATTTGGGAGATTGATCAAGGTGTTGATTATCCTCGATTACCAAAGAGTTATACATCCCGAATTGGCATGACAAGCGATTGATTCGCACATGCTAATTTTCGAATCCGATTGCAAAGAGATTAAGTCGAGCCATCGACCTCCTGATATCACATGAAGTTTTATTATAAAAATGGGACGAAATTAATCTTGATTTTCTTAATTTTCTTAAAAACTTATCTTTGCACATAACATTTTTGAGTGAGACAAATAAGAGGCTGCTACAGACAGTAGGAACCATTCCGTGTTATTCTGCGAGATTATTTAATATTGTATTATAAAGAGGTTGACATGCTGCCTAATATCACGACCGGACAACTGTTTGAAATAAAAGCACTCATTAATCGCTCTTTTGAGCCGCTTGCAATTTTAACATGCGAATATTCACATGATACTTCTTTGAACGGGGATCATCGTTTGATGCTCATGCGTGAGAAAATGCGTGAGTCTATTAAGAATTTAGAAGATTTAAATGCATTTTTACGTTTTTTTCATCAAGAAGCCATCCGCAGTCATGAATCAAGGCAGGTATTTTACGCGCTAGGTTCAAGATTTCTCAGAAGTCTGATTGTCACAAACGAAGACTACCGTGTGGCTTTAAACGGAGTAGAGCGCCGTGGCGGCGCTATTACGGAGACCACTCTGGTTGATCATGATTTTCTTGGGCTGATAGGCTGGGCTTTGGGCATCAAAAGACTGTATAGTTTTATTCACACGGTAGAAGATTTTGATACTGTTTTTCGTAATTGGGATTCTAGTGTACTCACCGCACTGAGAGTTGCAGCAGGGAATGCGTCAGAGGAAACTTTGAATGAAGATCAAGGGTTCTTCAATGAGGCATTTGATAACCTGCCAGATAATGACCCCGCTATTGATGCCGGTCTCACGAAATTGGTTAATGTGATTAGGACGGCAAAAGATTTGGAGGTCGCATTTGAGAAATTATACCTGTTAGATCATAAGCCATTCCTTGAAATTGCAGGCATAGCGGCCAAGATAAAAAGTTTAATCCGAACCAAAGCAGAATTTTTTAACGTCATGAATAAGATTGATGCAGATGCAAGTCCTTTATTTCTTAAACAATTAGGACCGGAAAAATTGAAGCAATTACTGCCGACTCTCGTGATTTCCAAGAGTTTTTGTTTCACTATCTTAGGACGCACTCTGAGTTGTTTGAATCGATCCCAGAAAGCTTGCTCGCATCTTATGTGCACAACAAACAGGATCTCAACAACTTTTTGAATATTAAAGAGAAAGATAGAGACAGTACAGAGGCTTTTGCAGGTGATTTATGGGAGAATATAAACCATTACTTCCCCACATTTATAAGCTCCCTCCCCAGTGCGCCCGTCACCTACCTAAGGGCAATCCCCGTTCAACTGCCACCGGGTGGGGGGGCATCCCCAAGGACATTGATCTAGCCCCGAAAAAAACGGACACATTGGCCATTCCAATACATCAAGCCTAAGTTATTTTGTGCTTTTGAGTGCCCCTGGATTGCGACGAGTACAATTTAATGCTCTAAACCCATTGGTATCAATTGAAGCCTTGGGTTGTAATGAGTTGTGGTAATGTAGACTAGGTAAAAATAAAGCCTCAGGATATTCTTTTGACCTTGCAATTTGCGATGCTTTTTGATTAATGATTCTTAAAAGTTTTGCTTTATCTTCATTTTTTTCATCAACATGATTTAAGATTGCTATTACTACATGACGCCAATTTGGCGCTCCCTTGCCTAGCTCTTCTGCGGCCAATATAATTAAACTTTCTTGCGCAATAGAGTAATATGGATCTTTTACTGATAACAATGATAATTTTTGTATTGCTATTATTTTTTCTTGATTATTTTCTGCTTGTTGTGCTTGTAATAGCAAAATAGCAGCTTGCGCTTCTCGATATAAGATTGCATCTTTGGGATAATTTTCTCTGTCAGCTGTAGCAATTGCGTTATTTAATTGTTGAAGATCTTTTTCAGTATTTGAAAATGGACTTTGATCATCATTAGGATCCTCAAGTTTTTCTAATATACTTTCGAATAAGCGGTTCATTCGTTTATTGCGATGTAAAAGAATCGTGATATTAACGCAGGCCTCAGCGCTCATTTTTTCGCAACGTAATTCCAATTCACTATTTATAAGGGTTTTATTGATTGTTAAAGCCTCTACCAACGCTTCAGCACCTTCGTCGGCAATGTTGTTGTGAGCTAAAATTAGTTTGGTAAGGGTTGTATTAATCTTTAAAGCCTCTGCCAATGCTTTAGCACCTTCGTCGCCAATGCTGTTCAATGTTAAGCCCAATTTAGTAAGGGTTGTATTGGTTTTTAAAGCCTTTGCCAATGCTTTAGCACCTTCGTCATTAATGCTGTTGCAATCTAAATCTAATTTAGTAAGGGTTGTATTGGTTTTCAAAGCCTCTGCTAACGCTTCAGCACCTTCAGCACTAATGCTGTTCCAGCTTAAGCTCAATTGAGTAAGGGTTGTATTAGTTTTTAAAGCCTTTGCCAATGCTTTAGCACCTTCGTCATTAATGCTGTTGCAATCTAAATCTAATTTAGTAAGGGTTGTATTGGTTTTCAAAGCCTCTGCTAACGCTTCAGCGCCTTCAACGTGAAGGCTGTTGCTGGTTAAATGCAACTCAGAAAACTTACATTTTTCCTGCGTTAAAAGGCACGCTAAGTCTTCAGCATCCTTCGTACTCAGATCTACGTGGTTTAAATTTAAAGTGAGATTCATTACATTTACTGCCGGCAGCATGAGCATCCCCTGATTAAAAATAAATGGCGTTAAAATAGTTAGTTTACAAGATTTTAAGACAGATTTCAAGTACTTGTATGGGGTGTCAGGAGGTCGGTGCATCAAAAAGTTCAAGGAAAGGATGGCGTACTAAAATTTTTCCAAGTACAATGATTACTCATTTCGTCGAATCAATAATTGGGCAAGAGGTTTGACATGGGAAATCCAGTCATGCGGTTGGACCGAATTTCTGAAAAGCAACAAATAAATAAAGTTGTTTTTCCAAGCTTGAGACATGGAACCGAGCAAATCAAAAAAAGACTCGATAACAAGCTGTTTGTTAAAACAGACAATCATCTATATAAAACGCACATCCGTGATCAAGAGTCTAATAGTTACTGTATTAAAATTGATGATGTTAAATTGGGCCATCATAAAGATTACCAAATATATTACTTTTTAGATGAAAATCGAAAAAAGTTTGCAGAAGCAATAGTGAATCATCAATGTTTATGGATAAGGGCTGAGCATAAAAATTTAACCATTGAGATAGATAAAAAATTATCGCTACAATACTGCATCATTGAAAGCAAGGCTGATATTTCACTAAAAACAATGGCTCAGTCCTCGGATAATGTATTGATATGTGCTAGGAATCTTCATATTGCTTCATCCGTGCAATTTAATGCAAACATAATTGAGATCGATTGTGAAACTGTGATCAATGCAGGATCAATATACAATAGAAATAATATTTCTATTAAAGCTGAATGTTTTACACATGATGAAAAAGCCATCATGAATGTTGGTCGTCATTGTGAAATAAAATGTGGGGCTTATGTTCATTTGGGTGCAATGAGTGTTCACGGCTCTACTGTTGTTACATCAAACCATGCATTGATCGATGGAGATTTGTCGAGCGGTCATATGTATATGGCAGTCGGCGATAAGTTGTTCTTCCATCATAAAACACGCATGATTGTATATGGTGACGCAAAATTTAATGCAATAAGCATTGACGTTTTAGGTGCAAGAATAAAAATAGAGGCAGATCATCCCAATGCCGTGGTTGAGTTTTTGTCGAAAACGTTAGATCTTGGACATGGCGCAACCATTGAATCTACCCAAAATATTAACATTAAAGCAGGCGCTTATCATCAAGAAAGTGCCCATATCCTGTTGGATGGAACAGGGGAAATCAACATCATGGCCACAAACCTGGCTGTGGGTGAAGGTTCTTCATTGAATACCTATGGCACAATGATAGCGAAGGTGAAGAAAACAGCTCAGTTTGATTCGTCTACGCTTAAGTCGAAGGAAGGTATTCAAATTGTTGCCCATAAAATAATCAATAATGCTGAGTGGTATTGCGAAAAAAATATCGATTACCAAGCGAAACACTGCATGCAATTACCCCATGCTTTGATTTATGCAGGCGAAAAACTCAATGTGAGTGAAAGCAATTATGTATGGCTTGATGGCCATATTATTGCTGTTGATATTAACTTAGATGTCAAAAATAAATTAGGCTCAGCACCTACGACAAATATCGCGTGTGAAAATGGTATACATGTTCGTGCAAAAAAAATGATTTTATCTGGCCAGATGGCTTGTCGACAAAAGATAGCATTACTGTCTGTCGCAGGACAAGTGATAAAGAGCGATGCCAATTTTTATGCAGGGGAAGGGTTCGACATCCAAGCCGGTCATATGCTTTGTACAGGTGTGCTGAAAACAGGAAAGAACATCGAAATTGTTGTTGAGCGCTATTTTAATTCAAATGAACGTTGTCGAATGGTTGCAGACGAGATCACCTTAACAAGTAACAAAGTGCATCAAGATGGTATTTTCACTGCCGCTATGTTAACGCTCATCACTCATCACGATCAATTATCTGTTGACGGTATGTTAGACGCAAAAGATCAAATTGCTTTAATATCACACAAAACATTGCGAATTGGTGAGAAAGCGAGCGTCTGTTCTCCAAGACTCATACATTTGTCCGCCAGAGAAGTAACCAATGATGGGGTTGTTGAATCAAATCTTATTCAGATCATTACTCAGTCACTTGAAGTTAACAATGAAATTAATGCAATTGAAAAATTACTCTTGCCACATATGGTGAATGACATCAATATTGGGGTGCATGCAAAAGTTCACGGAGGAACCCATTTGCGCATGGAATGCAACAAGTTATCATGCGCTGGAAATATTTCGTCTGATGAAGAAATTATATTGCAAGCAGAAAAATCAGCTCTGCTGTATCAAGAAAGTCATTTATCAACTCAATCACGCATCCAATTATATGCATCTGATCAATTATTCATTGCAGGCCATGCTTCCATGGCTAAGAATATGGAGTTTTTGTCTGAAGGAGAAATCCAGTTAGAAGAGTCTGCTCGGATACACGCTGTAGACAGCGCGATTGTGAAATCACCAAAGATAATAAATCACTCTGTTCTGTTTTCAAAAATGATCAGTTTCTTAGGAGAAGAGCAGCTTCATGATAAAGATGCAACAATATTTGCACAACAAGCGATAAGCTTAAATGGTGGATCTATCACAATAGACGGTGATGTCACTTCTGATGACATGGTATTGATAACCGCAGAATCACATTTTAAATCAGGAAAGCATGCACATATCAATTCAAAAAATCATATGGTGATTTATTCAGATGATATAAAAATTTCCGGCGTCATGAATGCAGAAAAAGTGATTACCTTGGGCGGTATTCCTGAAATAAAAGAAGATGCCCAGGCACAAAAAGAGACTCTTCCAAAAAACGCCAGGGTTATTAACCTTAGAAAAACTGCTGCATGCGATGCGGGTGATATCATGATCATGGCAGAACTTTTTGCTCAAGAAAGTGTATTAAATGCCAAAAAAATAAACATCATCGCAGCAAAAAAATATATTTATAGAATGCACGCTGAATTTTCAGCTGCTGAAGGTGTGAATATCAGGACACCTCATCTTGATATTTCAAAAGACATGAACCTTTATCAAAAAGGCTTTATTTCTTCTGAGGAAGCATTAAAGATTAGTGGCTTAGGACAACTTATTTCAGATCAACATCTATTTATTAGCTCTAAAACAATTGAAGTAGATGTTGAAATTAAAGCAAATTATCTGAGCCTTTCAGGAGAGAATATTACCATTCAAAAAAGAGGAAGATTACGTACAGATCCAGCAGAAAAACATGAAACATCATTATATTATGAATTTAAAAAAGATCCTGAAAAATATATCAAAGAAAAAGGTAAGGATAAAATTCCGAGTACAAAGCAATTTAAAATTGAAGCAACTCATCTCAATATTCATGGAAAAGTATTTGCAGGAATATCCCTTAAATCCCTGCTGTCAGGTAATTTAAATGTTTTTGTTGGAGGAAAAATTGAAGCACCTGATACCTTCATTGAGGCTGAAGCGCTCTATAATGCAGGTGAAATTGAAGGCAATACAGTGTTTATCAATCTTAATAAACCATTGATCAATGGTATCACTGATACAGCTACGTTCAATGCTTGCTACGATCATAGCGAGCAATCACAAATTTATTATCCACACATTTCTGGGAAGAACATTGATATTGTTTCACCTGCTGTTTTAAATGTGATGGGCGCACTTCATGCACGTAGACACGTCAGGATTTGCGCCTTAGCTTCCATGAACGCAGGTATGAGAACAGCATTTCACGGTATTTCTGAGAACGCTTTTCTTGCATTAGATGTTGGTCTTAATACAGTTGACATCAAAGAATTACTTCAGATCATCAGGGGCTCAAAAAATGGTGAATTTACCGAATTTGTCCAAGAGTTAATAAGTGGCAAGGCGGTTACAGCATTAATTGAAGGTTTAAAGTTCCTATTCCCTGCTTATAGAGTGCCTATCGCACTGATTTCTAGTTTGGTTACCTTGGCCATGAATATGCCAAATTTAATCAAACAATCAGACAAAATTAAAGAATTAATGAGCACCAATGAATTAAATGTGCGAGATGTCATTCCATTTTTAGTAGGGATTAAAGATGCCGTCATGAGTGCCGTTTCTTGTGTCACCATGGCGAACCTGATCAATGATGTATACAAGAAAGACAGTGCGAAATTCTTTTCAACAACTGCATTGTCACAAGGTTTAAGTCGAGACTATAATGGAACCTTTACTGATTTAATTGATATTGCAGTTTTACTGACACCTATGCCGCGTTTGACTCAAGACAGTCTGATTGGGTTGCGTGGCCCCGGGTTAACCATGATGGCAGGCGCAACTTACACCAATGCCATCGGCATTGATGTCAATCATGTGAGCGCCTCGCACCGAACCACAAGTAAATCTTATTTCCAATATGCGGGTGGCATTTATGCGGGTAATCACCTTGCATTTGAAGGGAATTATTTGATGCTGGATGCAGATATCGAAAATATGGATCTGCAAATAGCTGTTGAAACCCTTCAACAACTTGAACACTCGATGATCAGTACCAAACAAGCAGATATAAGGGTAAAGAATTTAGATCAGGCTGGCATTATTAAGTTAATTAAAGATGCAGGGATGACAAAGGAATCTGTGAAGGTTGTTATCGACAATACACATGATATTCATGAGAATGCAGCATTTACACTCACTTCCAATAAAAAACCCGCAGAAAGTAGCACAAATATGCCACCTGCCAATAATCCCCCGTCTGCGAGTAATCCGCCATCCGATGACGGTCAAGCTAATTCTCCGCCGAAGGAACAGTCTGAAGCACCCAAGATTTACGATGCAAATCTTGTAAAAAATAAAGGAAAGTTTGTTATCGAGAATGTGGATAATGTGCAAATTGGTGGGTATGAATTAATGTCAAATGGATCTGCGCTACGGATCATGAATGCGTTTAATGTTAATATAAATGCTGTCGAACAACATGGTGGCACATATACTCAAGAAAATTCTAGGGTGAATGTTGATACTTATAATCAGAATAATGGAAACTTAATCCTGTCTAAAAAATCAGAATTAAGGACTAAAACACATCAATCCCAATGTGAAGCCATTGTCGACGTTGATGATAGCAAACATATTGCTACTGATGATATGAATTTACGTGGGAAACAATCGTATACAAATGCCATTGTTGGAGGCGGGAAAGGGGCATTCAGTGGAGAAACCCATCAAACAGACACAACTGCTCAATTTACCGGTGATCTACAATTTAACGATGCCTTACATGCCAACAATTCAAAATCTTTTGCAAAAAACATTATCAATAATGCAAGCGATGGGCAATACACGGGATCTAACCTTTTTTCTGCCGACAAAAAAGCTGAAACAACACAGAAAGCGAATTTAATGGGCGATGGTAAGGTCACCCTGATCGGCGGCGAACAAGCTGAATTAGGTGGGAATGTGGGCGTTGATGTTGCTGTCGCTGGCGGTGAAAGTGTCAAATTAGCCGCAAAATTAAAAGATAAAAAAATTGAAGTTCAAACAAAGCATTTAATGCAAACGAATGATAGTAATATCGAAACCCACCGATCTAATATACAATCCAATACATTTGATCAAAACGGACGACTGGCGCTTATAAACGATACACAAGAAGCTCTTTTAAGCCATATGAATTTCCATCATGTCGGAAAAGAAGGGGATTTTTCACTCACCAATGGGCAACAGGTCGATTCACCTATCAAGAAAAAAGAGGTTCAATCTGATCAGCAAGATAAACCACCAGAAAATAAACCAAACAATCCGACTCCCAGCAATGATAAGCCTCCACAGTATGATTATAATGCTGATAAAACAGATGTAGAAGGGAAGTTTTCAATTTCAGGTGGTGCAAAATCTTCAATTAAAGAGTTGGACATCATAGGTGATGCTGCACAGGTTAATTATAATGACACACATGGCAATCGTATTGGCACTTTAAATCAACAAGGCGGCATTTTTTCAGAAAATAATGCTTCAAATATTATTGAAGGAGATTATAATCAAAAAGCTGGGAAATTAAATTTAGAAAACAATTCGATATTGGATATCAATGGTAAGCATGAGTCCGGAAAAGCGTCAGAAAAAAATGTTGATAATAGCTTTTACAAAGCGGATATCATTCAAGGTCAGGGTAAAGAAAAATATAAAGAATCAACCATTGAGGCCAACACCGCCTCTTTTTTAGGTAATACAAGTAAGGAGGATACACGCACGAATGTTAAAAATGATTTGGTTTATGGAAATATGAACCTCCAATATAAGAATTCTACAGCAATAGCGAATAATATTAAAAATAATTCGCGTGTGAATTTTTCTGGAGAAAACACTTTGGAAGCCCATAAAGAAATTACTGCACTTCATCGATCGCATATGCACGGAGATGGTGGAGTTCAATTAATTGCTAAAAAAGTGACGCCCGGATCTGTCGTCACCGCCCGTGTTTACTTGGAAGCAGAGGGCGTTAATGCAAATGATGCTATTCAGTCTCAAGGGGTATATAAACACTTCAAACCGACTGAAAGCCTTGCTATTAAAACAACAGGTGAGCAAAAGTTGCAGGAATTTAATAAAATAATCACCATTGCAGTCGAAGCGGACAGCATCACAGTCGCAGGGAAACTAAATAGCACGCGTAATATTCAGTTAATTGCCAATGAAGGGAATGTTGAGATTAATCACGATATCAAATCGACCAATACCATCGTTCATGCTGCGCATGATGTTAATATGCGTGGTGTTAATGTGGAAGGAACGAATTATGCTCAAGTCACCGCAGCTCACGATGTCAATGCAGAAAATACCAGAAGATTCTATCATGGGCGATATGGTAGAGAAGTTGAATTTAAACCAACCCGCATCATTGGCGGAAAAGGTGAAGGTTATGAAGGGGTAGGCGCGTATATCAGTGCTGATAATAAAGTCAATTTTAGGCATTCTTCTGTTCTCAGTGGCGGAACCAATGTCATTCGAGGGGTGCGCGGTATTATTGTAAAACATGATAGCCATTATTACAAATCAGATGAAACTGTTTCAGGTGGATTTTTTAATAAAAAGAAAGAAGTCTCTTATGACACCCAAATAGGGAAGAACGAATTTTTAGGATTGAAGAATGTTTTTATATCACCCGAAGGCGATGTTCGACTAACAGCGACAAATCTTATTGCCCCAGACGGAAACTATGTGACCGCTAAAGGGCCGATTAAAATGATGGAAGCCATCGGTATACAGGAGACACGTAAAAAGCGTACAACCTTGGGCGGGTTGATCACCACAAAATCTGAAAAAATAAAAGATGAATTTTCGGAAGGTGTATTATTGGTTGATAAACACGAAACACAATTAGTTTCGCTGGAAGGAGGTATCGAAGGCACGGGCGTCAATGTGATCAGTAAAAAGTTTATCAATCAAGCGTTAAATTCTAAAATTAAATATGGAGTTTCCATATTAAATCATAGTCGACAAACTTCATCGGTTTCGTTCGCTCTCACTGGCACCGCCGCCGAACTGATTCGTATGCTTTCCAATAAGCCATCAGGATCAGATCTTACACAATTTGATCCCAGTCTTCGTGACGTGTCGCAATTAACACAAGGGGGGCAAAACAGTGTGGAAGGGCATGCGTTGGCAGGCGCCAATGCCGCTGCATCCGCCTATAATTTGGGACAAGAAATTTATCAGAATGGCAGCCTGGATACCTTGATGGGCCATACAGGTTTAGGAGGTAACGAGCAAGGCTTCAACCCGAGAGTGGCCATCAGTGTTGGGTTTCATAATGAAACGATGAAATTTCAAACAGCGAGTGGAAGCAATTGGCAATGTGGTGAAATGATCATGATTACAAACGATAATCTTGAATTAATGGGCGTCAATTATAATGTGTCTGGTAATGCATATATCAAAGCGAAACAATATATTCATAGGGGGGTCGAACTAAATTCAAGCTACGAAAGCAAAGATCAAACAATCACTGTTGGCGTGAACTTAACTGGGAACGTTGATGGAGGATATAGTGAACAAAACACCTCTTCCCGGTCGACCACGCATCAGCATGCGCATGGAAAAATAGGTGGAACGCTTGAGCTTGATGTTGATAAAATGGTATTAGACGGAAGCAGTATAGAGACTGACAGAATTAAAGGTCGCGCTGATGTCATTGACATTATTACACGTCAAAATGAACATGATTTTCATACAGAAGGTTACAGTGCCAGCACTTCTGGCAATGTATCAGCGAATCAGATGAGCAGTCAGGACAGAACCACCGGCGAAAAAGCTACTTTACATGTTAAACAAGGCATCAACACAGATCCTGATTGTCAATTTAAATCAAATGAAGTCAATCTAACAGGTGGACTCCTAACCTCCGATGGTGAAAATTTATTGCAAGCAAAAATAAATGCAACCTCTGTCATCGATACACACGAAGCAAGTGGATACAGTATCAGCACCAATGTAAAACAATTTATGCCACAAGAACCAAGTTCCGCGCAAGATAATGCACTCGCAGAGCCATTGCCTGAAGGTCAGCAGGATAAACCTAAACTTTTAACGCCTTTATTTACGACTATCAGGACCCGTGAACATAAAGAAGTTGAACATTTAGCAACAGTATCAGGTGCTAATGGTTACCAAATCGATCCAAGCCAAGTCACAGGAAATTTAAACACAGACTTGAATCAAGTAACCCGTGTATTGTCTGATTTTAAAGAAAGCCTTGATATGCGTGCTTATGACGTAAGCGATTTTATGCCAAAAAACGATCCCAAACAACAACCCATTCCACAACCTGATTTATGGTTAGAGCCCATGCCCTCTGATCAAAGTGAGTCTGATGAACTTCCAGTTGTTCAAGATGAAAAACCTCCGCAAGGAACATTACATTCGTCTCATCAAATCACAGTGATACAAGAAAATAATGAAACCTCACAACTATATATTGATGAAGCATTGCCTTTTAGTTTTACAGAAGTTCCTGACAGTAAAACTATTATCGTCACACCTTTATCACCAGAGCCATTACCTGGTGGAGAAAATGGTGAAACATCATCGCCCATGTATGGGCCCGGTTTGGCTGGCATGTATCTTTTTAATTCTGCTTCCGAAGCAGGGATACATTTTTTTGACAAAAGCTTGGCGGGTGTGGCTGGTTCCAAATTAGTGAATGCGTCATTAAATTCAAAACTCTTTCTTCTTAATTTTTCTTACGAGTACGGTGTTCGACAAGGTGATCCTCATGCGTTTAAAGATGCAATGACCACGGCAGGATCAGAGTTCACGACAGACTTAGGATTGGGCGCTGTCATGCCACTTCCTTTATATATTTTGACGCAGGGCATGGTCATGATGGGCAACTATTATTTAGAGCATCCAGGCTTGAGTGATTATCATGAAATACCTGAAATTGAAAAATTTATTCGTGATAATGAAGCAAGGTATGATCAAATGTCTTTTTGGGAACGATTTAGTTTTGAAGATTTTAAAAATGATCGTGAAGAGCATCGCATGAATATCGCCGGCAGCGCAAAAACTGCTGAATGGGTCGCAACCGCTTACCAATATTTAAACAAGCCTGCTGAATGGGTATTTGACCAAGCTGGTACAAATTTAGGAAAAGTATTTTTCCCTGCTGATTACACACCGCCACTGCCAGCAGAGTCCTCCAAAACGGATGCAGGTACTTTCTGGATGTATCAACAGCAGCGTCATCCAAGCGTCCTTGTTTCTGAGCCAGAAGTTTATATCATACCTAAACAATCGAAATAATTCCTATTAAATAAATTTGTCATCAATTTTCAACAACTGGAATTTACATAGTTCGCATCTTCATTAGCGATGGGTACTGCTTGGCTGGACATATACAGGAGAAAATGCATGCAAGACGGCCCCGAAAAAAAACGAACACATTGCCATTCCAATACATCAAGCCTAAGTTATTTTGTGCTTTTGAGTACCCCTGGATTGCGACGAGTACAATTTAATGCTCTAAACCCATTGGTATCAATTCCAGCCTTGCAATTCGCGATGCTTTTTGATTAATGATTCTTAAAAGTTTTGCTTTATTTTCATTTTTTTCATCAACATGATTTAAGATTACTATTACTACATGACGCCAATTAGGACAATGCCAATCACATTCCGTTGTTACCGTGTTACGTGAGCAGGATATTCTGAAAATAAGCGGCATGAATAAAAAATTATCAGAAAGTGCTATGAAAATATTGCCTCTTTTATTTGCTCGACCAATTTTTACTGTGACATCAGTGCAGGAGTTGGCTGGATTTACGTGGAAGTGCATAGAACCTAACTGGTTTAGGTAGAAACTCAAAGAGGTTTGAGCACCCATGGTATTGTGTAATTTGTTTTTTAGCAGTATTATGATGAAAAATGGAATTTAAGGTTTCTTATGGACAAGTTCAAGTATTGGATTATTCTTTTTTTCGTCTCACAGTCTGCGCATGCTTTAACAACTTGCAATGTAACATTAAGCTCAGATAATAATCCGGGTGATATCGGGGATCCCGGTGATCTGCGATATTGCTTGAATACAATGAATCAATCCCTAAATACCATACCCGATGATTACGCGATTCTTTTTGACTTCTCGATGACTATTCAGCTTAATGGAATCTTGCCGGTTATTAACAATTCCTCAAATCCTGTGAATATTACCATTGGCAATCCAGGTTCTATTCCTACAGTCACCATTGATGGTAATAGTGGTGCTTACAGCGGATTTTTCATCCCAATAGGAAATGTGACGATCCAAAATATGAACTTTCAAAACCTGACTGCAAAAGGAGGGGATGGTGGGGACGGAATTTCGGGCGGTGGTGGCGGCTTAGGTGCCGGAGGAGCCATTTATGTGCCTCAATCTTTTTTATATGGTTCGAACCCTTCAGTCACCTTAATGAATGTGTCAATTGATGACTGCTCTGCCGTTGGTGGAAATGGTGGAAGCTATTCACCCTCTCTTTCTACAGGCTATGAAGGAGGAGGTGGCGGTGGCGGCTTTAGCGGAAATGGAGGTTCTATCACCACTTCTGGTATCACGGGCGGTGCTGGCGGAGGAGGTTTTGGTGGTGATGGCGGGAATGTTACACTGTCAGATTTGTCCCCTGAGAGTGGTGGTGGCGGTGGCGGCGGAGGTTGGGGATCACGCGCGACGATAGGAACGATCAATAATCTGGGGAGTGGGGGATCGGATCAGGCAGTAGGAATGGATGGAAACGGTTATGGTCTTAGTCCTAGCACTGCAGGTTCTGGCGGAGGTGGTAATATTGGAGGAAATAATGCGGGAGGCGGAGGTGGTGGATCGGGTACAGTATCTGGTGGAGGCGGAGGTGGAGGCGCTGGCGGATCAAATGGATTGCAGCCTCAAGGCTCTATACCGCCGCGGGAAATACCTACACAGGGATCAATAAAAAAACAAGAAGGCAAATCAGTTAACGAAGTACTACGTGAGCTGAGTGTCAGATCTTCCAAAACTATGGAAGGAAAAGTTAGACTGAGTAAAACAGAGGTTCAAGACACTACTGTCACACTCAAAGCGTTCGATGATGCCGTACCTTCGGGAGGTAACGGGGGGGATGGTGCTGGCGGTGGCGGTGGCGCAATTGTTGTCACGTTTACTTCAAACGAGGTTGACGGTTCATCTGGGAATGGCGGCTATGGTGGAGGTGGTGGTGGTGCTGCTGGCGCCGGTGCTTCTGATAGCAATTACACTGTCCAAGGTGGCTCGGGTGGGGTTGGTGGTGGCGGCGGCGGTGGAGGCGTTAACATATCAAGTATAACACCGGCGACAGGCGGCGATTCATTTGGCGGAGGTGGGGGTGGTGGCGGCGGGCCTTCCAATGGTCCCACTGCTATGGGCGGATCGGATGTAGGAAATCTTGGAGGAGGATCTGGGGGATTTGGCGCGAATACTGCCGAGTCGGGCTCAGGCGGCGGAGGCGGTGGTGGGGGAAGTGGTCTCGGAGGCGCTATCTTTGTGGACAGCGGTTTGAATTTCACTATACAAGCACTTTCAGGTGTTCCAACTACCTTTAATACGTCCAACAATACGACACAAAGTGGGAGCCATGGCACTGGCGCCCCCGGAGGCTCAGACGGTTTAGATGGATCGGCATTGGGAAATAGTATTTTTCTGCGCTCGAATTCTTCTCTCACATTAATGGCGGAAGATGCGGATGATATTTTGACACTTGGCGATCAAGTTGCGTTTACGGATGACACCAATTTCGGCGCAGGAGGAACGGTTATATTTGTTAGAGGAAATGGGACCGTCATTTATAACGGAACAACCGATTATCAAGGGGCTATCACAATCAATGATACTAATTTCAAAGTAAATGGCGTGATCGAGGAGGCATCTGTTTTCGTATGTAGATTCGATGTTAGCTCGAAAAGAGGTATGCTCAGTGGGACGGGGACCTTGACCGGAGATGTTTTTGTGAATTCCGGAACGATCTCTCCAGACGCTGGAGGAACGCTCAATCTGGGTGGATTGATTCTAAATGCAGCAGGTGGCGGTAGCCTCGGAAGCCTTGTCCATACCAACATCGATCCCGGTGGCACATCTTCAGTTATCGTCACTGGGCCTGCAACGTTAGCAGGGATTCTGGAAATCAACCTTGATTCAACTGCTGTGCCTGGACAATACACCCTACTCACTTCGTCGGGGATTACAGGTACCTTTGATTCTGTCACATTTACGGGAAGAACACCAAATTATACAATCTCTTATCTACCGGTTGGCTCGCCTACGTTTGTGCAATTAGATTTTCTAGGCTACCCTTCCTCCGTTAATATACCAGCTACAGTTAATGGATCGCCTATCTTGAATCCTGCTGTTGTTTGTTGTGGCAGACCCATTATCCTGGGAGATTTGCCAGTGCCAGGTTCAGGTCCTACCGTTTATTCCGTCACTGGACGGACAGGCAGTGTCACTTGCGAACTTGGGCAGACCCAGACCCAACAATATCTGAAAATGCAGGGTAAAAGTGGTTCCTGCACTATCGTCGGCACAAAAGATGGTGTCACTTCTAATCCTTTAACGGTAATAGCGTCATGAAAAAATGTTGGCTAGTGGCTAAGTGTGTGGTAATTGCAATAATGGGTATGGTTGGGATAGCTCATGCTGATAGTAACAATTGGACTGGATTTTATGCTGGTGTGAATGCGGGGGTTGTTTTTAACAATGCCCAATTAACTTCACAACAATTAGGTTTTATCAGTCCCAGTGGAACTTGCAATATGAGTTCAGATTTTTCAACTTTCTCCCCTGGAATACAATTGGGTTATACGTATCAATTTACTCATTCATTTGTAGCCGGCATAGAAGCTAATACTACCTTTAACACTAATCAAAAACATACATCTAGTTGTAAGAGTGAATTCAATCCTGATGTTAATGATAGCTTCACATTTAGAAACCAGACGCAAACCTCTATTAAGGGCCGAGTGGCTCGTGCTCTGAATTGGAATAAAAGCATTTTCCTTCCTTATTTAACAGCTGGAGCAAGCTTTGCTAACCTGGGGTTGACATACCAAAATGAAGGGGGTGATCATTATTCCAATACTACTACTGCAGCGGGTTGGCTAATAGGTGGCGGTGTGGAATGGGCTTTTATGCAGCATTGGTCACTGCGTGCAGAATATAATTTTGTGGATTATGGAGATGCTATCAATCTAAATATACCTACGGTCTATGATTTATTTGACGCTAACGGTGAAGGTCAGATTAATCTAAAATCCAATACCGTTTTTGTGGCGATTAATTATTGGATTTAATGATGGATGTGCTGAAACAAACCCGCTCCGTGGTTTCAATCCCACTTTCTGTGAATTAAAAAATAGGGCCTAAAGGCCCGTTTTTTTAAACAGAGGCGTCAATCACCTTCCTTGTGGTTTTTCGATAAGCCATAGAAATACCGCTAATTTTTTGCTTTTTTATTATTATTCGTCTTGGCAGGGGAGGTATACTGAATATTGCCCACCTCTTTTGGTAGGAATCCATCTGCGTCAATCACAATCGCATTTTTCATCTCATTTCTATCGGCTGGGTTAACTGGGAAGATATGAAAAGGCTCCCCTGGGAATCCCTCAATTCTTACATGAGAAAGTTTGGTTTTATTATCCGATGCCAATCCTATATTAAACCCTAAACTAATGACTGGATTGCGGTATTTTAAAGTCATCGGGTTTATTCCCTGTTCCTGACAATACAAAAGCATTATTGTATTGACAGAGTCTTGTAATGCATTCAATACCTTATGTTGCCGGTTGTTACCGATAAAAGGATAAAAATATGATTTGCCAGGCCACGCTGAAATAGAAATATGTTGATATTGATGATCATCAGAAAACTCTATGCTACGATCCAATGGGTGATATTGTAAGGGAATAATATCTGTCTCAGTATCAAGATGATATTTTTTTGATTTTTCTTTTAATTTATTTAAAAAAGTCCTGATTGCTTTTTTATCAGAATTTACACGCTTCAATGCGTGATACTCTGCAAACAACAAAATATTTTCACGATGGACTAGAAAATCCTGATCGGCGCCATAAATCTTTTTATTGTGCAGATATTCCGAAATTTTCACCCCAACTTGATAACCATCTATTTTGTCTCTGTGAGAGTTCATGCTATACAACACCATTTCATTTTCCACAGGCCCTACCATGGCCATCCCAGAAAAACCAAACGTGCTTGGGTGGGCGCTCGTGGCAGAATAGTCATAATTACTGCTATTCCCCGCTGAATTACTGGATTTAGAAAAATAGCGACAAGCTATGTTTTGCTCATGTTGATTTTGGTGTAAAACTGGGCCAGAAATGGCCACAGTGTTTTTGGGGTCGCTCACATAGGGTGTTCCCCAGTGATTAAAATCATCTAACTTGAACCCTTTAAATTCACTTTCTCCCGATAATAACTTATTAGGAGGGTTATTTAATTTTAAAATAGCCAGATCATAATTTCCTAGCTTATTCCCGTAGAAGGAGGATCCATCTTCAATTAAATCAGTAATTTTGCACCATATAAGTGGAGCATCGTTTTTTGTAAGTAGGACAGATAGGCTACTCAGCGGATGATAACTTTCTTCGAATGAGAATCCTTGCTCCAACGCCTTTGCATCGCAAACAACGTGCATCGCTGTACAAAGAGTTCCATCTTCTAATAGGCATGCCATCCCTAGGGGATTTTTTTCAGAATCATAGATTGTTCCTACAAAAGGAGCGTAGTTTAGATAATCAGCATAATCATCATCGGGTAATGGTATAGATTCCACCTGGCCAGAATTAGTTTTTCTTAAAAGGAAATTTTCTTCCTGAACCTTCTTCAACACAGTTTTTTTAAGATGTGTAACGGGGGCAGATGTTACTTGTTTTGAGGATTGGGGAAGATTTTCCTCGTTGTTTGATTTGCTGAAGGTGCCACCCATAAAAATTTCACTCGCTCTTTAGATTACTTGGATCTTATCGCGCTTCTTAATGCAGATCAAGCTAACCAAGATCGCAAGTTAAAGCCTAAAAGGCATGTAAACCCTCCCTTTTTAGTACCAGCATAAAATAAATTAGAGGTCTTCGGGTGGATAGTATTGGATTCCGTTGGATTAGAATTCTATGGGGCGGCGGGAATTGAATTGTTATAGTAATTTATTGATATTTATTATTTTTTGATAAGCCCCCAAAAATGCCCCCTGGAGAGAAAGGAGGCAACGCATAAATATTTTATAATAAAGAAAAGTGCCATTTTCTTTATTAAAGCTATTGCTTAATAAAGATCTTTTAGCTAGAATATTTCTTATTAAAGAAAAACACCTTTTTCTTTATTATGGGAGGCAACATGGCGGTATTTCCAGACCGATTAGGGGAGCAGATCAAACATTCGATAGGGAGTGAGACATACTATGCCTATGTTCCAAAGCCCTTGCCTCCCACCCCCATGATTGAGATGGGTAAAATCTACCCTTTGCTAGATAAGGCTAATGTGGCCTTAGGGCGTCTGGATGGTTTAAGCGCTATTTTGCCCGATCCCTCGTTGTTTCTGTACATGTACATCAGAAAGGAGGCTGTGTTATCTTCGCAAATAGAGGGTACTCAGTCATCTCTTTCGGACCTGCTATTGTATGAAAATCACGAGGTACCTGGAGTGCCAAATCAGGATGTTGTTGAAGTTTCAAATTATGTAGCAGCGATGGAGCATGGCCTACAGCGAATACAAGATGGATTTCCATTATCACTACGTCTTATTTGTGAAATGCATAAAATGCTGTTAAGCAAAGGTCGAGGAAGCTCAAAGCAGCCAGGTGAATTTCGCCGTTCTCAAAACTGGATTGGGGGTACGCGTCCGGGAAATGCAAAGTTTGTACCGCCTCCACCAGAAAGGGTGATGGAATTATTAGGTGCAATGGAAATCTTCTTGCATGATGATACTGTACCTTTGCCAGCCTTAATCAAAGCAGCGCTCGCACATCTTCAATTTGAAACAATACACCCTTTTTTAGATGGCAATGGTCGGTTAGGGCGTTTATTGATCACATTTATTTTGTGTGTGGAAGGTATTATGCGAAAGCCAATGCTTTATCTTAGTTTATATTTTAAAACGCATCGACAATCTTATTATGATCATTTGCAGCTTGTACGTGAAACAGGAGATTGGGAGGAATGGATTCAATTCTTTTTGAAGGGCGTTATTGAAACAGCGGACCAGGCGGTGGATACTGCGCAAAGGGTTTTGAAATTATTTTCAGAAGATAGGAAGAAAGTAGAGGCGAAAGGAAGGGCATCTGCTTCTGTGTTGATTATCCATAATTACATGCAAAAAAATCCTGTCACGGATGCAAGAATATTGGTTCAACATTGCGATATTTCGTTACCAACTATTCTTAAAGCGTTGCGTTATCTGCAGGATATCGAAATTGTAAGGGAAATTACAGGGAAGGCTCGAAATAAAATCTACGTGTATCAAAAATATTTGGAAATCCTGAGCGAGGGAGCGGGAGCGATCTTACCATGATCAACTTATGCGAGAAAGATAGAACAGATGATCTACAGAAGGGTGAGGATAAACTAAGACAATACTTCGCTTCACGCTTAAATTCATCGC
>CAYLHG010000021.1:0-18103 GCA_964383495.1 uncultured Gammaproteobacteria bacterium
TTATGCGAGCAGCATCTTTTTCAATCTCAAGAAATAAAACCAGCAGAAGTTGTAGGAAATGGGGCGTCTAGTAAGAGTTCACCTAATTGATGCTAATACTACCGATGGGTTAACTCAATCCGTAGCAAAATTGAGCCAATGAGTCGATTGAGTGTGAACTTTTGACAGCTCCAGTGTTAAAAATACCCCAGTAATTCATTTAAAAAAGAAAGCCCTTTTTCTGTGGGAATGACATGGTCACCATTAACGATCAGTAAATTATTGTCAACTGCTTTCATAAAAGCGGGCGTTAATATACGACGAGGAAGCCGTGTGCGCATTTCAAAATCATTGATATCGAATCCTTGCTGCAAACGAAGTGCATTCATCATAAATTCTAAGGGTAATTCTTCCTCAGTTAATATGCGACTATTACTTATAAAAGGCATGTTAGGGTTTAAATAATTAGCAGGCGTTTTTTGTTTTGTATACCGTGTGATAATGCCAGAAGACATGTCTGTGATTTTTCCGTGTGCTCCTGCACCAATGCCAATATAATCGCCAAACGTCCAATAATTCGTATTGTGAATAGATTCGAAACCCCGCAATGCGTACGCAGAAATTTCGTACCGAGAATATCCTTGAGATTGTAAATAATTTCGGCCCGCTTGCTCAATGTCAGCGACTATATCATCCACTGGTAACCCCTTGGGTGGGTTTTGGTAAAAAACGGTATTGGGTTCCATGGTTAAATGGTACCAAGATAAATGTTTGGGTGAACATTGCAAGGCGGTTTCAAGATCAGATAATGCTTGTTCTGTTGTTTGGTAAGGCAATCCGTACATTAAATCAATGTTGAAATTAAATTGTAAATCGCGCAATGCTTTTGCAGCTTCTTTTGCATTAGATGAAGAATGAATGCGTCCTAATTTTTTGAGTTGTGCATCATCAAAGCTTTGGACACCTAATGAAATGCGGTTAATGCCTGCTTTTTTAAAATCACTGAATTTTTCATATTCAAATGTACCAGGATTTGCTTCCAATGTAATTTCAATATGTTCTTTGCTAAAGGGTAATAAAGTTTGGATGTCTGTTAATATGGACTCAACTGTCTCGGCAGAAAATAAGCTGGGTGTGCCGCCCCCAAAAAAAATACTGACTAAACGGCGCCCCCAAATCAGTGGGAGTGTTTCTGTGAAATCTTTGATTAATGCAGCAGCGTAATCTTTTTCTTGCATAGGATGCTGGGTGATTCCATAGGAATTAAAATCACAATAAGGGCATTTTTGTAAACACCAAGGGAGATGAATGTATAATGAGAGAGGTATTTGTTGATGATCGTGCATACGCATATTATGCGTTTCTACGAAGAATTTGAAGTTCTTTCAGCATTAATTGTGCTGCGCGTCCACGATGCGATAGTTCATGTTTACGCTGGCTGTTTAATTCTGAAGCAGAACAATTTTCTTCAGGAACAAAAAACACTGGGTCATATCCAAACCCGCCGCTTCCTCGGCGTTCTGTTAAGATGCTGCCTTCCCACACGGCTTGTGTGATAATCGGTGTGGGATCCTCTGGATGTTGCAAAAAAGCTAATACACAAATAAAACGTGCCGTGCGCTCTGAGGCCGGCACATCTTTCATCACTTCTAATAATTTTTGTGTGTACGCTTGTTCACTTGCGTGTTCTCCTGCAAAACGTGCAGAACGAATACCGGGCTGCCCGCCTAATGCATCGACCACTAAACCAGAATCATCTGCTAAAGCAGGCAACCCTGTTTCCAGGCTTGCATGACGTGCTTTAATCAATGCATTTTCAATAAATGTTAATCCTGTTTCTTCTACCGGCGAAACATTCCAATCTGATTGAGGTTTAAGTTGAATATTTAAAGAAGAAAAAATATCTGAAAATTCGCGTAATTTTCCTTTGTTGCCACTGGCAAGAATAATCGTAAAAGGGGTAGTTGTCATGCAAATCGCTCCGCAACATATTTTTCCAAAATCTCTTTGAACTCCGCGGCAATGTTGTCGCCACGCAACGTCATTGCTTTTTCGCCATTCATAAAAACAGGTGCAACAGGGGACTCGCCTGTACCCGGTAAACTAATGCCAATATCAGCATGTTTACTTTCGCCTGGGCCATTTACAATACAACCCATCACAGCAACTTTCAAATGTTCAACGCCTTTATAGTGTAACGCCCACTGTGGCATACGTTCGCGTGTGTATTGTTGAATTTCTTCGGTGAGTTGTTGAAAATAAGTGCTGGTGGTGCGCCCGCAACCAGGGCAAGCAGTGATACTGGGTGCAAAACTACGTAAATGCAGTGCTTGTAAAATTTCTTGGCACACCAGTACTTCACGTACGCGCGATTCACCAGGGCGAGGCGTGAGTGAAGCACGAATTGTATCGCCAATGCCTTGCTGCAATAATACAGCTAATGCAGCAGTTGTTGCCACAGCGCCTTTATCACCCATCCCTGCTTCTGTTAAACCAAGATGTAATGCATAATCACATGATGCTGCAAGCGATTGGTAGACAGCAATGAGATCGGGAGGAGAGCTCACTTTGCAGGCCAAAATAATGCGATTGCGCGGCATGCCAAGTGACACCGCATATTCAGCACTTTGCAGTGCGGAAGTGATCAACGCTTCTTGTGTGATTTCACCTAAAGGCCGAGGTTGTGAAAGTCTGGCATTCTTATCTAATAAATCAGCCAACACTGCTTGATCTAAACTTCCCCAATTCACACCGATACGAACAGGTTTCTCATGTAGCAATGCTACTTCAATCATTTCTGCAAACTGTTTATCTCTTTTTTGACCAAACCCTACATTGCCAGGGTTGATACGGTATTTATCGAGCGCCTTGGCACATTCAGGGTAATTTTTAAGAAGCATGTGGCCGTTGTAGTGAAAGTCTCCAATCAGGGGCACAAAAATGTCTGCTTTATGTAAAGCATCTCGAATATGAGGAATGGCCTTGGCTGCTTCTTCATTATTGACCGTCATGCGCACGAGCTCGGAGCCTGCTTCTGCCAGCATTTTCACCTGAGCTACCGTTGTAGCAATGTCAGCCGTGTCCGTATTTGTCATGGATTGAACCACAATAGGCGCATTCCCACCCACCTGGATGGCGCCTATTTGCACAGCTAGGCTCTGGCGGCGCATGGGGGCAGGGTTGGCAAGCATGGGTTATCACTCCTCTGTGGTAGAGGCTATTGTACGGGGGAGGATAGGCTGAGCGCAATATGTGTCTGGCCTTATGCAGCCCCAAAGCGCCTACCTATCTGCAAGAGGGGGAAGAATCACCGCCATTTCCTTCAAAAACAACTCACAAGGCATAATAATGACTTCACCCTCTACGTAAGCATGCTCTCCTCCATACAGCATATAAAGGCTTGCTTGCGGGTAATCTTTTTTAAATTCTCTCAAGGAGCGCGTGTCTTTAAGTGTTATTTGTCTGGATGCTTTTACTTCAATAGCAAGAAATATGCTAGGGCCGTAAATAATAAAATCGACCTCGACATCGCCTTTTGTTCTCCAAAAATAAAGATGATGGCCAGCATACTGGTAATCGAGCCAGGCGCGCAGCTGTTGTGCGATTAATCCTTCTAAAGCAGCACCGCCTATTTCTTCTGGTTTGTCTAAAAATCCCTTAGGTCGCAACGTATTGAAAACTCCTGAATCGAAAAAATAAAATTTATTACTTTTAATTAATTCACGTTTTGCTTTTTTTGAAAAAACGGGTAATTGGTAACCAATTAATAAATCTTCTAGGATATGAATATAATTTTCGACTGTTTTTCTATTCACTTCACACTCTCTTGCAATGTTAGAAATATTTAACAAAGCGCCATGAGAAAATGAAATAACCTCTAAAAAACGTGCAAAATCATCTAATCGGCGCACTAACCCTTCTTGTTGAATTTCTTCTTTCAAATATAAATTGATGTAAGATTGTAGCATTGCATATTTATCTGGGGCATTCCAGGTTAATGGAATTAAACCATATTGCAATGCTTCATGCATCGAAAATGATTCTTTTAATTCATCATAAATAAAAGGATGCAAAAAACATTTTAAGGCTCTTCCTCCTAATAAATCTGCGCCTGCTTGTTTTAATTTTCGCGCATTAGATCCCGTTAAAATAAATTGTAATTTTTTGTTTTTCTCAATCAATTGGTGAATGACAGTTAAAATAGCAGGTACTCTTTGAACTTCATCAATAATGATGGTAGAACCCTTGTACGCTTTAATAAGGTTATTTAATGATTCAGGTTTTGCTAATAATTGACGTTCTACATCCGGCGAGAGTAAGTCAATGCGTAACGCCTCGGGGTACTGCATTTCTACCCACGTAGACTTCCCCACGCCACGAGGGCCAAAAAGGAAATAGCTTTGTGCAGGGGGGTGAAAAGCCCTATGGATGAGTGTGTAGTTCATTAAATCCCCTCTTTTTGGCATCGAAGTTGCCAAATATCCCCGTATTATGGCATAAGTGATGCCATTTTACGACCTTTTTATCTTTTTCATTATCGCGGCTTAATCTTTTTGTTAATCTGCCAGCCGAGTAATTGAGGATAAGAAGGCAGCTCAGTATTGACTGGTACTGTTTTATGGTTTAAATTGGTATCATGTCATGGTATCAATTTGGAGGTAAATATGGCTACCAATCTGCATCTTCGTGGCATTGCTCCGCCCCTTATGGCTCAACTTAAAACCCAGGCCGCATCTCAAGAGGTTAGTGTTAACAGCTTGATTTTACAATTACTCCAAGAAAGTTTAGGTTTAAAAGCCCCCCCACGCTCTCGGACTTATAATGATTTAGATCCATTAGCAGGGACTTGGGATCTTGCCCAAAGCGAGGAATTTAAACAAGCTTGTACAGACTTTGAAGAAATTGATAAGGGATTATGGAAATGAAGCGCCGATTGTTGTTAGATACCAATGCCTATATTGCTTTTAAACAAGGTAATGCGGATGTCCTTGAAATCTTGCAACATGCTGATGTCATTGGCATGAGCAGCATTGTATTAGGCGAATTAATTTCAGGTTTCTCAGTAGGAACGCGCACTCAAGAAAATTTGACAGAGCTCAACGCCTTTCTTGACACGCCACGTATTCACATTTTTTCTGTTGATGAGGTAACTGCTGCGTTTTACGCAGGAGTTTATGCAGGATTGCGTCGAAAAGGAAAACCGATTCCAAGCAATGACTTGTGGATTGCCGCGCAAACTTTGCAGCAAGGCTGCAAGCTATGCAGCTTCGATCGCCACTTCCAAGCAATAGATAATCTACTGATCAGCACCACCTTAGCAGAGTTTGTTTTATAAAGAGGACTTACGCAAAACTCGCCTCGCGGGGTTAAAAAGCTCTACAAAATGTCTGCTGGAATCGTAACCTATTGAAAAATATTAAATATCAATTTTTCAGACCTTGCAAAACCTTAGAAATAGGTATAATCTTAACTTAGGTGAGCACCATAAAATCTGCAGGAGGCTATGTTGGTTGTGGGTCATCGATAAAGATTGCTTTAATTTAATCAAGTAACAAACGTAGTAAGGTAGAGCCCATATGGCAACATCACCATCTGCAACCACAGCACTTATACCTAACACAACAGGGACTTTCTCTGCAGACGACATGAAAAAAATCCATGCCTTGCTTGCGTGGATGAAAGCGTGTAACGCAAACCCTAATCTTATATACAATACATATCGCTATGGAGCAGACCCTTCTCAATATGTGCAGGAAGAAGGTGATGATCTCAATTTTTATACCATCGCTGGCAAACCACGCAATACTACGCAAAATATTCCTGATTTATCTTATTATGCGCAAGCCATGCGATTTGCAGGTGCAGTGAATGCAAAAGTAAAGGAAGAAAAATCTGTTACGGTTAAAGCAACTAATCCAGCTTCAATAACAGAATTTAAGCATGGGCCTACTATAGCTGCTATCACGAATGACGCAGAACAGCTTGCCTTGGCTGACGATATTACCAACACTTTCACAGAGTTTCGTAAAAACGGGCTTTTCGCGCCCACGGAAGCAGCAGCAGCTGCTGCTGACACCGCAGCAAAAGGGCAGTTAGACGAAATCAATAAAATGCATGATTATGCCTTAGGGTTGAAGGGTGGTAATAATGCTGTTCCATTAAAATTTTTTCGGCGGGTAGCGAAGTCATTGTTGATAAGTGTGGGTTACCCGTGGTTCGCCTTTATCGGCGGTGGTATTTCTATTGTATCGAGTATTGCCGCAACATTTGGTTACGATGCACGAAAATTCATCACAAACCCTACAATTAAATATTACTTAGGTGCAACAGGTTTAACCTCTTCCATTGTTCAACCACCCTTTGGGTTATCAGGCGAAAAATATTTAAGGGAAGCAGGCTTGTTAGTGCCGTCGGCAGATTTTGCAGCGTTTTGGAATTTTGATAAAGCATCGCGTTATAATTTTTTTGAGGTAGGTGCTGCTGACGCTGGGTATGTAAGGTTTGGAAAACGAGCCGCAAATCTTTCTTTAAAGTTACCTCTTCTCATCACGAATCCAGGTACGCGGTTATCTGGTATTGTGGCAGAAGGCATTGTAAAAATGCTGCTTTTCCCCATCAAATGGGCGCTGGAATATGATCAATGGAGTGCTGCCGCACAAGCACGTTTTGATGCTATCGAAAATACATTGATCGGATTATTGATGTTCCCTGTGATCTTGATCAATCATGCGTATGCTGCATTATTAGATGTAACAAACAATTTATTTTCTGCGCCTGATAAAGATCCAGCTATTACAACATGGAATAGCTGGATGCCGAAAGTGTTTCAAATCCCTACCCAGCCAAAAGGCGTTCAATGGGTAGCGGTGGCACTGTTTAAGGCTTGCCATTTTATCATTGATACTATCCCTACCATTTTTGCACGTGCTTTGAGCAATACGTTGCGTAGCATTTTACCTTCCTTTGGGGTGGATCAAGAAACATTGGATACCGTATACCGCCGATTGAATACAGCGCTGTACGTTGCAGCACTGGTGTTTGAATTTTTGATTATTGGCTGGGCACTTGCTGCAGTGTTTGCAATGAGTGCAGGCGCGGGTTTTGGTGCAACAGGCGTAGGGGCTGCTTTTAATACCATGATTTCAGGTTTTGGCACTTTTGTGGCGACTACAGCTCAAAGCATGTGGACGTTTGCTTGGACAGCAGTGATCGTGCCGGTGTTTAGTTTTATGACTTCATTCTTTACGTCTACTTTTTTGTGGGAAGCAGTCCCTAAAATTTCGTTGCCAGGTACCGGAGTACAGCAAGCGGTGTTTGGTGGGCTGGCAGGCGGCGGAATAGGATTGGGGGGATTGATGTTCGGTGCTGCAAATTGGGACAAAATATCAGGATGGTTTGGTAAAACGGATCGGGCCACTATCAAAGCGCCTGTGGGTATGATGCCGGGAGGACACGAGCCTGCTGATTTAAGCAAGCTAGAACCTACTAAGGCTGCTATTGATACAGCGCTAGTGTCCCCCACTGTTGACCAACTTCAAGTAACTTTTCGCCATAGAGTAGCACCGCCACAGCCAGCATCAAGCACAAACAGTGGAGGAGGAGCTCCCTCCAACCCCCATGCGCCCCCTCCCTGCACGGAATAAACCTATATTCGCTTTGCCGATTTCACCATGATTTGCGACACTACATGCATGCCACGTTGCACCCAAGCGGGTAACGGTTGTGCACCAGAAACACGTGCATGATGCCCATGAGCAGCTTCATCTTCCAACATTTGAGTTAAAATGATGCGCGTTGGTGTGTCGTGGGCAGGAAGTTGTGCTAAATGCCCTGCTAAATGTTTTTCCACTTGTTTTTCTGTTTCCTCAATAAACCCTAAACTGACAGCATCTCCAAAACTGGCTGCGACCATTCCAATCACTAAAGACCCAACATACCAAACTGGATTGAGTACACTTGTGCGTCCTTGCAGTTCTTGAAGCCGGGTTTGGCACCATAATAAATGATCACCTTCCTCCAGTGCGGCTTGGTTGAGTGCCTCTCGTGTGTGAGAATGACGCGCCACTAATGCTTGCCCCAAATACAACGCTTGCGCGCACACTTCGCCGCTGTGGTTGATGCGCATTAACCTGACAACATGTTGGCGTTCATTTTCTGATAAAGAAGCGTCTGGAACATGGGCAGCAGGGTTGGGGCGTGCGCCAGGTGCATAAGTTCGGCTGGAAAGATGCAACAACAACTCTGCTTGGATGCAAAGCTGATCAACAAAAGAAAAATATTTTTTCATGATTTCTCAAAATTACATTGAGAGGGTTGCCCGCCGCAGGAACATTGTGTGCTCGGAAAAGGTGGCGCAAAAGAACAAGACCAAGAATATTCATGAGGTTTCAGGCTGCTTTGAGCGTTGAGCAACACAAAACGGATGACTTCCCCGGGCGCATTTCCAGCATAATCACACTCTACTACACCTGGCGCATTTTTTAAGTCTGTTAATTGCACCCAACGCGCATCTAAAAAAGAGACTACTGTGGAAGATTGTCCTATGCCCACTTTAGGAAATGCAAAATAACCTTCCCATAAAGGGTTTGTAGTTTGCCAAGCGTATTCTCCGTCAACACGCGAAATTTCGGTGAGCTCAGGGCAATGAAGTGTATCTGCGTGGGCTGCTGCAGTGAAGATAACGCATAACCATAAAAAAATTTGCCGCATAGGTTTATCCGAATGAATATTTAAATATGTAAAATGTAACTATAGAAAACAGCGCCCCTGCAGGCAATGTGACAATCCAAGAAGTAAAAATGGTTGTGAGCATATTCAAATTGATGGCACCGATACCGCGTGCTAACCCAACACCTAAAATAGCGCCCACTAGCGTGTGTGTGCTTGAAATGGGCAGCCCAGTTCCAGAAGCCAGGATCATAGTGACTGCGCCGGCCAGTGTAGCTGCAAAACCACGGCTGGGGGTGAGCTCTGTAATGCCAGAGCCGATAGTAATGATCACTTTATGCCCATACATCACCAATCCACATACAATTCCCGCAGCGCCTAGAAATAAAATCCAAGCAGGGGCAAGGCTGGTAGCACCGATAACACCATTGTGTTTCACAATTCCGATTACCGCGGCAAGCGGGCCTACGGCGTTTGCAACGTCGTTTGACCCATGTGCAAAAGACATCGCACAAGCGGTGAAAGCCATTAAGACTGCAAATACTTTTTCAACGCTTGCAAAGTGAAATTCGCGATCGGCGGCATGGTCAGCTTGAATACGATTCAAAAAATAAGAGCTGATAGCAGTGATAACCGCGCTAAATGCAGCTGAAATCAATGTGCTTTGAGCAAAAGAAAGCTCTAACCCTACGTATTTCAACCCTTTTACAAATGTAACCATCAAAAATAAAAAAGCCGTGAGAAAAATATAAGCGGGCACATAGCGTTTGGCGGCGGCAAAAGGATTTTTAGCATTGAAAATCAAAAATTGCACACTGATAAATAATCCATAGGCAAAAATCAAACCCATTAAAGGAGAGATGATCCAGCTCATCACAATAAAGCCCACTTTGCTCCATTGCACAGCGTCAATGCCCACACCCACCGCAGTAAAACCAACGATAGCACCCACAATAGAATGTGTAGTAGAGACGGGCCAACCAAAATGCGTGGCGATTAATAGCCATATGCCGGCAGAAAGTAGCGAAGCAAGCATGCCGTAAATTAATAATTGAGGTTGATCAACAAAGTATGAAACGTCTGTGATACCACCGCTGATAGTACTTGTTACGGCACCACCTGCAAAAAAAGCACCGGCAAATTCAAAAACAGCTGCAATGATAATAGCATTGCGGATGGATAATGCTTTCGAGCCTACGGAAGTTCCCATGGCATTCGCCACATCGTTTGCACCCACACCCCAAGCCATAAAAAAGCCAAAGGAGCAGGCTAAAATCAAAAATAGCGTACCGTGTTCCATAACATTTACCTTGCAATTAAAAGTTGAAGTTGGCCGCCAACGCGTTGTGAGCGATCGGCAAGATCGCCAATCCAATCTACTATGTTATACATAAACATGACATCGACGGGCGGCAAATCTTTTTCCAACAGAAAAAGTTCGTGACGAATTTTAATTTCCATTTCATCAGTTTGATGTTCAATTTCGTCCAATTCTTGAATCATTTCTTCCACCACGTTGATTTCATGGCCGGAAAAACCTGTTTCTAATAAGCTATCAAGCTCGTGGATAGCACAATGCGCTTGTTGAGCTGCTGCAATGCTGCGCTCTAAATAATGTTTCAAATCTTTTTCCAGTGAAGCAGGAATGTGCATGCGCCGCCCCAGCACCAACCCAGCAATGTCTTTGGCACGGTTAGCAATTCTATCTTGAGAGCGAAGCATATCAAGTAAATCTGTGCGGGGCACAGGCAAAAACAGCCCTTGTGGCAAGCTCATGCGTAATTGGCGTTTCAATGTATCCGCCTCATGCTCTAATTCAGTAATATGTGCTTGAGATTGTTGCGCTTTTACCCAATCATTAGCAAAGACGGCGTCAAAAAAAGGAATAAGGCTTTGCGCACAGGCATATACTTTATCAATATGCTCTTGTAGGGGGCGAATAGGGGAACGGCCGAAAAGCTGCAAGAAAGGGTTTGGGGTTGGCATAAGAGTCCTTTTATTATCCTATCGGGATGGAACGCGCACGGTAAAGTATACGGGGGATGTACTAAAAATTCAACAGGCTGCCCAAAACGTACTGGGTTGGTACATTTTCCTGTCTTTACTCCGAAAATGTCGTACAATCTCGGAGAGGAAGGCGAAAAAAGTCGGGTAAAATGTTCACCAGACTTCTCCATCTTAATGAAAAACATAGTTTTTTTCTTTTTGGGCCTCGTGGGTGCGGTAAAACAACGAGCCTGCGGCATATGTCTTTTTTTCAAAAACATACTTTGTTTATTAATTTATTGCTTCCAGAGCATGAAATAGCTTTTTCTAGACAGCCCAATCGTTAGTAAATATTGTTGAAGCACTCCCTGCGCATATCACACACGTGATCATTGATGAAGTTCAAAAAATTCCCAAACTGCTTGATACAGTCCATCATTTGATTGAAACGACCAATAAGATATTTATCTTGACAGGATCAAGTACGCGTAAATTGAAACATGGAGGGGCCAACCTGTTGGTTGGTCGTGCCTTTGTTTATCATTTGTTCCCGCTGAACCTGAGTACCGTGCCTCATATATTCGTATTCGCACCAAAGATGATGTTGAGATTGATTTTGTTGTTGAGCGTCCGGGCAAACCGCTTTTGTTACTTGAAATTAAAAGCACTCGACATGTGCAGGAGCAACAACTGCGTGGATTAAAAAGCATTGCTCGAGACCTGCCTGAGGCACAGGCCATATGTTTGAGCCAAGATCCATTTGCAAAACGTTATGACAGTATTACTGTATATCCCTGGGAACAAGGGATTGAGGAATTTTTCGGGAAGTGAGGCTGTGTAGTATACAGGGCTCACGCTTGCAAGCATTTTAAAATATTTTGGGTGAATGCTGGCCTCAAGTAAAACCCTCGAGGCAGGGTTTTTTCCTCAATCCCCTCTCTGCCCACAAAAGTGGTGAGCTGCTTTCCATCCGCCGCTTTAGGGCGGATGTGTAACGCTTCCCCCATCCGGGCTGTTACTTCTTCCAGACCGCCTAAGGTGATGATGTCCATGAGTTCGTTAAAATCTGTTTGAAGTGTGTGGAGCTCTGTTGCATTAGGCTTCCAGAAAACTGCTTTTAAGATGCGCCAATCGTGTACACATTTTCCTTGTGTTAATAATGGTACCCACAGGACGTGAGCAAGTTTGGCGTAAACCACCGATGTTTCAAACGTAGGGTAAGCAAGAGGGTTAAGAGGGACAGTGCAGACGTAAGTGGATTCTTGAGGGCGCCCAGCGGCGTTTACAGGAATTGTTTTAAGTTCAATGCCCAAGCTGATGAAATCAGGTTGAGATTGATTGCCCGCTTCGGCACCGAGCAAATGTTCGATCAGCTGGCCAACCAAGCCTTTATGAGTAGTAAGCTGTTTTGGTAAGTCCATATGGATTTGCTGTGCTATCTCACCTATCGTTTTGTTTTCTAAACGGTGCAAGCGTATTTGAAGGGTTGATAGCGAAGTAGGAAACTCTGATAGAATAGAGGGCATTGCTATACAAATTCCATGGATGCGTACGAGGGAACTGTGTCACTATTAATGTTATTGCTATCTTGCCTGATGATAGGCTTTTTTGCAAATTTTTTGTCAGGTTTATTTGGCATTGGCGGGGGCATTATTATTATTCCTGCATTGTCTACGTTATTTGGATTGTATGATCTCTCTTCTGATTTGGCAATGCACCTTGCTTTAGGCAGCTCAATTGCAGCAGTGCCTTTTAACGCACTCATTGCCGGTTTGTCGCACCGCAAACATCAAACCATTCATTGGGATCTTGTTAAAGCAGTGGCTCCAGGGATGCTCGTGGGAGCATTGATTGGGCCCTTTATTTCAACCGCGCTTTCCGGCACGGCGTTACGTTTTATTTTTGGTATTTTTTTAGCGCTATTGGCGGTGAAATATATACTGACGTCCTCTTCTGAGAAAGCAGAGCCGAAACCTAATTCACGCCTATTATTATGGGTATTTAGTCCTATTGTGGGCATACTAGCATCCATGTTAGGTTTAGGTGGCGGTGTGTTTGTGATGCCGCTACTCACACGTTTAGGTGTTTCAATGCGGCAAGCATTAGCAGTTTCAGCATTTTGTTTGGTGCCAACGAGCTTTGTAGGCGCAATGGGATATATTCGTCAAGGCTGGGGGGCGCCTGATTTGCCCGCTTTTTCAACAGGTTTTGTTTATTGGCCTGTGGTGGCTGCATTAGTATCAACAGCATTGATTGTAGCGCCGTTAGGCGTGAAGTGGGCGCATCGTTTACCTCAAGAACATTTGAAGCGTTGGTTTGGAGTTTTATTATTTTTTGTTGCAGCGAATATGTGGTACGTTGCATGGCTAGGAGGCAAACATTGATTGATCCTGTGGCATTTTCCTTAGGGCCCATACACATTCATTGGTATGGGTTAATGTATTTATTGGGGTTTATAGGCGCATATTTACTTGGGCTTTATCGCATTCGCTATAAAACAGCCCCCCTAACTGCTGCGCAATTAAATGATTTTATTTTTGTGTGGATGGTGTTAGGTGTTGTATTAGGCGGGCGCGTAGGGTACGTGATATTTTATCAGTGGTCTTATTTTATCCATCATCCTTTCTATTTATTTGAAATATGGGGCGGTGGCATGTCTTTTCATGGAGGCATGCTAGGCGTAGGATTATCTGCATGGTTGTACGCGCGCAAAGAAAAAGTATGTGTGTGGGATTTAACAGACATGGCAGCGCTAATGGTGCCCATTGGTCTAGGGCTAGGGCGTTTAGGAAATTTTATTAATGGAGAATTGTGGGGACGCGTGACGGATGTTCCGTGGGGAATGGTATTTCCTGCGGCGGGGGCGTTGCCTCGTCATCCTTCTGCTTTGTATGAGGCAGGGTTAGAAGGTGTTGTATTAGGTGTGCTGCTGTGGATTTATGCGCGCAAACCGCGCGCAACAGGCACGGTAACCGGTTTATTTTTAATATTATATGGCACGTTCAGGTTTGGCATTGAAATGTTGAGAGAACCGGACGCACACCTTGGCTTTTTGGCCTTTGGTTTTACGTTAGGGCAGTGGTTATGTGTGCCCATGATATTATTAGGAGCTTTTTTCATGACTCGCCAGGAGCGTACAACATGCAACAATACTTAAATTTGATGAAATATGTGATGGACCACGGCGTTCGCAAAGCTGATCGCACTGGCACAGGCACGCGCAGTATTTTTGGTTACCAAATGCGTTTTGATTTAAGTGAAGGCTTTCCTTTGGTGACAACCAAAAAAACGCATTTACGTTCGATTGTTCATGAATTACTGTGGTTTCTAAAAGGTGATACGAATATTCAATATTTAAAAGAAAATAACGTGAGTATTTGGGATGAATGGGCTGATGAGTCTGGAAATTTAGGGCCTGTGTATGGGCACCAATGGCGATCTTGGCCGACTGCTGATGGGCGCACGATTGATCAAATCACAAAATTGATTGATCAAATCAAGCACAATCCTGATTCGCGCCGTTTAATTGTATCTGCGTGGAATGTGGGAGATATTGAGAAAATGGCATTGCCTCCGTGCCATTGTTTCATGCAGTTTTATGTGGCTGAAGGAAAATTATCTTGCCAATTGTATCAACGCAGTGCAGATATTTTTTTAGGTGTGCCTTTTAATATCGCTTCATATGCATTGTTAACCAGAATGATTGCGCAAGTGACAGGGTTGAAGCCGGGTGAATTCGTGCATACTTTAGGTGATGCTCATTTATATGAAAATCATTTGGAACAAGCGAAGTTGCAATTAACACGTACGCCTTACCCTTTACCAACAATGACACTTAACCCCGCCGCTCAAAATATTTTTGATTTTAAATTTGAAGATTTTGCATTGAGTCAGTATCAGGCGCATCCACACATTTCAGCACCGGTGGCCGTATGAAATCGATAGCATTGATTGTTGCCATGGCAGAAAATCGTGTGATTGGTAAAGACAATCAAATGCCTTGGCACATGCCGGCAGATTTGAAACATTTTAAATCGCTCACGTTTGGAAAGCCTATTATCATGGGGCGAAAAACGTTTGATTCGTTAGGGCGTGCCTTGCCTGGCCGCGATAATTTAATAGTTTCACGGAACACACAATATTATGCGCCTGGTGCTACAGTATATGGTAGTTTGCCAGAAGCACTCGATGCTGCACATGCTGCAGAAGTCATGATCATTGGGGGTGCGCAAATATTCGAACAAGCGTTACCCATGGCAGACACATTATATGTAACATCGATTGATTTGGCAGTAGAAGGGGATACTTTTTTCCCTCCGTGGAACGAGGCAGAGTGGCAAGAAGTTTCACGAGAAGCGCATGAGGCTGATGAAAACAATCCTCACGCATATACTTTCATTACTTTAAAAAGAGGGCGCGCATGAAATTTTTTTCACGTCGTAAAACATTATTAGATCGCACACAAGAATGGACGTCTGCATTAGGATTTGTATTAGCAACCAGTGGCGCCGCAGTTGGATTGGGTAATATATGGATGTTCCCTTTCATGACAGGAATGAATGGCGGTGCCGCATTTATCATCATTTATTTATTGTGCGTGTTATTTATGGGTGTGCCCATCATGATGGCTGAAACGTTAGTGGGGCGTTATGGTCGTGCCAATGTCATTGAATCGTTGGAAACGGTTGCGCATGCGTCAAAAGCGTCTCGTCGATGGGGGCTGCTAGGTTTGTGGGGTGGGTTTGCACTCATCCTCATGTTATCTTTTTATAGCGTTGTTTCTGGATGGACCATTGCATATTTTTTCAAAACAATGAGTGGTGCTTTTGTTGAAATAGATACAGAAAATGTGAAAGCGGTGTGGGACGCTTTTATGGCAAGCCCGTTACAATTATTGTTTTATCACACTGTATTTATGCTGATGACGATGGGCGTGGTGGCGCTAGGTGTTGAAAAAGGTTTAGAGCGTGCGTCTAAAATTATGATGCCAGGTTTGATCGTAATTTTATTATTATTAGTGGGATATGCATGGATAGCAGGTGATGTGCAGCAAAGTATCAACTTTTTATTCAAACCTGACTTTTCTAAAGTAAATTCAGACACAGTATTAACAGCCATGGGTTTAGCTTTTTTTAGTTTGGCATTAGGTGCAGGATGTATTGCAACCTATGCTTCTTATTTAAAGAAAGGTGAAAAAGTAGTAGGGGATATTTTTAAAATTGCAGGAATCGATACAGCGATTGCTATTCTAGCTGGTTTAGCAATTTTTCCTTTAGTGTTCGCGTATGAGTTAACACCGCAAGCAGGACCGGGTTTAGTATTTGAAGTGTTGCCGATGGCTTTTGGACAAATGCCTTTTGGGCGAGAAGTAGGGATGGCATTTTTCTTATTATTGTTGTTTGCAGTATGGACATCTTCTATTTCTTTAGCAGAGCCTTTGGTGGCAATATTGCATGAACGGTTTCATCAAACACGTACACAAGCGGTGATAATAGTAGGTGTGGCGGGATGGTTGATGGGAATTGCAGTATTACTCTCTTTTAATCAATGGTCAGATATTACTTTCTGGGGGCAGAATTTTTTTGATATTGCCACAGGTTTGCCGAATAAAATACTTTTGCCAATAGGCGGACTGATGTTTGCAATTTTCGCAGGTTATGTAGTGAAGCCTGCATTGGCCCAAGAAGCGCTAGGATTACAAAGTAAGAAAGCGTTTCAAGTGTGGCGCTTTTTGGTATGCACCATAGCACCGTTAGCGATTATTGGGGTATTGATGGCGTCGCTTTGACATCCTACCCAAACAACTAACGTGCTACTATTTTTTCCGCATATTCTGCTAGTTCTTTTTGGTTTTTTAGCATTGCTAATAAATCAGTAAACGTAGCTAGCGCATATATAGGCACGTTTAATTGTTTGCTTAATGTTTGTATCGCAGAAAGAGGATCTTCGTCATTGACTTTTTCTTGTCGATCAAATAATACAATAATGCCGCTTAAAGTTGCTTCTGTTGCTTGAATTAAGGCTACTGATTCTCGAATAGCAGTGCCTGCAGTGATCACGTCATCAATCAGTACCACATTACCTTTTAAGGGTGCGCCTATTAACGTACCGCCCTCACCATGATCTTTTATTTCTTTTCGATTAAATGCATAAGGCAAATCTTTCCCTTGTGCAGCCATTGCAACTGCAGTGCCGGAAACGAGTGGAATACCTTTATAAGCAGGGCCAAATAACATATCAACAGGAAGTTGTTTCGCAATAATAGTGTGCGCATAACATTCGCCTAGTACTTTAAGCGCGTGGCCTGTATTAAATAATCCTGCATTAAAAAAGTAAGGACTTTTTCGACCTGATTTCAGTGTAAATTCGCCAAACTGTAGGACATTGTAGTCAAGGGCAAGTTGTAAGAATATTTCTTGGGAGGTAGGCATAGAGGCTCCTTTTATGCTTCCAACGTAAAGTATACACTAAATGCTATACTGTAGGCCTTCATTAAAGGCTTGAAAGTAAGGATGGGTATGAAAGTTACAACATTAAACATCAACAGTGTCCGCAATGCCGCAAAAAAAGGTTTTTTTGAGTGGATGCATCAAGAAGCGCCAGATGTGATGTGTCTACAAGAAACAAAAGTTAAATATGCTGAATTAACGGATCCTATTTTTCACCCTGAAGGATATCATTTGGCATTTTCAGATGCGCAAAAGCCAGGATATAGTGGTGTTGCAATATACGCAAAAGAAAAACCAAAACACATTCACACACGATTTGGGCATGAAATTATTGATAACGAGGGACGTTTTGTGCGCATGGATTTTGAGGGCGTGAGTGTTGTCTCTTTGTACATGCCTTCAGGGACAACAGGAGAAGTGCGACAAGCTATCAAATATCAGTTGATGGAAGTGATAGGTGATTTTTTGCAAGCGATATTACGTGAAAAAAGATCAATGATCTTATGTGGTGATTGGAATATTGCGCATAAAGTGATTGATATTAAAAATGCATCAGGCAATAAAAAGAATTCCGGTTTTTTGCCAGAAGAACGCGCTTGGTTAGATAAAGTGTTTGATGAATGGGGTTTTGTAGATGCATTTCGAGTATTGAACCATGAAAAAGATCAATATACGTGGTGGTCAAACCGTGGTCAAGCGTATGCTAAAAATGTGGGATGGCGAATTGATTATCAAATTATCACGCCTGACCTCAAAAATCACGTTGTGAATGTAGATATTTATAAAGAAAAACGTTTTTCTGACCATGCGCCGCTGACGATAAAATATAAGGCTTAATTGTCTGTCGTAGAGACGCATAACGTCGGATCGGAGGCCGGGGATAATATTACCCTAGCATCCGCTCTATCTCATCCATCAATTTTTGATAGAGTTCATCATATGGACCAGAGCGCGCCTTCAGTGCTTCTTCTAATGCTTCTACATTATTTTTTAAACGCGTTGCTTCAATGTAACAAAGATCT
>CAYLHG010000022.1:0-7477 GCA_964383495.1 uncultured Gammaproteobacteria bacterium
GAGAGACTATCTAAAAATATTGTTAGATGAGAAATCTAATGAGATGGATAATTGGATGCGCAGTACTTCTGATGAGAATACTCGTGAAGGATCGTTAAAAAAAATATTGCTTGAAATTAAGGGCGAGAATGACGAAAGAGAAAAACGTTTTGCGGATGTAAGGGGAAAAATTAAAGAAGGTCAAAAACAACAAGCAGCACTTAGCCGCATCCCATTAGTTGAACCAGGCGCTGGTATTGGGGTTCCAAACATAAGCGTTGTCCCTGTGTCTAGCCAGATTGATGTGAATGATGTAGATCCCGAAGAATTTTTATTGCCAGGAGAATCTCTTTACACATTTCTACGTGATGCGATGAAGAAAGAACCAACTATGGCATTAAATCATCCTCGTATTTTAAAAAAATTCGCTGATAAAAAAGTAGAAATAACGGAAGCGCTATTAAAAGAGGTAAGCGCCATCTCTGCGCAAGTTAAACGCATGCTTGAAAAAGCAGGTCAATCTTCATTGAGCAACACAGCTATACCTGCATTACGAAAAGCGGCGTTTAAAAAACAATTGGAAGCAGTGTTGTTATTAGAACATGCTATTCGACCAAAAGTTGTACTTGAGAATGTTGCCGAGCAACAAAAAACTATTTTAGATATTCGTCGTGGGGTAGCAGACACAGCGTTTGCGCAAGTATTATTCACGGATGCGAATGAGGTAGGCACATCAGAGCGCTGCCAAGCATATAAAATATTGCAGGAATTTAAGAAGCAGATCGCTGTTATGGCAGTCGATCAAGATGGTTTACAAGTATTGCAGGTGCATAGCCAACAACATTCAGATACCAGTGGACTGATCACATCATGGTTAGATACATTAAAAGAGTGTAGCGGAGAGAAAACTCAATATTCAGAGCAGGACACTCAACTGTTTACATGGACCGCAGGATACTCTGCTCCTCCTCTAGGTCGAGGAGGGCAAATATTTAATTCATTATTAAGTTTTAGTTTTATGCGACCTTCTTCATCGTCCTCATCGTCATCATCATCAGGGATGGTGCCACTGCAAGGTGGTACTCCTAACAAGCGCTTCAACCCAGGTGACAACCTATAAAAAACCAAAACCACGCGGGCCACTTCATGGTATGATGAGGCCGATTATCAAGGAGATTTTATGCCTTTGCCTCAAGACAGTGGGTTTATTTGGATGAATGGCGAATTTGTGCGTGCAGAAGACGCCACTGTGCATATCATGACGCATACATTACATTACGGATCAGGTGTATTTGAAGGCGTTAGAGCTTATCATACTCATAAAGGAACAGCTATTTTTCGTTTGCACGAGCATACTACGCGTCTATTCAACTCTGCCAAAATTTTGAATATGGCTATCCCTTTCACGAAAGAAGCTATTAATCAAGCTCAAATCGATTGTGTGAAGAAAAACAATTTGCAATCTGCTTATATTCGCTCCATTGTCTATTATGATCATGCCAGTTTGGGATTGCATATTAAACCTGAAAGTTGCGTGCGCGTGGCTGTTGTTGCTTGGTCTTGGGGAGCGTATCTAGGAGAAGATCAGTTAGAACGCGGTGCTCGTTTGAAAACATCGTCTTGGATGCGGCAGCATGTCAATGCGGGCTTTAGTAAGGCAAAATCGAATGGCCAGTACATCTTAGGCACACAAGCTAGTACAGAAGCAAAACTGTCAGGATGCGATGAAGCGTTGATGTTAGATTGCGACGGCTATGTCAGCGAAGCCAGTTCAGCCAATATTTTTATTATTCGCGAGGGAACGCTCATCACCCCACCGATTGATACATGTTTAGAAGGCATTACGCGTGATACCGTGCTACAGCTTGCAAGGGACGAAGGGCTGCCTGTGGTTGAACGGCGAATCACCCGCGATGAAGTGTACATTGCAGATGAAGCGTTCCTCACGGGAACGGCAGTTGAAATCACGCCGCTTCGGGAGTTAGATAATCGTGCCATAGGCAATGGGGAGCCTGGTTCTATTACATTGAAATTAAAGAAAATATTTTTTGATCAAGTGAATGGACGGCGAAAAGAGTACCCGACCTGGTCAGTCCTCATTTAAAATTATGATATACTGCCCGCAGAGGGGGAAAACATGACTGCTGATGAAAAAACACTCGCTAGCGCTTGTAAGAGTTATCAGGTAAGACATAAAGATTTACCTCTTTCTTGCCCCATGCCCAATATGACATTGTGGAATAGCCACCCTCGTGTTTATTTACCAATTGAAGAAACAGGCCACGTAAAATGCCCTTATTGCAGTGCTGATTTCACATTAGTGGATTAATCAAACCATGCAACAATCTCATGCGCAAATATTAATAGTAGGCCCTGCTTGGGTGGGCGATTTTGTGATGTCGCAGTCATTATATCGTGTTCTGAAAGCAAAAAATCCGGACGTCAAAATCGATATTTTGGCGCCCAAACACAGTGGGCCCTTAGCAGAGCGCATGCCAGAAATTCGTCACTTTATTGAATTGCCGTTGGGTCACGGACAACTCGAATTAAAAACACGGTATGCATTAGGAAAAAAATTACGTGCAACGGGTTATGATCAAGCCATTGTATTACCGAATTCTTTTAAATCTGCGATGGTCTCCTGGTTCGCAAATATCCCTAAACGCACAGGATGGTTAGGGGAGTGTCGATTTATTTTATTAAATGATGCACGCCGATTGAACCGCAAACAATATCCATTGATGGTGGAACGTTTTGTTGCATTAGCATTCGATAGAAAAAATATTCCCCCCACATTCGACTGCCCTCGTCCGCGGTTAGTAGTGAACTCTGACAGTTTAAAAACGACATTGGCTGCATTGGGAATGACGATGCCAACACGACCAGTGTGGGCATTATGCCCTGGTGCAGAATATGGGCCAGCAAAACGTTGGCCTGCAGAATATTTTGGGGAATTGGCACGGCACTTGATTGATCAAGGCATGGATGTATGGTTGTTTGGTTCTGCGAAAGAAGATTTTTTAGGTGAAACGATACAAGCACGTTGTGAAAACCGTGCATACAATTTAATTGGGCGCACGCAATTAGCACAAGCCATCGATTTATTGTCGTGCGTCTCAGGTGTCGTGAGTAATGATTCTGGTTTAATGCATGTGGCTGCTGCGTTAGATAAACCGATGATCGCGTTGTATGGATCTTCAAGTCCTACATTCACACCGCCTTTATCAGATAAAGTGCGTATTTTGAATTTAAATTTGCCATGCAGTCCTTGTTTTCAACGCGTATGTCCTTTGCAACATTTTAAGTGTATGAATGATATGTTGCCTGAGTACGTATTATCACAATTAGATTTATTGCGTCGAGATTATGCACATACTGGTCATTAAAACAACATCGCTAGGTGATATATTGCACGCATTGCCTGCAATAGAAGATGCATCGCGAGCAATACCTGATATTACGTTTGATTGGGTAGCAGAAGCACCTTTTGCAGACGTACCGCTTTTTCATCCTGCAGTAAAACAAGTCATTCCTGTTCGTATACGTTATTGGCGAAAGCATTTGTTATCAGCAAAGACATGGGATGAAATGAAATCAACAGTGCAAGTGATTCATGAAAAGCAATATGATCATGTGATTGATGCACAAGGTTTGATAAAAAGTGCTATCCTTACTTCTTTTGCGCGCGGGAAAAAATCGGGTTTTTCTAAACATTGCGCACGTGAACCTTTAAGTGCTTATTTTTATGACCAAAAAATAGATGTGCCGCGTGATGAACATGCTATATCGCGTATGCGTTTGTTATTTGCAACAGTATTAGGATACGAAGTTAATTTAAGCGATGTGCAATATGGATTGGCTGCTGTCAATAAAAAAACAAACACAAAACCTGCATTAGTATTTTTACATGGTACAACATGGCCAACGAAACATTGGCCAGAAACTTATTGGATAACATTAGTGCAATTAGCGCATGCAAAAGGGTATGAAGTATTAGTGCCCTGGGGAAATGATGTAGAGCGTGCACGTGCAGAAAGCATTGCACAAAATGGAATGGGGAAAGTATTGTCTAAGATGTCGCTGACAGATTTAGCCGTGATATTAAAATCTGCAACAGGCGTAATATCAGGAGACACTGGCTTAGGGCATTTAGCAGCCGCTTTAGATGTACCTTGTTTGTCTTTGTATGGTCCCAGTGATCCGACATTAACAGGTCCACGTGGAAAATATGTAAAATATTTGTCATCCACAAGAAGCTGTGCGCCCTGTTTAAGTGAGTCCTGTGTGATCAGTGATATGAAAGGTCTTACTGATCCACCGTGTTTAGGTGATTTTACTCCTGCGCAAGTATTTGCGCAGTTACAACTTTTATTGGCGGAGTGCCCTTCATGAAATTTGCATTTTGCTTATTTGAATATTTTCCTTTTGGCGGTATGCAAAGGGATTGTGTACGCATTGCGAAAGCCTGCGTAGAAAGCGGTTCAGAAGTTACTATTTTTACGCGAGAATGGGAAGGCCCAAAGCCTGAAGGTATCACAGTGAAAGTGTTACCTACTTCCGGATGGACAAATGCTGGGAAGGTAAAACGTTTTGCAGAGGCTTTTCAGTCAGCAATGAGTAAAGAGCATTATGATGTGGTGGTAGGGTTCAATAAAATGCCGGGGTTAGATATTTATTACGCCGCTGATCCTTGTTTTTTTGAAAAAGCGGAAAAAAAATATTCATTTTTTTATCGTTTAACATCTCATTACAGAACATATGCCGCTTTTGAGAAAGCAGTATTTGGGGAAGATTCGAAAACTCAAATATTATTATTGAGTGACAAAGAAAAACCTATTTTTCAAAAGCATTACCAAACACCTGATTCACGTTTTAATTTATTACCGCCGGGAGTGAACCCTGATCGTTGTGCACCAATTGACTATGCAGAAAAACGTCGCGCATTGCGGGAAGCTTTTTCACTGAAAGAAGATGAAAAATTAATATTGTTTGTTGGTTCGGGTTTTAAAACGAAAGGGTTGGATCGTACGATTAAAGCAATATCCGATTTGCCGCCTTCATTGCTGGAAAAAACACAATTATGGGTGGTAGGAGATGATGATGCAAAGTCTTATACGCCTTTAATTCAATCTTTACATCTTAATAAGAAAATTTATTTTTTAGGTGGGCGTCATGACATTCCAGAATTATTATGGGTATCTGATGTGTTGTCGCACCTTGCTTATTCAGAAAATGCTGGTTTAGTATTAGTAGAGGCACTGGTAGCAGGCTTACCCGTATTAACAACAGATGTGTGTGGTTATGCAAGCCACGTCAAAGAAGCGCAAGGTGGTATTGTATTAACCAGTCCATTTAACAGCAAGAACTGTGTGGAAGCGTTAACGGCATTGTTGAACCATGAAGAACCTTGGCGATCACATGGTATTCAATATGGATTAACCGCAGATGTTTACAGCATGGTAGAAACTGCGCAAAATATTATTGCAACGTGGGTGAAGCCGGAAGATGATAAGACTTTCTCCAGAAATACATAATGCCTTAGGCGCAGAACCTTTCAAAACGCTTATGCACCTGCATGGAGAAGTGTATCGTCGTCAAGGTGATAGAGAGACAGTACGTATTTTTTTAGATAATCAATTTTATTTTATTAAACGCTACCATCGTAATTTTATAACATGTGGCGCAAAAAGCGAATGGGAAGCGTTGCGTATATGTGAAGCATTAGGAGTGAAAGCGCCTGCATTAAAAGGATTTGGATCAAAAGGATCGCAATCGTTTGTATTAATGGAAGCGTTAACAAATGCGAAAAGCCTAGAGATTGGTATCCCTGCGTGGCCAGACAAGCGCTTGGTGATTGAGCAAATGGCAGACATTGCGCGCACGTTACATCAAAAAGGGTATTATCATAGAGATTTTTATATTTGTCATTTTTTTTGGAACCATGAAGATAAAAAAGTAACATTAATAGATTTGCATAGATTATTCAAACCTGTTTTTTTCAAAAAACATTTTTTAGAAAAAGATTTATCAGCATTGTTGTTTTCTGTATTGGATTTGAATATTCGCCAGAAAGATGTTTTTCGGTTTTTGAAATATTATTTTCGTTTGCCTTTGCGTGTCCTATTAAAACAACACGATATCTTATTAAAAAATTGCATCAAGAAAGCGATTGCCTTATATCAAAAAGCGTATCATCAAAAACCAAGGCATATTGCTTGGTTATCTTCCAGTTCAAGTTGGCCTGATCGCGTGGGCCCTTCTCATCATCTATTTGAGATAGATGGACATGTGTTTGAAAGTGATACTTGTTTGCGCGTGTTGGATCACCGGCGCATAGTATTGTCTGGTATGTGGAATGGCAAGCGCGTAGTGGTAAAATTTTTTACAAAGCAGCGTGAATATGAACGTGAGCGTCAAGGGTTAGAGGCGCTTGCACCTCTCCAAAAAAATATACCTCTCTTTGTAGGGGCGCATCATAGGATGTTTTCTTGCATTTATCCTTATCTTTCTGGCCAGGCACCTACCGAATTAACTATTGGTTTACTTCAAACCATCGCGACATTACATAATCATGGTTTGATACACACTGATCCACATCTTGATAATTTTCGCACTCACCAAGACAATATTTATGTTCTTGATCCTGCTTCTATTCAACATGCTAGCTCGCAAGATAAAATGTGGATCAATCTTGCTCAACTGTATGCACAATGGCCTGCTTATCAAGACGAAGTACATTTATCCTTATTACCAGAGTATATTGCAGCGCGAGGGATAAGCTGGAATGATAATCTGCGAACTTTGTTTGTAAAAAAATTAATACGTGCGCGTGAATATCGATTAAAAAAATGGATGTCTAAAATATGCAGAAATGCCACAGAATTTTATGAGAAATCTCGTTATTATGTACGCATTTATGCTAAAAGATCTTTTGCAAATGTATATGCACAAACGTTAATGCGTTTTCCAGAATCGTATTTTCAAGAGAAGAGTATTTATTTAAAGCAAGGTCGTTCTAATACTGTGGTGAGAGCAACTATTGGAACGGAAAGTGTGGTGATCAAGCGATACAATATTAAATCCTGGTTGCATGCAGTGAAAAATGTTGTACGTGGGTCGAAGGCGCGTCGTGCGTGGAAAAACACGCATTTATGTTTATGGCTGGGTGTTCGTACGCCAAAGCCATTGGCTATGATTGAAGAGCGATTTTTTTATATCCCTTGGCGATCGTATTTAGTGACACACTATGTGGACGGTATTTCATTGGATAAAATAGATATGTCCTCTTTGAGTGCGGAGGAAGTGGAAAGAATAAAGCAAGCGGTTGAGCGTGTGTTTAAAATATTTAAAGCAGCACAATGTTACCATGGTGATCTTAAATTATCAAATTGGATCTGGGATGGAAAAGAAATGCAGCTAATTGATTTGGATTCGTTGCAATATATTAAAGATAAAGAAAAATTTTTGATTTATCATGCTAAGGATGTGGAGCGGTATC
>CAYLHG010000022.1:7577-17465 GCA_964383495.1 uncultured Gammaproteobacteria bacterium
ATCCCGGGTCAAGCCCGGGCACACACCTTATGAGACAACTATTTTTATGATGGTTTTTAGTCTAGACAAATGATTAATTAATGGTAAAATTAGCTAAAAATTAATAGGTAAAAAAGCATAGCGGCAAGAAAGTAAAGAACGGGGTATTGGAATGCCTATAGACCAAGGTATTTTACAGCGCTTGAGAAATAATGATGAAAGTCTTTTTGAGTTAGATTTAAGCGATAACAAATTAAATAATCAAGATATTCTAACATTATATGAAGCATTAAAAACGAATACAGCTTTGCTTTCGCTTAACTTTGCTTGGAACCAAATCGGCGCTGAAGGAGCCAAAGCCTTAGCGCAGAATCAAACGCTGGCTTCGCTTAACTTTTATAATAACCAAATCGGCGACGAAGGAGCCAAAGCCTTAGCGCAGCATCAAACACTGACTTCGCTTTACCTTTACGGTAACCAAATCGGCGATGAAGGAGCCAAAGCCTTAGCGCAGCATCAAACGCTGGTTTCGCTTTGCCTTATGAATAACCGAATCGGCGATGAAGGAGCCAAAGCCTTAGCGCAGCATCAAACGCTGACTTGGCTTGACCTTAGCGAGAACAACATTGGCGATGAAGGCGCCAAAGCCTTTTTAAACAATAACACACTGATGGTTCTTCGCTTGAATAATAATCGAATCAGCTTTCGGGTTGCAAGGCAGCTTCAATCTCACCTAACAGAAAACAGTGAGCCAACCCAAGTACTCATTCGATTCTGTCGGTTAAAATGTCTTGTTGAAGTTTCAGGATTATTGGCTAGAGGCGTTAAACCTTATGGACGATTCATTGACGATAACTTAAAGGATTGGGAGGGAACCTTACTCCACCTCGCTGTTAGACTTAAAAATAAAGCACTGTTAGATTTATTGCTCAAAAATGGTGGAGGCATGCTGCAGCGTGCAAGAAATAGAGACGGTCTCACCTACATCGAACTCGCAAGACAGCTGGATTTTGATATTGATGCTGAACAAACACCCGCCCAGAGCGAACTTGAAAGATTAAGAGCTGAGATTCAGGCATTAAAGGCTAAAAACAATACACTACAAGAAGAAGTAACGAAATTTCAAATCTTTGAAGCAAAATTTCAGCAAGCCCAAACGCAACTTGAAGCAGCACGCAAAGCACATACCAAAGAAAAAGAAGCACTCGCCGCTCAGTTAGCGCGACTAGCTGCTGAGCTTGTTGCTTCTCAAGCACAACAGCTAGACGCAAAAGAATTAAGTGCAAATCATGCCAGCAGTAGTGCGAGCGCTAGTAGTTCATCTACCTTGAAAGGTATTTTTAACAGCCAATGGAAAGGGAAAACCCCTATGCGAAATCCTGCAGCTGGGCCTTCACATCCATAATATGCGCCCCTACAAAGAGGTGTCTTGATTACTGAATCACACTTTCTTTATTCACCACAATAATCGTCACGCCATCGTGCCGTTTATTTTCAAATGTCACTTTTTCATATTGTCCAAAATGCTGTGCGATGTATTCAGTAACTTCTGGTGTGTCTTTTTCATGATACAAAGCCACAATATCTTTCCCCGAAAAATCACGTTTCATTTCAGCATCCGTTTCCTCAAATGCTTCAAAACGTTGAGCATAATAAGCGACATGCTTTTCATTAATGTAAATATGCGCATCAGGCTTTGCATGCTGTTGTATCCACACGCCGGCCTCTCGTAAATATTCTTTACTGTATCCAAAAGACGTAACGCCAGAAACAAATAAAGTGATCAAAAGCAATACCATCAGCGGAAACATCCACGGTTTTCCTAAGAAAGAGCCGTTACCGCGTGAGGCCGCAATGTGATGGATTGCAAACGGAACAAATGTTAAACATAATAAGGCTAAAGGGACTACATAGCGACTGCTTAAAAAATACATTTTCAAAAAGAACGTCAATACAATCAGTGCGGCAATTCCGATAAAGAGATATACATATCGCTTTGTTAAAGAATGTGTAAACAAACGTTGTGAAACAGTGATGCTTCCCAATAATACATACAAAGGTGTCACCACTTTCGCCCACATGTAGATTAAGTAAGTAACCAGTGCACCGAATAGTGCAATGGCGCCATGTTTGATCTTCAACTCATGTGAAAAAACTTGCGATAATCCTTCTGCACGTTGCATATAAGTATCACTTAATCGCATCATTTCATGAAAATATACAGGCAATTCATGAATGCGCCCTAACCAAACCATTTTGTCGGTAATACTGGCATATACACCTACCGCAGCGCCCATGATAATAAATAAGGACTGAAAACGTAGCAAATCTATCATAGAGCGGCGTGGTTTCAATATTAATAATCCAAAAGGCGCTAACACCATAAATACAATGGCTTCTACGCGAAATAGAAAAGCAACACTCATGGTGAGTGTCCACAAGATAATATCTCGCCATGCACGCTGTGCATGGAAACGGCTGAGCGCGTAAATTCCCCAAAACAGCATGCCCCATAACCCAACATCACGAATAATGTATTCACGGTAGTCGTTAATCGAGGGGTAAATCAACATCACTAGCGCTGCCAACCATTGAATGCTGCGGTTTCCGCCAGCTTGTTGTATCACTGTGACAAAACCCGTTATTAATAAAGCATAGAAAGAAGCATTAATCAGCACCGCGGCATGGTCAAAGGAAAACCCTAGCGCATGAACGCCGGCAATCAACGCTGCGTAGGCAGGCCAGGGGTAATGCGCCAGCGCTTCACGCCAAGCGCCTTCGCTCATCAAATGAGCTTGCGTCACGTACAAAATGCCGTCTGAGTTGATGAGCGCGTTCCAGCCGAGTAACAACGTAAGGATGAAGCTCGTGAGGGCTGCAAACCAGCGGCAATCTTGTTCAAAAAAGGTTAAGTGTGTCATGGGGTTAAAGATAGCATATAAATGAGGGGAACTGTGATATTAGCAAATTGCTAATTGTCTTGACAAATATTAGCTATATGCTAATATTGAATTGTGAAGCAGTGAAGCCACACCTTGGGCTGGTAGTGTGTTTATTGCGATGGTCGAGGAAGCATGTCTTTGCAGCCGGCAATGCCGGCAGGAATGTCAAGTGGAGATTGACATGCTTAACCCCCTTCCTGATAGGGCGGGGGCCTCTTTTTATGCGGACATCTTCACACGGGATACGTATGGCGCTAGACGACGTACAATTTATTCCCTCATCTGGCGAACCTCAATGGGCCGTGTTGCCTTATGGCGACTATTTAAAATTGGTTTTCCTTGCAAAACAACCGGATATTAAACCGGTGCTGTTGCCTGAGGCGTTTGCCTTTAGAGTAACATCAGGAGAAAGCCCCATTCGAGTTTGGCGCGAGTATCGAGGGCTCTCTCAAGCCGCTTTGGCAAAAGCTGCGGGTATCAGTGTGCCTTATCTTTCTCAATTAGAAAGCCAAATCCGTTCTGGTAGCAAAAAAGTATTGAAAAAGATTGCTGAAAGCCTTAATCTAAGGGTAGATGCGCTGATTTAGCAATCCAAACTATTGTAATTGTCAGTACACTTGCTTATAATAATCATAATAACAGGAGGCGAAATGCCGAAGATCTTGCCTAAACATGACAAAATAGACATTGCGGTAGGCGCCGGCTTGGTTTCGTTTTACGCATTTGCGGCGTGGATCTTAACCGGCGGACATGGTTTTCGTGGGCATCAAGCTTGGTTTTTTCATATGCGTGATGGGGAAAGAGCAGTTTTAGACTGGGAGCCCGAAGCATCTGCAGCAGCCATGGCCGTTGTGGGTTTGGTTGTAGCGGGGCTTTACTATGCCTCACTCAGGTTGCGCGAATATAACGGTTTTAGCCCCACACGCCCCTCTTACGAAGCCTACACTAAAGCATGGAGCCATGCCCGAGAAAGTGAGAACTTCAGCCGGGCTGAAACTGTGCTTTTGTTTTCCACACAGCGGCCTGCGTTAGCCGTCATTGCGCTGATTGGCATTCCTTTTTTAATGGCAAGGTTTGTCGCAGAAGAAACGCCCATTTCTGACTTTAGCACGATGCTAACTGTCTGCTGCTCGTTATTGACGGCCCAGGCTGTTTGGGCGGCGCACTACTATATATGGGGCAAGGCGTTTAAAGCTTCTGGTGAATTTTCACAGCCTGACGCACCATATAAACAAATGGTTAACTAACTTATTCCATTCGAACCGAGCCTATGTTATGATGGGCAATCTTTAGGCCTTTCAGGAAAATAGGATGCAACTACTTGATTTTTCAAAGAAGCATGTACTTGTTGTCGGCGATGTCATGTTAGATTGTTACTGGGATGGTCAGGCCACACGTATTTCTCCTGAGGCTCCTGTGCCAGTAGTGCGCGTTAATGGGCAACGGCAAGTGCCAGGTGGCGCTGCAAACGTAGCGATGAATATTGCTGCATTGGGTGCCCAAGTAACGTTGATCGGCGCTGTGGGGCAGGACGAAGCAGCAGCTACATTGAAATTTCAGCTTGAATCGAAAGGCGTGCGTTTTCTTCCTGTAGTCACCAAGGCACCAACCACATTAAAATGGCGCGTACTGAGCCACCATCAGCAACTCATTCGTTTAGATTTTGAAGAGCACCAACCTGTTGCTGAGTTAAGCGAAGCCTTGGTTCACACATTTACTTCTGCAATGCATGTGGATGCCATTATTTTTTCTGATTACGGCAAAGGGGTACTGGTCCATTCAGCACAATTAATTGACATTGCAAAACAACATGGGAAGCCCGTATTTGTAGACCCTAAAACGAATGATTACCGTTGTTACCAGGGCGCACGTGTTATCACCCCGAACTGGAAAGAATTTGAACAAGTAGTAGGTCCAATTGTTTCAGAAGATGACATGCTCATTAAAGCGCGTGCATTAATTCAAGCACATGCTTTGGAAGCGTTGTTGATTACGCGTGGCGAAGCGGGCATGGTATTGGTAACTTGCGAAGATATTTTTTATTTCAAAGCGGCTGCGCGGGAAGTATTTGATGTGACGGGCGCGGGTGATACTGTATTGGCTGTCTTTGCAACATCCACCGCAGCAGGCGCGGCATTGCCGCAAGCAGCGCAATGGGCAAATATTGCGGCTGGTTTAGTGGTAGCAAAATTAGGCACTGCAACGGTTTCTTATGAAGAGTTGGAACACGCATTAACGCACACAGATAATGAGAAGATTGTATTTAAAGATCAACTATTGCAGCAAGTAGCGCGCGCGAAAGCAGCTGGGAAACGCATTGTGATGACGAATGGTTGCTTTGATATTTTGCATGCGGGGCATGTACAATATTTAGCGCAAGCCAAAAAACTAGGTGATTATTTGATCATTGCAGTGAACGATGATGATTCTGTTCGTCGTTTAAAAGGAAAAACTCGCCCGTTGAATAAATTGGTCGATCGCACGGCGGTGTTAGCAGCGATGAGTGCTGTAACATGGGTCGTGCCGTTTTCTGAAGATACACCGGCAGCCTTGATTGAAGCGGTATTACCACATGTATTAGTAAAGGGTGGGGATTATCGTGTAGAACAAATTGCAGGGCATGAAGCTGTGCTAGCTGCAGGGGGTGCTGTTGAAATTTTACCCTTTAAACCAGGTTGTTCAACAACAGGTTTGGTAGAGAAAATTTTGGGAGATAAATAATGATTGTGGTGACAGGTGGGGCAGGGTTCATTGGTAGCCAAATTGTAAAAGGTTTGAATGCGATAGGTAGAACAGATATTATTGTTGTTGATGATTTGAAAGATGGAAAAAAATTTGTTAATTTAGTAGATCTTCAAATTGCTGACTATGTTGATAAAGATGATTTTTTTACATACCTTGACTACACAGAAGAAGAAATAGAAGTGATATTCCATGAAGGTGCTTGTTCAGACACAACTGAATGGGATGGCAAGTACATGATGGAAAATAATTATGATTTTTCAAAAGCGCTGCTACATTTTTGTTTAGACAATGACATTCAATTTATTTACGCATCCAGCGCCGCAGTATACGGTGGGGGCACAGTATTTAAAGAATCGCTAGAACATGAAGCGCCTTTAAATGTGTATGGTTATTCTAAATTTTTATTTGATCAATATGTGCGCCGATTATTGCCCGAAGCAGAAAGCCAAATTGTGGGTTTGCGTTATTTTAATGTGTATGGCCCTAGAGAATCTCATAAAGGCACCATGTCAAGTGTGGCATTTCATCATCACAATCAAATTCGCGATACAGGAAAAGTAAAATTATTTGAAGGATGTGATGGTTATGGAAATGGAGAACAGCGTCGTGATTTTATATACGTAGATGATGTGGTGAAAGTGAATTTATGGTTTTGGCAACATCCCAAGGTATCTGGCATTTTTAATTGTGGTACAGGCCGCAGCCAAACATTCAATGATATTGCAACTAGTGTGATTGCTTGGTATGGAAAAGGGGAAATTGAGTATATTCCTTTCCCTGATCACTTAAAAGGCCGTTATCAAAGTTTTACTGAAGCAGATATTACTTCATTGCGTGCTGCGGGATATAAAGAACCGTTTGCGACAGTACAAGAAGGTGTGAAGGAATACCTTGATGTCATCGGAAAAAAATAAGGACATTCGCATGGAGCGCATGAGAGCCAATTTTTATTTATATCAACTATTGTTAGGGGTTGCCTTCCCTTTTATTCTATTGCGTTTATTATGGCGCGGGCGGCGCTCTTCTGCATATTACGCGGGCGTTGCAGAACGTTTCGGTTTTTATAAAAAAAAATACCCAACAGGTGGTGTTGTGATACATGCGGTTTCTGTTGGGGAAACCATGGCAGCTGCACCGTTAATTGAAGCGTTGCTCAAAAAAGGCAACACCATTATTTTAACGCACATGACTCCAACAGGTTTAGCATGTGGGAAACGTTTATTTGAAGAGCGTGTGATACATCTTTATTTGCCTTATGATTATTCTTTTGCTATCAAACGGTTCCTAGACGTTTTTAAACCAAAACAAGTGATTGTGATGGAAACAGAATGGTGGCCTAATTTATACCGTGAAGTGCATGCGCGTAATATTCCGCTTTACATCGTAAACGCACGATTATCTGAAAAATCTTTCAAAGGATATCAGCGTTGGCAATGGTTTTTTAAATCTGTGTTGGCGTGCGTAACGCATGTTTGTGCACAAGCGAAAAACGATGCAGAGCGTTTGATAGCATTGGGCGTGCCCAAAGAAAAAATCACTATCACAGGAAATTTGAAATGTGATACAGATGTGCCGCAATCATTAAAAGAAACAGCAGAAGTGTTGAGACATTCGTTAAATGATAGGCCAGCATTTGCAGCGACTAGCACGCACGAAAATGAAGAAGAAATAGTATTGGATGCATTTAAAATATTATTGCAACAATACCCCCATGCGTTGCTGATTTTAGTGCCCCGACACCCGGAACGTTTTGATGCCGTATACGAATTGTGTGTTTCAGAAGATTTTAGGGTGCGAAGACGCAGTGCGGGAGACGTGATTACGCCTGAAACACATATTTATTTAGGAGACACCATGGGCGAGGTGTTAGCTTATTATGGTGCGGTATCGGTTGGGTTTATTGGTGGTAGCTTGGTTCCTGTGGGTGGACACAATGTATTAGAAGCAGCACAGATGGATTGTGCCATATTAACGGGGCCTTTTTTGCATAATTTTAAAACAGTAACAGATGCCTTGTTGTCTCGAGATGCCATGGCAGTAGTGAATGATGATGCTTCGTTAGCACAAGCTGTTTCGCTACTGTGGGATGATCAGACGTTGCGAGAGGCGCGCATTATAGCTGCAGCGGCTTATTTGCAGGCGGAGCAAGGGGTTTTAAAGAAGGTGATGGAAGTATTAACTTGTCTTTCACCCTAATCCAGGAGATACTAACAGGATGTCACATGCTTTATATTTGAGTAATCAACTTCTCCTTGCGATGCCAAGAATGGATGATCCGCGTTTTGAACGTGCCGTTGTGCTAGTTTGCGAACACAATCGTGAGGGCGCGATGGGATTAGTGATCAACAAGCACATGCAATTATCATTGGCAGATGTGCTCAGTTACATTGGTCATCTTTCAAAAGAAACCGACGAGCGAGCTTTGCAAATGCCTATTTTATGGGGCGGGCCTTTGGGTAGCGATGAAGGCTTTGTGGTGCACCGTTCTGTAGGGTGTTGGAAAAACACCACACCGATTGGGGAATCACTTGCGCTCACTACTTCTCAAGATATGTTGTACGATTTGGCAAACGGCCGAGCGCCCGTGCGCGATGCACTGATTTGTTTTGGATGTGCGCGTTGGCACCCGGGGCAGCTTGAACAAGAAATTGCTGAAAATATCTGGCTTAGCATGCCAGCCACACCCACGGTATTATTTGATTGCCCCGCGCCCGATCGCTGGGTGATGGCAGCAGCGCTGATGGGTATCAATTTTAATTATTTATCATATGATGTTGGACATGCCTGATATGCGCCCTGAAGGAATTATCATAGGCTTTGACTTTGGGTTGAGGCGGATTGGTGTTGCAGTGGGACAAACGGTGACAAAAACAGCTCATGCTGAGGGTATGGTGCCAGCAGAGAAGGGTGAGCCACGTTGGGATATGCTCGAAGCGTTAATCAAAAAGTGGCGTCCTAAAGCACTGGTGGTGGGTATTCCATTGAATATGGATGGCACAGAGCAGCCAATCACATTGCGTGCTCGCGCATTCATGCAAATTTTATCCGAGCGATTAGGGCTACCCGTATTTGGCGTAGATGAACGTTTAACCACTATTGAAGCACGCGCACGTGTGTTTGAATCGGGCGGATATAAAGCCTTACAAAAAACATCAATTGACGCCATGGCCGCCAAAATTTTATTGGAAGCATGGCTTGAGGAAAAAGGATAAAAGATAAATGAAATCATTACAATTTGATCAGCATGGGCAGCTCAAACATTTATTGAGCATGGATGGTTTAGACAAAGCACTCATTACAAAAATTTTAGATAAAGCAGAAACATTTATTGGAAAAGATGGTCGAGTTTCTGGGCCCAAAATATTAGAAGGCAAAACAGTAGCAAATTTATTTTTTGAACCCAGCACACGCACGCGTAGCACATTTGAATTGGCAGCAAAAAAATTAGGTGCGTGGGTAATCAATTTAGATATTGAGCAATCTTCTACGCAAAAAGGGGAATCGATCAAAGATACATTTCTAACGATGTTGGCCATGCAATGTGATGCTATTGTCGTGCGTCATCCCAAAGAAGGCACGGCAGAATATTTAGCTTCGTTAGATGATACGCGATCAGTGTTGAATGCGGGTGATGGCGCACATGCACATCCTACACAAGCATTATTAGATTTATTAACAATTCGTCGGCATAAGGGCGATGTTTCACAATTAACTGTGGCGATCGTAGGAGACATTTTACATTCTCGTGTAGCGCGTTCGCAGATAGCAGGGTTAGAAGCAATGGAGGTGAAAACATTGCGTTTAGTCGCACCAGAAGTGTTAATGCCAAAAAATGCGTTGTCCAACCGCGCAGAATGTTTTACAGATATTCAAAAAGGCATTGAAGGCGCGGATGTGATCATCACACTGCGTGTGCAGCATGAACGGATGGAGAGTACACACATTGATCCCGATCATTATTTTAAAACGTTTGGGATTACGTTAGATCGGTTAAAGTATGCAACCCTGGGAGCTATTGTGATGCACCCTGGACCTATTAATCGGGAAGTGGAAATTGCCAGTGAAGTAGCAGACAGTGCTCAGTCCCTCATTTTGAAGCAAGTAACCTATGGGTTGGCAGTGAGAATGGCAGTACTAGCGCTTTTGCTCGATAAAAAATAATAAAAATCAACGCATTAAAAAATCAGCGGTAGTGTTGTGGATTTTGTGACAAAATCAGCAA
>CAYLHG010000023.1:0-15269 GCA_964383495.1 uncultured Gammaproteobacteria bacterium
CTGAATTCTCTCAATATGTTGTGTTTTACGATTATAAATCTCCGTAAAGAATTCTAAGAGCGCGTCGCTGGTTATTTGTTTGTTTAGAAATAATTTAATCCCATAAAGTATATAATCGAAATAAGGCAAATGGTAGTCTAAAGCTATTTTTGTTTGTTCAGTGGTAATTGCATGACGCTGTATAATGTCTGCAATAGAAGCAAATTGTTCAAGCTGTAATTCTTCGTAGAAGCTCACTGATTGCTCATCATTATCGTAGGTTGATACACTCGTAATAATTTGGCCAGGGTAAATTTCAAGGTCATGCTTGATCAAAGGGAAGCTCATCATTCGCGCGTCTTTGCCTACTAAAATAGTTCCAAATAAGCACCCTGCAGTAACAAATTTTTTGATTTTTAATGAGCGTATCATATTAGCGCTGGAGGTTGCGGTCCAGGCATAGAGATACGCACCTTTAGGAGGTTCATTTGTCTGTGTGTTTTCTTGTACCACTATAGGGTAAAAAATTTCTGCGCGTCTCGAAAGATTATGAAAGTATGGTAATGCATTAAAGCGAGCTGAATCTAAATTAAAAATTTTGCTTAATAATGCAACGGAACTTCTTCCATCCTTGGGGATGGTTGGAACAACAGGTTCTTTAGTATTATTTAAGTCACCACTTGCTAAAGGGTCTTCGAACCGCATTACCCTCTCGCCTAAAATGAATGTTGGTTGCATGAGGGATGCTTTTTTAGATTCGATTTTCGCAGATGGACCCGCCAAAATAGGGACAATACCTATTTTTACTATGGAGCTAGTAAGAACTTCTTTGCTGGTGCCTTTTAATAAACTTGTAACTTCAAAGCTGCGAAGCATGAGCTTATAGTCCTCTTTATTAGTGGGTAATTCCCCATCATAATGATACATTCTTAACGTTGTATTATACTCCTTTTATAACGTTTAAGAAAGCCATTCCGTGAGGAGTGTACCATATTTTTAAAAATGCAGCAATATATGACTGACTTACTTATTTGGGAGCTATAATCCCATCCTTTTGATCACGCTTAATCAAGCATAGCTTAAAAAACGGTAAATTTTAAGGGTTAACCCACGCACCTCTTCTGCAACTCCACCAACTCCTTAATCCCACCTTTTGCCACTTCGATCATCTTATTTAATTGCTCCATATCAAAAGGTTGCGCTTCGGCCGTGCCTTGAACCTCAATAAATGTGCCCTGTTCAGTCATCACCACATTCATATCCGTTTCAGCGCCTTTATCTTCCGTATATTCTAAATCCAGCACAACTTCGCCCTGGCAAATGCCCACAGACACTGCTGCCACCCATTGCGTAAAAGGGTTGGAGGATAGCACGCCCAGCTGGCGCAGGCTATTCACGGCGTCATATAAGGCAATAGTGCCGCCCGTAATGGCGGCAGTACGAGTACCGCCATCGGCTTGAAGGACGTCACAGTCAATGACAATGGTGTTTTCACCTAATGCCTTTAAATCCACCGCAGCGCGAAGACTACGTGAAATCAGCCGTTGAATTTCTAGCGTACGGCCAGATAACTTGCCCTTTGCCGCTTCCCGTTCGGTACGTTCATGCGTGGCACGAGGCAGCATGGAATATTCTGCTGTTACCCATCCTTGGCCCGTGCCTTTCAAAAACCGTGGTACTTGGCCAGGTTGTATACTGGCATTGCACAACACGCGTGTGTTGCCAAACTCCACTAAAACAGAGCCTTCTGCATAGCGCGTATAGCCACGCGTAAATTTAATAGGGCGAAGGGCATGAGGAGCTCTGTTATTGGGGCGCATAATTAGTGGTCAATCCTAGTTGTTAAAAGGTGTATACTGTACCCTATTTCAAGGGACAGGGGGGATATTATGCCACATTTACCCGTGACGAGTATGACAGGGTTTGCTCGCATTGAGCATGCGGGAGTCTGGGGAACATTAACGTATGAGGTTCGTACTGTTAATCATCGTTATTTAGATATTAATTTGAGATTGCCAGAAGTCTTGCGTGCGTTAGAAGTAGACACGCGAGATCGTCTTCGCCAAGCTTTATCGCGTGGGAAAGTGGATTTGTTTGTGCATTTTTATCCTAGCGGTGAAGTAGCTCATATGGCGGTGGATGAAGGGGTTGCAAAATCGTATGTGAATGCATTAATGAAAGTGAAAGCATTTATTCCGCAGGATGTCCAAATTAATTTATGCGATGTGTTAGCAGCGCCTGGTGTGCTAGCGCACACACAAGTAGATTTAAGTATATTAACGCAGCCTTTTATGGAAGGCTTAGAAAAATTATTGGTAGCATTACAATCCATGCGTGAGCGCGAAGGTGCAGGTATAAAAAATTTTTTACAAGCACGTTGTGCTGCGATTGCAGAGCAAGTATCATTGCTAAAGCCACATTTGAATGAAATGTTGCAATCTGCACGAGATAAATTAATGCAACGGTTAGCGCACGCGTCTGTGGCAAGTGATGCAAACCGTATTGAGCAAGAATTAGTATTATGGGCAAGTCGTGCTGATGTAGCAGAAGAAATGGATCGATTATTGGCGCATGTTTCAGCGGTGAATGCAGCTTTAGAAGAAGGGGGGGCAGTGGGTCGTCGCTTAGATTTTTTGATGCAAGAATTAAATCGAGAAGCGAATACGCTGAGTAGCAAATCTCAATCTTTAACATCGACAAATGCAGCTGTGGAAATGAAAGTGTTAATCGAGCAAATGCGAGAGCAAGTGCAAAATATTGAATAATATTGTGAGGTGAAAGGTGTCACAATTATACATTGTAGCCGCTCCTTCGGGCGCAGGTAAAACAAGCTTGGTATCAGCGTTGGTAAAGGCCGTGCCAGATATTCAAGTGTCTATTTCTCATACAACGCGGGCTAAACGTCCGAATGAAACGGAAGGCACCAATTATTTTTTTATTGATGAACCAACGTTTCAAAACATGCGCGCGCAGGGTGATTTTTTAGAAAGTGCCACAGTATTTCATTATCATTATGGAACGAGTAAAGAGTGGGTGTTAAAAACACTGAACAAAAACATCGATGTTATTTTAGAAATTGATTGGCAAGGTGCGCAGATCATTAAAAAATTGATACCAGCTGCGATAGGCATTTTTATTATGCCACCTTCATTAGCAATCTTAGAGGCGCGTTTGCGGGGTAGGCAGTCTGATTCACCAGAAGTAATTGCAGAGCGCCTGGCTGAAGCAGCTGCAGAAATATCGCATTATGCTGAATTTGATTACCTAGTAGTGAACGATGATTTTAATGAAGCCCTAGAAGCCTTGAAAGCGATTGTGCATGCCGCGCGGCACCGCACTGCTGTGATGGAGAGGAAGCTTGGGCGCGTAGGAGCTTAGGCTTTAAAAGAACCGGTTCTTTTGCGCGGCTACCCATTAAAAGAACCGGTTCTTTTGTTGATTTCCTCACAAAGCGACCCTATAATGCTCTATAGAGTGAGGAGCAATAGGTGTTTATCCCAAGAACTGCAAACCGGTATTTGGCTGATTGGCTCAATTCCCCCATACGCAAACCGTTAGTGATTCGGGGCGCGCGCCAGGTTGGCAAGACTGCTTTAGTGAGGGAATTTGCCAAGGCCCAAGGAAGACGCTTAGTTGAAATCAATTTCGAGCGCAGGCCTGCTTTAGCTGCACTTTTCCAGTCTTCTGATCCTAAAGATATTATTTTACGTTTGGCCTCTGCGCTTGATGAAACAATTCATCCTGAGGAAAGCATTCTTTTATTAGATGAGATACAAGTAGAGCCCACATTGTTGGCGCAATTACGGTGGTTTGCGGAGGAAATGCCAGAACTTCCCGTTATCGCGGCCGGGTCATTATTAGAATTTGTGTTAAATGATCATACTTTTAGTATGCCTGTGGGGCGCATTAACTATTTACACCTAGAGCCCTTGTCATTTGAAGAATTTCTTACTGCTGTGGGGGCCGGGCCAAGCCGAGAATGGTTAACGCAATTTACGTGGGATCAAACAATACCTGAAGTATTGCATCAAAAATATTTGGGGTTGTTAAAAGAGTATACGATCATTGGTGGCATGCCTGCAGCAGTATCGAGTTGGGCTTCTTCACGTGCTTTGGATCAAGTAAATCAAATTCATCATGAATTACTTGCAACTTACCGTGATGATTTTACTAAATATGCAGGTAGAATTCCCACCCTTCGTTTACAAAAAGCATTAGGCGCCGTTCCTAAGATGTTGGGTGAAAAATGCATTTATTCGCGTTTTAATATGGATGCTTCTTCTCTGCAAGTAAAGCGCGCATTAGATTTATTAACACAAGCCAGACTAATTCATCGTGTATATCACGTGAGTGGAAATGGCGTGTCATTGGCGGCTGAAATCAAGGAAAAAATATTTAAAACAATTTTTATTGATGTAGGTTTATGTTGTGCTTCTTTAGGATTACGTTTGAATGAAATAGAAAGCGCCTCTGATCTTTTGATGATTAATCGTGGAGGTATCGCAGAGCAATTGGTAGGGCAAGCGTTAAGAACATTGGAGCCTTTTTATATTGAACCGCAATTATATTATTGGGTCCGTGAAGAAAAGGGTTCCAATGCTGAAATCGATTATTTAATGCAGTACCATGATCAAGTTATTCCCATTGAAGTAAAATCAGGCAGTAACGGCGGTCTTAAATCGCTACATTTATTTATGTCACTAAAAAAATCCACGCGGGCTGTGCGGATTTCTACTGATTTTCCGAGCCAAACACTTATCAATATCAAACTATTCGATGGTACTGCTGTGAGTTATCCTCTCTATACTGTACCATTGTATTTGGCAGGGCAATTGCATAGATTGTTATCAGATGGGAAATAAGCAGCTTCGAGTGCTGATGGCTCTAGTTTTTATCGGGCTCGCTGGGTTACTTGTTAGGACCCGATAAGTTGTGTTATCTGCCTCTATGTGGCAAGCTTACCAATAATGAGGCAAATCGAATGAGGAAATTCTATGCTATTTGGTAATCCTCCAATCATGTTGCCTTACATCACCCTGGCAATGCTAGTGGTTGGCTTGTTTTTAATTCGCCCTCAAAAAACAATCGGCATTTTGATTGCCTTTCAGTTACTTCTTGCTTTTGCTTATGGGTTGATAGAGCCTATTGGAATACTAGCGATGGTTGTGTTTTGGGGGTTGTGTGAGTTCCATTGGCGAAGACCTGCGCAAAAGCAATGGATTGGGTTTGTTCGGTTTGTTTTTATTATGCTGTTTGCATTGGCGTTTGCGAATCATATAATTCCAGGATTTAATAATCTAAAAGTATTTGACACAATTCAGTTTTCATCTCTATCTTCGCCTTTCACCATGTATTTGAACATTGATAAAACGATGGCTGCTGTGATTCTTTTGGCGTCAAGTCGAATGTTGTTTATCAATAAGCATGCTTTTGGATATAAATCCACATTCGTTTGTATCAAAGTAGCTGTGCTTTGCGTAGTGACATTGATGTCGCTAGCAATGCTGAGTGGTTATATTACCTACGATCCAAAATTGCCAGAGGGTGCCTGGTTATGGATGCTTAATAATCTCTTGTTTGTATGCTTTGCCGAAGAAGTCATTTTTCGTGGTATGGTGCAAGATCATTTAACTAAGTTTTTTCATCGCTGTAGTATTCCATCCTTTGTTTCGATCATCATTGCGTCTTTCTTGTTTGCCACGACATTATTGGGCCATCTGCAAGGAGGATTAAGTTATATCGGATTTGTCATCATCGCGGGGCTATTTTACGGGTATGCTTATGAAAAAACGCAGCGGCTAGAGGCTGCCATGGGTGTACACTTTGTAATGAACCTTTGCCACTTTCTGCTTTTTACATACCCGATGGTTGTATGAATCAGCACTCGAGATCGCTGTTAGGTCTGATAGACTAATTTACCTTTATTGATGAGGATACAAGGTGATTGTTGTTGGATGTTATTTGTGAGTACCCTGCAATGGATCGGGGGCAGGCTAAAAGCCTTATGGGCCGTGTTGGGATCGAACCAACGACCAGCGGATTAAGAGTCCTGCCCAGGCAATATTTTACGATAACTAATGACAAATAACAACAATTAAATCATTAAGTTATAAGTTTTTATTTTTCGCTCGTCGTTATGTGTGTTGCTCAAGTATTATGACTTGATGTCCCGCTAATGTCCCACAGGCATATTACATCACGCTTCTAGTTTTACAATCAGATTATTGATACCATACAGCTTAGTAAATCAATATACCTTCCCTCAGCAGTTACAGGAAGCTTATCATGACAAAATCTATTTGGGCCCTGGCAAGCTTTATCCTCCTCAATGGATGCACAACGAACATCCAACCTGTAGCAACTGGAGGTAGTAAAGCAGATGGCACTATAGTGCTATCCTACGAATATGGTGCATTTCAAAAACCTGTGGTTGATTGGACTGGGGCAGATACACAAGCAAGCGAGAGGTGCAGAGCCTGGGGCTATAAATCTGCTGAAGCATTTGGCGGTCTTCAAAACTATTGCTTGGCCCACAACAGCTACGGCACTTGCGTTAGGTTCCGAGTCAATATTCCCTACCAATGCATCTAAAACAACTGCATTACACGTTATTTTAGACATTATAGATTCAGATCTATTTCGCGCAAAACCTTCCTGCATCGAGCCAATATGCGGCGTGCCCTCACTAGATCAGCCGTGAATAACCCTGATTTCAAGGCGTTCCCACTGGCTATGGCCCGGCCTTCAGGCGTCCGAGGACCTGTGGAGTGGGACCAAATCTGCCTCTCTTGTGTCAGCTTGGATTGATGCGCCCGTTGCTCTGCCGTCCAGCGCCTCTGCCCTTGCTTCATGTATTAGCCCTCCAATTTTACTATCTTCAAGTTTGTTCTGAGGATTTGAAATGTCTACTGATGGATGCACTAAATTATTATTCACCTGCTGTACGCCGGCAATATTAGTCTGCAAGATCTGCTGCTTTGGCCGTCTGATTTGATCAAGAGCAAGTGCAACCTTCCTTAGCTGGTCCTGCGCCCGCAGACCGATATCCATGTAAGCCAATGCGCATTCGGGCTCGAAAGCTTGCCCTATTCTACAAACCATATTGCTGAACAACGCATCGAGGGTGAACGCATTCGCCATCAGCATCAGCTCCGTACTATCTTTGCGTCCCTTGCCTCCACCTAAAAGTTCTTCTTTCATGCCCTGCAAAACATGCAAAGCATCTGTTTGATTATTTGTGAGGTTAGCGATCGTATGCGCTGCCTGGGCCAGAGTGCGAGAATGTAACATCGCAACATACTCCTTCCGTTCTTGTATACGTTTCTCTGCGGCCAATATCTCTTCTGCATGACCTACTTTCATCTGCTTCTTTTGCTGTGCCATAATTAAACTCCTATCACAAAAAATTAAATTGATGTTCGAGCATTCAAGAAGTTTCCTGTTTCCTTTACTAGGAAATGAAACTGGAAACTTTCTCATTAAAGCTCGGGCATTGGTACAATATCTCCATTTTTTCTCGCCTGCTTGATGATCTTTGATACCTGCCCCTTACTCAGATTAAGCTCCTCAACAATGTCACATTGCTTAATTCCCTCCTTGTGAAGCTCGACAACTTTTGAGTAATTGCCTTCATCCAGGGGTACAAATTTCCAACCACCATCTGTTAATTCGCAACGCAATGGTTTAACATCGTCACCAGTGTTTCCTCTCGCCTTTTCAAAGTGCAACTCAAATGTTGCACCCATATTAGGCATGTAATCTGCGGGATGCTTCAAGCTAATGACGGTATCGAGAATGTCTTCACGCTTGCTTGTGCCCCGCTGGTTACCACTCTTACCAGCATGATGAATGAACAATACAGATTTACCTTTTTGCCTCAAACTCAATGCCCACTTCTGCATGGCGCGCCAGCTATCTGCATCATTCTCATTTGTCCCGCTATCGCACAACGTCGAAATGTTATCAACGATAATTAAAGCAGCATCCCGTATAGCTTCCGCTACAGCTTGCTGGCCTTCGACCGTGCTTAGATTTGGCATGGACCCATACTGCAAATCAGGCGTAATAATCGTAGGTTCAATCATATCTGCGCAAGACAGATAGCGTTCTTTGATTGCTTGCAAACGTTCTTGCATGGTCTTACCCGGCATCTCTCCGTCAATATAAACAACCTTGCGTGGGCGGTTTGCTTTGAAACCTAAGAACTCACCCCCACAAGCAATAGCTACCATGATTTCCAACGCTACAAAAGTCTTACCCACACCACGTTGCGCGTAGATCATGGTCAGCCCTGCTTGTGGTAACCAGGGCTCAAGTATATTTTGACGCGCTGGTAATTCTTTAGCCAATAGTTCTGTTAAAGTAACAGAGACAATTTGCAAAAATTCATTCTCTTGATCATCCATGTTTAACACCCCAATATTTGATATTGTTGGCAAAACATCTTCGAACAATTCAGGAAGTTTTCATGCGCTTGGTTTCGCGCCTCCTCAAAGAATGGGCGTCTGCTTGAATCGCTCCTTCTTTGATCCTTATCAATTTGAATAAGGTCATAGAGGAACTGTAATATCTCTTTCAGATGTGCCGACACGAGGGAAAACTGATTTGTATTCGACATATCATTTTCCTCTCTTGCTTTGTTGCTCTTCAACCCAGGTGAAGAATGCTTGCTCATCGATAAGAACACGGCGGCCGACCTTCTTGACAACCTTATCAAAGCCGTTCGTTTCGCGATTAAAAATCAGGCCTCTCAAACCGCCGAGTGCAGGATATTCATGATGATCGTTCCACTTAGGAACAGGGATAAGCCGTGGTGGCATATTTAATGTTTGGTCTGACATAGATATTTACCTCTTATTCAACGCTACCCAGCAGGATCACTGAGCATTAAGAGGTAGTTTGCAGTGAGACTTTCACATCTAGCTTCATTTTGTGAAGCGTGTGAAACTAGATGTGAAAATTTTTCATTGAAGCTTTGAAATAAAGTTCTGGAACGTAGATTTTTTGATTGTTTTTACATGGCCGTATTGACATGCCCAATGTATTTTTGGATCATTAGATGTCCATGGATCAACTTCATCGATAAATTCATGGCCTTTATCAGCCAATTTCTTTAATTTTTCCCATATACTCTTCGGAGATATGTCATCTGACTCTAAATAGGTTTCCTTAATTAATTCATTAAGCCTTGTTTTAGAACCTTTTCGTGTATTCTCTTTTTTTGGTTTAGTTTTCCTCTCATACTCAATAATCTGTTCTTCAAACACATATAAATCATGGATCGATATCGGTTGCTTGGGTAGTAAAAGACAAGGTGAATAGCATGATCCTTCTGATTGATAAAACCCGAAATAAACAGGCATCCCAGATCCAGGTATCTTACGATTTTCATCCATATATTTTACCGACCCAACATCGCAAGACCGGAATATTTCAACCTCTCTGTCCGTTGCAAGCCGATGATACCCCCAGTGAAGCTTTAATAAAGCGGGATGGTCATTACAAAATTGAACGAGCTTTTGTTCGAGCTGTGCTCCGCTTTCTTTTGTATCGTACATAGCTGTATGCAATAGTCTTGGATCAAGACTAATTGTACGAGCCAAGCTTAAGGGTACACTTCTTAACTTAATTACATCAATAAAGTAGTTGATTGAGTATGGTTGCTTTACTGTAGAGCTCCAACTGTCTATGCTTTCACGAAAGTATAAGCCAAATGAACCACCCCTTGCGAGAGTAACAACATCTTCGATCCCATAACTCTCCCAGAGTTGTCTAGTTTCAAGTTCACCGAGCTTAATTCTCCTCCCTACTCTCATTATTTTAACCCCCAAAAATCTTTGCGTTCATTCGTGTCACAACGCCCATAGTGTGCGCTTCTGACAAATGCGCATAGCGTTTGACCATCTGCAAAGTTTTATGGCCAAGAACTTCTGCAATTTCAGCAAGGCTTGCACCGTTCATCGCTAAATAAGAAGCGCACGAATGTCTAAGATCGTGAAAGCGGAAATCCATGATCCCCGCACGCTTTAAAGCATTTTCAAAGGGTGTGCGAATATCAACAGGCTTCTTTAGATCTTTTCCAGGGAATAGCAAATTACAGCTTAGATGCCGTACTTGCGCATGTTTTTTGACAAGTTCAAGAGCATGGCCTGTGAGAGGTAGGATTCGTCTGTCTCCATTTTTGGTTTCATGGAGAGTAATAACTCCGCGATTCAGATCGACATCTTCCCAGGTTAATCTTAATAGCTCCATGCGACGTGCACCAGTTGATAAAGCCAATACCACGATCATATAAAGACTGGTGCGTTTTGCTTGCTTGCAGGCTTCAAGTAGCTGGGATCGTTCTTCATCAGACAGAAAACGTAGGCGTCCTCTAGGTTCTTTCTTTTTGGAGACCTTACGAAATGGGTTTTCATCTGCCAATCCCCATTCTTTCATGGCTATGGTGAACATGTGACTTAAAGCGGCCATGTACCGATTCACGGTAGCAGGGGCGCGTACCTTGTTACCAATGGTAATTTCGGTAGAGAGCTTGTCTCGGCATTTGGCTAGCAAGACAGGCGTTATATCAGCCATGGAACAGCGGCCAATCTCATCCTTCCACCAGTTCAAGTGGATCGTTTGCAAATAGACACTCTTGGGCTTATTGGGTAGAACATGGGTGATATAACGATCTATTGCTTCTGCAAGCAGATAACGTTTTGCCTCACTGCTTTTGAAGTGCCTGCGATTGCGAATATCAGATTCGGTGTCTTGAGCCCAGCGTTTTGCATCGGTTAGCCGTTCAAAAGTTGCAGTTTGAGTGGGGTAGCCTTTAAGCCGAACTTTTACCCTGTGGGTGATTTTACCTTCGCACTCTCGCTTTTCAATTGTTGCCATAATGACTATTCCCTGTGCTGCTATTCCGTGGATAATAAGATATAACAACTCATGATCAATAGCAACACATGATGTTCAATCCTTTGCATTATTTAGGTATTTCATTGATTGTTAAGTGTAATGTTTCAGAATTATTTGTGGCCGGGACACTTTTGGGGCAATTAATATGAAAAAACTCCAAAAAAGCACATGTGGTTTCTGTTGAGAGGATTGCTTTTTAAAAGCAAAAGAGTTGATTCATGCTAAGGCGGCGATGCTAACAAAAATTAGTCAGTTTGTTCTGAAATGTTATGTTGAGTTATTTGTGAGTGTCCCACCAGTGTCCCATTTCGCCATTCTGAAAAAGGGAGTCAACATAAGCAATTGATTTATATATGGGCCGTGTTGGGATCGAACCAACGACCAGCGGATTAAGAGTCCGACGCTCTACCAACTGAGCTAACGACCCGAGCATGGGAGCATTTTAGCCTATCTTTTGTTAAAATGCGATAGACGTGACGGAATTTTGAGGGTACAATGTTCCCTTATTCCAACCTTAAAATGAAAGAGGGCGCCATGGCCAGAATTACTGTTGAAGATTGCTTAGAGAAAATCCCCAACCGTTTTGAATTAACATTGTTAGCTGCCAAACGTGCCCGCCACTTGTTGGTCAGTGGAGAAGAGCCTTTGGTGCCTTGGGAAAATGATAAAAGCACCGTTGTTGCACTGAGAGAGATTGCGGCGAGCCTGGTGACCCCCGAAACCATTGCTGAGCAAGAAAAACAAAAAACTGCTGAAGATGCCTTCTTAAGCCCAGATGAAATGTTAGCTCAAGTAGCTGCCAGCATGGCCGAAATGGCAGAAGAGGAAGATGAAGATTTAGAGCTTGAGGTAAGTGTAGAAGGTGTTGCTGCCTCGACCGAAGAAAGTGACGATACAGACACGGCTGTGCCATCTGATTCAGAGGGTGAAACACCAAACGAAGCAGAAGACGACAAATTTTAATTGTTTTTACAGCACCTTGTAAGTCAAAATGATTCTTATGAAGTACCAAGCTTTCGCGATTTAACTGCGTAGCGAAAGCTTGGTACCTCGATAAAATGGTTATTATTTCTTGATAAGACGGCAAGGACAATCGCATGTTCCAATTTAAAGATCTGTGCGAAGAATTATCACATTATCTTACTCAAGCCCAGGTTGAAAAAATCACAGAAGCTTATGCTTTGGCTGCTAAAGCTCATGAAACCCAAAAGCGCAGCACGGGCGACCCTTACATTATCCACCCCATTGCAGTGGCTCGCATTTTAGCTGCTTTACGTATGGACTCAGATGCTATCATGGCAGCGTTATTGCATGACACTCTGGAAGATACTGGCGTTGATAAAGCGCTCATCGCCAAGCAGTTTGGGCAAGTAGTGGCAGAATTGGTCGACGGCGTAAGCAAGCTCACGCAAATTCGTTTTGATTCTCGAGAAGAAGCACAAGCAGAAAATTTCAGAAAAATGCTTTTAGCCATGACGCAAGATATCCGCGTGATTTTGATCAAGCTAGCGGATAGATTGCACAACATGCGCACTATCGACGCGCTTTCGATGGAAAAACGTCGACGCATTTCTCGCGAAACATTAGAAATTTACGCGCCGATTGCCAATCGATTAGGCATGCATAATTTTTGTATAGAATTTGAAGATCTAGGGTTTCAAACTTTATATCCTCATCGCTACGCTGTATTGAAAGATAATGTGCGAAAAGCGCGTGGAAATAGAAAACAAATCTTTAAAACCATTGAAACAGAATTGAAAAAATGTTTTGAAAAAGCAAGCATTCCTGAAACAGCTATTCGTGGTAGAGAAAAACATTTATACAGTATTTATCAAAAAATGTTAACGAAACATATTTCATTTCATGAAGTAATGGATGTATATGCATTTCGTATTGTTGTTTCTTCGATCGATGAATGTTACCGCACATTAGGATTAGCGCACAGTGTTTACAAACCTGTGCCAGGACGTTTTAAAGATTATATTGCTATTCCAAAAGCAAATGGATATCAGTCATTACACACGGTACTATTTGGTCCCTTTGGCGTTCCTATTGAATTGCAAATTCGCACAGAAGAAATGGATCGTTTGGCAGAAAACGGAATTGCAGCGCATTGGATTTATAAAACACATGCTAGCTCTGTTGATAAAGCGCAAGCTTGGGCAAACCATTTGTTATCACTGCAAAAAAATTCAGGTTCTACTTTAGAATTTATTGAGCATGTAAAAGTAGATTTATTTCCTGGAGAAGTTTATGTTTTCACACCCAAAGGTAGGATTTTAGAATTACCTGCTAGAGCAACTGCGGTTGATTTTGCATATGCGGTACACACGGATGTGGGGAATAGCTGTGTTGCTGCAAAAATCAATCGACGATTAGCGCCTTTGAGTTCTCGTTTATTTAATGGCCAAACGGTAGAAATTATTGTTTCCCCAGGCGCGCGGCCTAATCCTACCTGGCTAAATTTTGTGGTAACAGGTAAAGCGCGCTCTAGTATTCGCCATTTTTTAAAAAATCAAGAACGATCAGGGCTGGTTTCATTAGGGCAACGTTTATTAAATGGTGTATTAAATAGCATGGGAGTTTCTTTAGAAACACTTTCCCCAGAACTTATTCGAACTTATTTGCATGGTTCGGGTTTAGAATCGTTAGACGCATTATATGAAGCCATTGGCCGAGGCGAGCGTTCTGCCCAAATTGTAGTAGCTGCTTTAAACGCGAAGGAAACAACTGCACCTATCGGCAAAGAACATGCGTTGCCCTTGATCATTAAAGGCACAGAGGGTATGGCGGTTAAATTTGCCCAGTGCTGCTGGCCGTTGCCTTATGAGCCCATTATAGGCTTGCTGGCTGAGAGAGAGGGGTTAACAGTTCATCAAGCACATTGCTCGCGTGTGAAGCAGGGTACGCGACTGGGCGAAAAGATGGTGGATGTTGCCTGGGCGAGTGAGATCAACGGGTTTTTCCAGGCAGAATTAAGAATAGAAGTGTACAATCAAATGGGTATTTTAGGGATATTAGGGACTGCGATTGCTCAAGCGGGTGCTAATATTGATAGAGTAAGTAGTGAAGATAAAGATGGTTGCTATAGCGTGGTTACTTTTATTTTATCTGTGCGGGACCGTAAACAATTAGCACGGGCAATGAGGGGGCTTCGCAATCATAAGGCTGTCACAAAGGTGACACGTTATATCGCAACGAATATGAGTAATAATCGCCCCCTTTAGGCCGATTTGTGTCAAGGCGGGGGTCTTAGGGTCGGAGAGGCAAAGGAAAAAACATGCGTACCAGCCTATCAGTCATCATTTCTTTTACACTAGCAATCACAACGCTTTCTGCTCAAGCAGTATCGTATGATGATCCTTATGAAGTCATGCTACGCGAACAAGAACAAGCACGCAAAAATGCGCAGGCCGAACGTGAAAAATATTTAAATTTAGGGGGTGAGCGTTATCTTCCCGAAAACGAAAAAAACACTATCATTTCTTTGCGCTGGTTCGCTGCGGCAGGGGATTTGGAATCGCAAGTGATATTGGCGGATTTATATGCAAAAGGGGTGACTGCGCCTTCTGATTTTAAAGCAGCTTACTATTGGTATGCGTTGGCAGGCGAATACGGTGATACATACGGGCAATTAATGGCAGGGGTGATTTGCCAGTTAGGGTTAATGGACAAGCCGGATGCTGAAGAGGCTTCGCGTTGGTTTTTAAGCGCACGTAACCAAGAAGACAAAGCACGTGCCATGCGTCGTGTGGCACAATTTTTTGATGATCGTCAAAACCCTTCACACAGCGAAACAGAAGCCTATCGATGGTATGAAAAAGCAGCATCAGCAGGGGATGCAGAATCTCAAATCACCTTAGGTGATTGGTACTTAGATGGAAACAAGGTAACACGTAATTTGTTAACGGCTGTTAAGTGGTATGGAAAAGCTGCTGCACAAAATTCTGCTTACGCGCAATACAGTTTGGGCGTGATTTATTTACAAAAAAATAATCCTGAGGTGCCTTTGAATTATGCTCAAGCGTTAACATGGTTAGAAAAAGCCGCATGGAGTAATTTTCATGCTGCGCAATATTTGTTGGGCAAAATGTATTATACAGGGATGGGTGTGCCGAATAATCAAGTATTGGCTTATGCGTGGTGGAAGATGTCGAATGGTTTTGAAAATGAAGTGGTTTCTGAAGATTTAGCGCGCATCACAAAAAAAATGTCGCCCGATGAGTTGGATCAAGCGGTGGAATTATATGAATTTTATCGTGGTGAGATTGGGTAGTTTATATTATGCTGAGGCTGATTTTTATATGGCAACATCTGAATGTTATTGTTGATTTAGCAATATCTTCTCTAAAAACTGCCCAGTAAAAGATGCTTTAATACCAGCCACCGTC
>CAYLHG010000024.1:0-13356 GCA_964383495.1 uncultured Gammaproteobacteria bacterium
TTCTTATGCTTATTCGCTTATAATTAAACTAGTTTAAGACTGGTTTAATTGGGGGCAATTATGCAATCTATCGGCGCTTTTGAAGCTAAAACCCACTTTTCATCTCTATTAGAGCAAGTAGAGAATGGAGAAGAAATTATTATTACAAAACACGGCAAACCTGTGGCGAAATTGTCGCCTATAGAGCCTAAAAAATTAAGCCGCAAAGAAGCAGTAGAGAATATAAAAAAATTTCAAGAAGAACATAACCTCATTCTTGGAATGGATTGGAAAAAACTAAGAGATGAAGGGAGAAGATAATGCCATTTGTATTAGATGCATCCATTGCTTTGTCATGGTGTTTTGCAGATGAAAGAACCTCAAAAACGCAAGCGTTGTTGGAAGCCTTAGAAAATGAACAAGAAGAAGCTGTATCGCCTGGGATATGGCCTTTAGAGGTAAGCAACGTTCTTACAATAGCAGAGCGCCAAAAAAGAATAAGTTATAAAGAAATGGTGAGCTACTTGGAATTATTAGCTAGCCTTTCTATTGATATTGATGAAGAAACTTCCACAAAAGCCTTTCATGAAATAACCTTGCTTGCTTACTCCGAAAAAATAACCACTTATGATGCAGCTTACCTTGAGCTTGCTATTCGACGTGGCTTCCCTCTAGCAACGCGCGATAAAGTACTTGCTCATGTGGCGGAGCGGCTGGGAGTGACTGTCTTAACCTAATTACGTTAGCTTCTTGCCCAATAGCTCATTCAACTGCGCAGGGTTTGCCGTGCCTTTCGAAGCTTTCATCACTTGCCCTACAAAAAAGGCAAATAATTTATCTTTCCCCGCACGATACTCTTTTAATTGCTCAGGAAATTGTACCATCACTTCATCAATGATTTTTTCAATTGCAGAAGTGTCTGTCATTTGCTTCAAACCTTTTTCAGCAATGATCGTATCAGGTGCGCCTGCACCTTCACACATGGCTTCAAATACCGTTTTGGCCATTTTGCTAGAAATAGTGCCGTCTTGAATGCGTGCTACTAACGTCCCTAAATCGATAGCAGGCACAGGGCTTTCTTCAAGGGACAAATTCATTTTGTTCAACGCACCTAATAAATCGCCCACGACCCAATTTGCCGTGATTTGTGCATGTTGAGGCACTACAGATAATGCTTGTTCGAAATAGTCAGCGAGTGCTTTTTGTGCCACTAATGTGCCAGCCGTATCAGGATTCAAACCGCATACCGTGATAAAGCGTTCGCGCTTTTGATGAGGCAATTCGGGTAATGTTTGACGAACACGTGCAATCATGTCCTCTGTGACATGCAATGGCAATAAATCAGGATCCGGAAAATAGCGATAGTCATTTGCATTTTCTTTAGTGCGAAGGGTTCGTGTCTCATTTTTGTCCGCATCGTACAAACGTGTTTCTTGTGAGATCGTTCCGCCATTTTCGAGCACTTCAATTTGACGTTGCACTTCGAAATCAATGGCGCGTTCAACAAACCTGAAAGAATTTAAATTTTTAATTTCTGTGCGTGTTCCAAACTTATCACTGCCTTTTTTGCGAACAGAAACGTTTGCATCGCAGCGGAAAGAACCCTCTTGCATGTTACCATCGCAAATATCGATGTACCGCAACAAATTATGCAATGTTTTTAAATAGGCAACGGCTTCTTTGGAATTGCGCATGTCAGGTTCAGAAACAATTTCTAATAATGGAATACCTGCGCGATTTAAATCGATCCCGGTGCTGCCTTGGAAATCTTCATGCAATGATTTCCCTGCATCTTCTTCTAAATGCGCGCGTGTGATGCGGATGCGTTTTATATTGTCTACGTCTAATGTCACATCAAGATAACCTTGTTGCACAATTGGCAATTCGAACTGGCTTATTTGATAACCTTTGGGCAAATCAGGATAAAAATAATTTTTGCGTGCAAATACAGAAATGGGTTCAACTCTAGCATGAACCGCTAATCCTAATGCAATCGCTTTATCTACCACTGCAGCGTTCAATGCGGGTAACACGCCGGGTGCACCAATATCAATCATGCAGACTTGTGTATTGGGTGCTGCACCAAATGCAGTACTGCTGCCAGAAAAAATTTTGGATTGTGTATTTAATTGTGCGTGAACCTCAAGCCCAATCACTGTTTCCCATGTCATGCTCTTACCCCTTATTTTCTGGTGTTTTAGTGTGCCAATCTGTGTGCATCTGGTACTGATGCCCTAAATGCAATAATGTTGCTTCATCAAATACTTTCCCAATTAATTGCATTCCTACTGGCAAGCCATTCGCAAAACCACACGGAATAGACATGCCTGGCAATCCTGCTAAATTGACTGCAATGGTATAAATATCTGACAAATACATCGCAACGGGATCAGCTGTTTTTTCACCTAGTTTAAATGCGGGTGTGGGTGTTGTGGGCCCTAAAATTACATCTACTGTTTCGAATGCGCGTGCGAAATCATTTGCAATTAAATGACGCACTTTCAACGCCTTCACATAATAAGCATCAAAATAACCCGCAGATAATGCATAGGTGCCGATCATAATGCGTCGCTTTACTTCTGCTCCAAATCCTTCTGCACGAGAGCGTTCATACAAATCTTGTAAATTTTTAGGATGCTCGCAGCGGTAACCAAAACGCACGCCATCATAACGTGACAAATTAGAAGACGCTTCTGCAGGAGCAATCACATAATAAGCTGGAATGGATAAATCAATGGTATCAAGCTTAATTTCATGAAAAGTAACACCCAGCGTGGATAATACTTTTTGTGCTTGCTCAATGCATGCGGCTACTTCAGGGTTTAAACGCTTATCAAAAAATACACTGGGCAACCCTACTTTCAAAGGGCGAAGCGGTTTTTCTAAATGCGCTGTGTAATCAGGTACTGGCATATCCACACTGGTGGAATCGCGAGGGTCGTGGCCAGCCATCACGTTCAACAACATGGCCGCATCATAAGCTGTTTTGGTCATAGGCCCGCCCTGATCAAGGCTGGATGCGTAAGCCACCATGCCATAACGAGACACGCGCCCATAGGTAGGCTTTAATCCTGTAATGCCGGTTAAGGCGGCAGGCTGACGAATAGAGCCACCCGTGTCTGTGCCTGTGGCAGCAGGTGCTAAGCCGCCTGCGACTGCTGCAGCAGAACCACCCGAGCTGCCGCCAGGGACGTAATCCGTATTCCAAGGGTTGCGCACGGGTCCATAGAAACTGTTTTCATTAGAAGAGCCCATCGCAAATTCATCCATGTTGGTTTTACCTAACATGACAAGCCCCGCTGCGCGGCATTTTTCAATCACGGTAGCATCATAGGGAGAGATAAAATTATCTAACATTTTGGAGCCACAACTTGTTTTAATATCTTTCGTACAAAAAATATCTTTTTGAGCAAGCGGGATGCCGGTGAGTGAGCCAGCTTTGCCAGCCTTGCGTGCTTTATCCGCATGTTCAGCTTGCTCTAAGGCTAGCGTTTCTGTGACAGTAATAAAACTGTTGAGGGTTTTGTCATGCGTGCGAATGCGGTCTAGGAAGTGGCGCGTTAATTCGACGCTGGTATATTTCTCTTGGGCCAAATCACTGGCCATGTCGCGTAATGTTTTATGATGCATGAGAAACCTCTATTCAATCACTTGAGGGACAAGGAATAGTCCAAATTCAGTGGCAGGTGCGTTTGCCAGCACAGCATCGCGCTGCTCGGGTTCGGTGGCGATATCAGCGCGAAGAGGTTGTGATTCGCCAGAAGTATGTGACATAGGCGAGATGTGCGATGTATCTACTGTTTGCATTTGTGCCATGAGTGCCAGGATATTGTTAAGATTTTTATCGTAGGTTGGGATGTCTTTTTCATCCAGACCTAGGCGGGCGAGGAAAGCCACGTTTTTAATTTCTTGATGAGAGATAGTCATCTTGCTAAAACTCCTTGATATATTTGCTCATATTACCACGAAATTTGGACTTGCCCAATTGGATATTCATGATAAAGTAATTTAAGGGGAGAGATATTGCTTTCGTGAAGTGTTAATTACATTCTGGGCGCATAACATGCGCCTCTACGCTATATTATAGAGTGCTAGGTGTAAAAGTTTACAAATGAGATAAGATCTTCTGTACAATACAGAAGATTTTCACTATCGTGGGCGGATATAAATCATGATCAAGAAATTAAGAGGCATTTTTTCAACCGATTTATCTATCGACTTGGGTACAGCCATCACGCTTATTTATATGCGGGGAAAGGGAATAGTCTTAAATGAGCCTTCTGTCGTGGCCATCCGTCACGATAAAACCGCGGGGCAGCGTAGTGTATTAGCAGTTGGGATAGAAGCCAAACGCATGTTAGGTCGTACGCCTGGTAACATCACTGCTATTCGGCCATTAAAAGATGGCGTGATTGCTGATTTTCACGTCACCGAAAAAATGTTGCAGCATTTTATTCATAAGGTTCATGAATCCAAATTTATGCGCCCCAGCCCGCGCGTATTAGTATGCGTACCTTGTGGATCTACCCAAGTAGAGCGGAAGGCGATTCGTGAATCTGTATTATGTGCTGGCGCACGAGAAGTGTACTTAATTGAAGAGCCTATGGCTGCTGCCATTGGTGCGGGTATGCCAGTTGAAGAAGCCACAGGATCGATGGTGGTTGATATCGGTGGCGGTACAACAGAAGTAGCGATTTTATCATTAAGCGGTATTGTTTACTCAGCTTCTGTGCGGATTGCAGGCGACAAGTTCGATGAAGCCATCATCAATTATGTCCGTCGGAATTATGGTAGCTTGATTGGGGAAGCGACGGCAGAAAGAATCAAAACAACCATTGGGGCGGCTTATCCTGGCAATGAAGTGCGTGAAATTGAAGTGCGAGGTCGTAATTTAGCAGAAGGCGTGCCAAGGTCTTTCACACTCAATAGCAATGAAATTTTGGAAGCGTTGCAAGAGCCTTTATCAGGCATCGTAGGTGCTGTGAAGGCTGCGTTAGAACAGGCGCCGCCTGAGTTGGCTTCTGATATTGCTGAGCAAGGTATTGTATTGACTGGGGGCGGTGCTTTATTACGTGATTTGGATCGTTTATTGATGGAAGAAACAGGTCTGCCTGTAATTGTGGCAGAAGATCCTCTCACATGTGTTGCTCGTGGTGGTGGTCGTGCTCTAGAAATTATGGATGAGCGGGGCGGGGATTTATTATCAACGGAATAACACATAGAGGCGCATATCCGATCACTTTTCCGACACAGCTATGCCGCTATTACGCGGCTTTGCCTTTTGTCCTTCTTGTCGATCTTGCTGATTGTGCTGGATCATCAACAAGGGCATTTGGCGCGCGTTCGCAGTTTTTTAAGTGTGCTGGTATTACCCATTCAATATAGCGTTTCTTTTCCAGAATATTTTTATGAAAAAACGGCAACACAGCTTAAGTTGCGTGCTGCTTTGATTCGAGAGCTTCAGTCTCTTAAAGTTGAAAATTTAGAGTTGCACCAACGTTTACAATATCTTTTAGCATTAGAAGCAGAAAATAATAGTTTAAAAATGCTCATGAAAACAGCCTCCAATCCTAATGAAAAAATAGCTGTTGCTGATGTGTTGGAAATTAATACAACACCCTATTCTCAACGTATTGTGATTAATCGTGGCCGTGCAGATGGCGTATACGAAGGGCAACCGATTGTTGATGCCATGGGTATTTTGGGGCAAGTAATTGAAGTAGGACCTAAAACCAGTGTGGTATTATTGCTTACGGATAAACAGCATGCGATTCCTGTTCAGTCAAGCCGCAGTGGTGCGCGTGCATTGGCATTTGGCGGCGGCGCGGTAGACAAGCTCAATATTACACATGTCACGCTCACTGCGGATTTTGCGGTGGGGGATGTGTTGATCAGTTCAGGATTAGGGCAGCGCTTCCCACGCGGATACCCCGTGGGTGTTGTGCAATCCATCAATCGAGAAGGAGGCGGCGCATTTATTGTCGTTACAGCAAAACCTTTAGCGCGGATTGATGTTGCACGTGAATTATTATTGATTTGGCCTGACAGCAGTTCATTCGCCACGGAAGATGAAGAAAAACAGCCTGAGGGGAAAGGTGAATGAAAAGCACGGGAATTATTTTACTGACGTTTTTACTAGGGTTAATGTTTTTAGTTACACCATTACCGCAGAGCATTACGTTGGCAAGACCTTTTTTAATTTTATTGATTGTAGTGTACTGGGCTTTGTATGCGCCAGAAAAAGTGGGTGTTACCATTGCGTGGGTAATGGGGCTTTTCACAGATTTTTTATATGGGATTATGTTAGGTCCTTACGCTTTAGGGTTTGCCGTGTCTGCTTATTTAATGATTCACTTAAATGCACGTTTTAATATGTTTCCTCTTTTTCAGCAAACATTATTTGTAGGTATGTTGGTAGCGGGTGTGCAAGCATTAGCAATATCGTGCAGCGTGTTATTAGGTCATGGCGTAGTGCCATGGGATATGGGATGGTCTGTTCTCACATCTATGTTATGCTGGCCTTTAGTGATGTTGGTGTTGGATTCTGCTCGCGGCGTATGTTCTTTTGAAGGTTAGCCATGCTTGATGAAATGTTAGTGAATATTACGCCTTATGAGTGCAGGGTGGCTTTACTATTAAATGAAAAAGTGCAGGAACTTTATTTAGAGCGCGTTCATGCGCGCAGTTTAGTAGGAAATATTTATAAAGGAAAAGTCACGCGTGTATTGCCTGGCATGCAAGCAGCATTCGTGGATATTGGTTTAGAGCATGCGGGTTTTTTGCATGTGGCACATATTGCATCTTCGGGTGAAGCGGCTGATATTCGTGATCATTGCTACCCAGGTCAAGAATTATTAGTGCAAGTGTCTCGCGATCCTTTAGGCACAAAAGGTGCGCGTTTAAGTGCGCATTTATCTATTTCATCACGTTATTTAATTTACATGCCGTCGCTCACAAAACACACTTTATCTAAACGTATTCTAGAGTCAGCAGATCATAAACGTTTTGAAACATTATTAGAAACAATATCATTTGCAAAAGGAGGGTGTATTTTACGCACGCAGGTATTATATGCTCCCGAAATAAATTTAGAATATGATTTAAAATATATACGAGAAGTATGGGATCATATTCAAGTTAAGGCAGTCAAAGCAAAAATAGGTGGTTGTTGCTACGAAGAGTTGCCGCTGCCAATGCGCGTTTGGCGAGATAGATTAGCTATGCTATCGCATGTGCAAATTGATGATAAGAAAATGTACTACGAAATGCATGATTACGTCAAAAAATGCTTTCCTGATGCAGCAGAATCTATTAATTACTATGGTTCCTACAAGCCTATTTTTGATTTATGTGACGTTGAAAAAGATATTGCCAATGCATTGAAAGCAGGATGTGCTTTGCCGTCAGGGGGATATTTGTTAATTGAGCAAACTGAAGCCATGGTAACGATAGATGTAAATACAGGTGCTTTTGTTGGGAAAGAAAATGCAGCGGAAACTTTTTTAAAAACCAATTTGGAAGCAGTAGCAGCGATTGCACGGCAGTTACGATTGCGGAATTTGGGTGGTATTATTGTTCTTGATTTTATTGATATGGAAGATGAAAATCATCGTATGATAGTGCATCAAGCATTGCTTACAGCATTGTCGGGAGATTTTGCAAAAACGACAGTGAATGCATTTTCAGGCTTGGGTTTGATCGAAATGTCTCGCCAGCGTGTGAGGGAAAGTTTAGAGCACACTTTATGTGAGACATGTCATCATTGCCGAGGACAGGGTTCAGTTAAGCGATTAGAAGTTATCTGCATGGATATTGTGCGTGATATTAAGCGAAAATTTACGCCGTTTGAAGAATGCAGCTGTACTGTGATTGCTGCGCCTATGGTAGTTGAGCAATTAATATCATCGAGCGCTATAATCAAAGAAGCGCTAAAGCATATTGAGCTAAGCGACCTGATATTTCAGGTTGATCCTATGTTTCAGATAGAGCGATTTGAGGTTCTCATGGTGTAAATGAATGGATAATATTGCGAAAAAAATAAAACATGTTTTTTGGTTTGCTGTGGTTCATATCACGGTATTTGCTGCTGTCGCCTTGAGTTTAGTGCGAATTGCAATGCCTTATGCAGAAAATTATTTGCACACCATTGAAGCGTTTGTAGAATCCAAATTAGGCATGAGTGTGACTATTCAACATCTAGATAGTGGATGGCAAGGGCTTGGCCCAGCGTTGCGTTTTGAAGGTGTGCGTGTTGCGGATTTGAGTACAGGGGAAGAACTTGCGAGTGCACATTACGTAGATGTGCAATTAGATGTATTGGGTTCTATTTTTAAACGTGATTGGGTATTAGGGCGCCTAACAGCAGATGGGTTAACAGTGCATTTGCGCCAAGAGCAAGGTTCTGAAACATTAAATGTGATACCAGTACCTTTAATTCAACAATTTAATCGCATTGTTGTTAAAAATGCAGAAGTGTATTGGCCTATGAAAAAAGGCAGCCCACTGGTTTTAAATATCGAAGATTTTTATGTGCATCCTGAAAAAAATAAACAGCATATTGAATTGGTAATGCATATCGGAGATGCCCAATCCCGCATACAACTTATTGTAGATACGAAAGGGGATTGGTTAAAACCTGAAGCATTGGATATAGAAGGTTTTGTGCGGTTAAAGGATGTGGCTTTGGATAAGCGTTTTATGCCCCATCGTTTTGAAAATGTGAATTGGACAAAAGGCCAGGTGAATGGGGATTTATGGTTCCATTATGATAAAGGTTTATGGCGAAAAGTGGTTGGCCATGCTGAGTTAAGCGATATGTTCATTAAGAATATGAAAACAAAAAAACTGCTACCGTTTGCATTTACAGGTGACATCGCGATAGAAGAGAAAGAAGAAGGGTATTTCCTTTTTACTGCTGATGACGTGTCGCTCACCTTGCAAGAAAAATTAAGCGCATTGAATTCGTGGGCGATTGAGATTTTTCCTGAACAACCATGGCAAGTGAAGTTAAATGCAATTTCTTTATTTGATGCTATTTCTGCTGCACGAATGCTGGGCTATTTAAACGAAGACATGGAAAAAAAATTGCTCACGCATGATCCGCATGCACGTTTGTTTGACATAGAATGGGTGGGTGTGCCGGGAGATGCAACGGGGTGGCATTTAGGTTTTCAAGTCAGTGATGTGTATCAAAAAGCCAACGGCAAGATTCCTGGTTTGGATAATTTATCAGGTATGATAAAAATTTCGCCTACTGGGGGTGAATTTGCAGTGAATAGTGAGAATGTGACCGTGGTTGCACCTCAAGTATATTCTCAAGCCATTGAGATTGATAAAGCAGAAGGATTAATCACTTGGACCAACACACCCTTTGAAATTAAAACAACGCAATTTGTAGCGACTGATCGCGATATGTCTGCCAGTGTGACAGCAGACGTGAGTATTCCGACATCAGGTTCACCGTATTTGTCACTGTTAGTCACAACCAGCGAAATGTCTCGAGATGATGTGCTTTATTATTTGCCTGGAAAAATATTAAAACCTGCTTTATTTCGCTGGATTTCTGCTGCATTTTCTCAAGGCAGTGTATCCAGTGCAACAGGTCGCGTAGAAGGTGAGTTAAAAGATTTCCCTTATGATAATGGCAAAGGGGTTTTTGAATTAAAGTTTGCATTGCAAGATACATTATTAACCTATAATCCTGAGTGGCCACCCATTGAGGATGTGAGAGCACAGCTAGTTATTGATGGTAAAAAATTTCAAGCTTATATTGATTCAGGACGATATCACGACACTGTCATCAAGCAAGCTGTGGCTGCTATAGACTATAGTGATGCACGCAAACCGTTAGTATTAACATTGTCGGGAGACATCGCCGGGCCAGCCAGCGATGCAGAAACATTTTTAAAAAAATCGCCCTTATGGTCTTTTATGGGAGCAGGATTATCGATTTTAAAAGTAGAAGGTACATTAGAAACAAACTTGGATTTGCACATTCCGTTAGATGATCGTACCCAAGCAAAAACTGCGGGTGCAGTGATATTACCGAAAGGAACAATTTCAATGCCTGCTTGGGGAATTGATTTTACCGACGTCTCGGGGGCGGTACATTTTCAAGATGGATGTATGGAAGCAGATAATATTAAAGCTGTTTTCTTAAAACATCCCGCAACCCTGCGTGCCAGTTGTAAAAAAACGGCTCAAGGCTTTACGCATGATTGGGTATTGAGCAGCCAATTTGATCAAAAAGATTTTCAATCTTATTTAACACCTGCTTTCCAAAAATTAATCACAGGTGGAAGCACTTACACTGCAACGCTTTCCACCGCCTCAGGTAATCAAAATGCTGTATTGACAGTAGCATCAGATTTAAAAGGTATTGCCATCCATGTGCCAGCGCCCATAGGGAAGGCTGCACCAGATGTGAAAAAAAGTATGGTTCGGTTACCGATTCATAGTGGCAACACATTTGCGCCGATTATTACTTATGATGGTTTGTTCAATGCAGCATTATTATTTGAAAAAACAAAAACTGCACAGGATGTGGAAAAAATGCTCTTTAAAGGGGCAAATATTACATTGGGAACAGAAGCCGCTTCTGTTCCGCAAGCCGCTGGCTTAACAGTGAGTGGTAAAATAACAACGCTGCATGCAGACGAATGGTTATCATTTTTTGAAAAAATCAAAACACCGGGTGAAAAACCTTTAGAGGTACAAGGTGGGTTTTGGGTAGATACACTGTTCTATAAAGATTTTCGTTTGCTCAACACACATTTAACGTGGAAACGTTTAGGAAGTGCATGGCAAGTGAAATTTGATGGACCGGGTGCTATTGGCACCGTGACAACGCCTGACACCATGTCGGTATCAAATCCGTTAAAACTTACTTTTTCCAAATATGTATGGGAGCCTCAGCCTGAAAATAAGCCGCAAGACACCACTCCTGATGCAGATCCTTCAGCCGTTCCCCCTATTGATTTTGATTGTGAAGAGTTCTTCTATCAAAACCAGTTATTGGGTAAGGTCTCTTTACGTGTTCGTCCAACGCAATCAGGCGTTGTATTTGATCCTGTAAGCATCATAAGCTCTGTTCATACATTGGAAGCAAAAGGCAGTTGGATAAAATCTGCTGACAAAAACGCTGTGACACTTTTTGAGGGCAATGCGAAAACAAACAATGTAGGTGATACATTGACAGCGCTTAATATGAAAAGTGATATTGTGGATTCAAAAGGAGAAGCCACTTTTAATATAGAATGGCCAGGCTCTCCCGGCAAATTTAGCAAGGGAGCCATCGCTGGTAATATGAGCATCAAATTAGGAAAAGGCCGTTTAACAGCAGTGAACCCTGGTTTGGGCCGATTATTAGGATTATTTAGCGTAGAAAGTATTCAGCGGCGCTTGCAATTTGATTTTAGCGATTTATTTCAAAAAGGCTTCAGCTTTGATACTTTTGAAGCTAAAATCACTGCTGCAAAAGGTTTTGCATCGACAACGGATGCCACGCTCAAAGCACCTTCTGCCAATATGACCTTGACTGGCAAAGTAGGATTAGTTAATCAATCTTTAGATTTTGTGCTAGATGTAAAATCTAATGCAAATTCTGCGGTGCCGACATTGGGCGCTGCTGCTGTAGCCATTGCTAATCCTGCAGTCGGTGCAGCAGTTTGGTTGGCGGGAAAAATGTTTAATCCCCTTGAGGGATTAGGGCATTATCGTTATCATGTAACAGGTACATGGCAGGCTCCTGTATTTACAGATATTTCGAGCGAGATCAAAAATGATCCAAAGCCTCCTGTATCAGATGCGAAACAATCCAAGTGAGACTGAAATGTTTGAAACTCATGCAAATGAATTAAAATCATTACATTTAAGAAATTTAGTAGAAGACCCTGCCCGCGCTCCACTCATGAGAATAAGTGCGGCAGGTATTACGTTGGATTTTAGCCACCAACGTATTTTGCCAGAAACATTATCTGTCTTTGATGCGTTTGCAACATCTCAAGATTTGCACAGCAAAATGCAGGCATTGATGCGGGGCGATTGTGTGAATATCTCAGAAGCACGGCCTGCGTTGCACACAGCATTGCGAGATTTTTCTGATGATACTGTGATCCACGTCAACAATGAAGATATCATGCCCCACATCCGCGCTTGTCGTCAACAAATGAAGGCATTGTGTGAACACTTAAAATCTTCTTCAGTACAAGATGTGGTTGTCTTGGGTATTGGCGGATCATACTGGGGAAGTGCGGCTGTATATCAAGCCTTGCAAGATTTGCCACGACGAGTCAATGTACATTTTTTAGGGGATATGGAGGAGGAGGCTTTTACAGCCACGGTCGCAGGGTTAACACCTGCGAGTACTACTTTTTTAGTGATCAGCAAATCGTTTACGACGCCTGAAACATTATTCAACGCACGTTTGGCACGAACATGGTTAGCAACTACACAAGATAATTCTTTTCCACATCTGATTGCTGTCACTGCCAATGCTTCGGCTGCTCAAGCTTTTGGCATTGCTGCCGATCATACTTTTGACATGTGGTCTTGGGTAGGCGGAAGGTACTCGGTGTGGTCTGCCGTTGGCCTACCCGTTGCCATATGTTATGGTTTTGATGTGTTTGAAGCGTTGTTGAAAGGCGCAAGCATAATGGATAAACACACGCTACAAGCAGAAACGCGCAGCAATTTGCCGATGATAGCAGCGTTGTGCACTTACCTTAATACACGTTATTTCGAAGCAGAAACCGAAGCGGTGTTACCGTATGGGTTTAGGTGGTCTGCTTTCATTCCTTATTTACAGCAATTGTCCATGGAAAGCTTGGGTAAGCAACGCACGTTATCAGGTGAGAAAATTTCAGCGCCGACGGGCCCCATTGTGTGGGGACAAACAGGCTTGCACGCGCAACATACCTTTAACCAATTGCTTCATCAAGGAAACCATTGCGTGGGGGTGGACTTTATTTTTTCTTTGAAAAACAAAATATTAGCTAATGCGTGTTTAGCGCAGTCTTACGCATTAACTTATGGTGACCCGACTAATCCTTCTCCTTTTGCACGTATTGAAGGCAACCAACCACATCAATTGATTTCTTATGAACAATTAACCCCGGAAGTGCTAGGGGCGCTAATGGCTTATTTTGAGCATAAAACTTATTTGCTAGCCTGTTTGTTGGGTATTAATGCGTTTGATCAATTTGGGGTGGAATTGGCTAAAGGTAGAATGGTTTGTGGCGATAACTCTTGGTAGATGGGTTTGTTGCATAAATGATGCATCTAGGCGCACGGGCGCACGCTTGTCCCGGGCTTGACCTGGGATTATGCGCCCCTACGAGAGGGTTTTGACTATGTTAACCGGGCCAGCAGCGACAGCGA
>CAYLHG010000025.1:0-11279 GCA_964383495.1 uncultured Gammaproteobacteria bacterium
ATGGAGGCGGCGGGAATTGAACCCGCGTCCGCAAGCACTCTGCCCTCGGTTCTACATGTTTATCACATACTTTCGTTTAACAATGGGCCACCTGATGTGCAAAGATAAAACCCACTGCGGTTCTGATCGGTTTAACTGCATCGACCTCAGACGGGGTCCCTGCAGCGATTCAATCTAGTGTGACCGTGAGTATTATCGGATTGATACAATAAAGTCACGGTGCCTGCCGGTTATTAAGCGGCGAGGGCATAAGCTGCAATTAAGCGGCTTGTGCTACCTCATCAGCATAGGTTGCGTAGTTTGCACCTAGAATGTGCAGCTAGATTAACGAGTTAAGCCACGATGCTCGACATGCCCCTTGGGGTTTGCAACCCACGTCGAAACCAGGTCGCCCCCCAACGTGTAGTATATACCCATTATATCAATATATGAAGCACCTGTTGGGCCACCACATATTGCACTGATGATCGTGCCGAATTTTATGTGAATATATAGAAAGCGCAAATATGATTTTCAATTTTTTGAAAGGTTATGAGATAAGTAACCACATGCAAGTTTACCATGGTATTCAGGAGGAGAGCTCGGATGCTATTCTGGCCATGGCAGGCAACCCAGGCGCCATAACGATTGCTACGAATATGGCAGTACGCGGGGCTGACATTGTTACCACGCCCGAAGTAGAACGCAATGGTGGCCTGCATGTGATGGTTACTTTTGGGTGCAGTAATTTTCGCGTTGAAAGGCAGGGATTCGGACGGACGGGAAGACAAGGAAATAAAGGCACTTATCATTATATTTTAAAAGCATCAACTTTTAGTCTCAACAATCACCAGAGTGGAGAAATAGAGGACGAGGCTTTGGTTAGCACATGGAGAGAAGGGCGTGATGGTGAAAACCCTCTTCGTGAGGCGCTAAATTTATATAAAAGCCATCTAGTTCATTTGAAATATATAGCAACGGAAATATTTTTAATCTTGCCTGAAAATGTACGTAAGCAGCACTCGACAGCGTGGATCAAGCTGTATGGGGCCCTTGAAAAGACTTTGCGAAAAGCTGAGTTAAGTTATGAAAATATTGGAGACGTGTCAGAAAAAGCTTTCAAATTGTTTGAAGATTTTTGGCAGACTTCAGAGCTGGCATCGGTTCATTCCCAGGAGGACATGTATCGATACCTGGGAGATAAAAATCATCACCTGATGGAAAAAATAACAAAATATTTCCCTGAAATACTACAAGCAAGGCACGCCGATAAACGCTGCAAGATAAATTAATTTGATCCTTGTTGAGAAAAGGGATTATTCTATACAGTTGACAAGCCCAAACCTTGCAGGCCGTGCCTCGCGGTGTTAGTAGGTTTCTCAACATTGAGTCTACACTGTCCTTTTTTTTTCATTCAGAGTACAATGAATTTTTCCTTGAGGCGAGGGGTGCCGCTATGTTTCAGAAAAATATGCCTATTTCGGCTTTTGATCCTGCATTATTTGAAGCTATTCAACGTGAAGCACAGCGCCAAGAAGATCATATCGAGCTGATCGCTTCTGAAAATTATGTTAGCTCTCGCGTGCTAGAAGCTCAAGGCTCTGTTTTAACCAATAAATATGCAGAAGGTTACCCCGGCAAACGCTATTATGGCGGTTGTGAGTATGTCGATATTGCAGAGCGCTTGGCCATAGAACGTGTAAAACAATTATTTGGTGCGGATTGGGCAAATGTGCAGCCACACTCAGGATCTCAGGCCAATGCTGCCGTTTTTATGGCGTTACTACAACCTGGAGATACCGTTTTGGGTATGGGCTTGCCCGATGGCGGTCATTTAACGCACGGTGCCAAAGTGAATTTTTCAGGGCAAATTTATCGTAGTTTTGCTTATGGATTGGATCCAAAAACAGAACGCATTGATTATGATAACGTTCGTGCTTTAGCCCAAGAACATAAACCGAAAATGATTATTGCTGGTTTTTCCGCGTATTCGCGTGTGGTTGATTGGGCAAAATTTCGCGAAATTGCCGATGAAATCGGTGCGTATTTATTTGTTGATATGGCGCATATTGCAGGCTTAGTGGCCGCGGGCGTGTACCCTAGCCCGTTGGATCACGCACATGTTGTCACTTCCACCACTCATAAAACATTGCGTGGGCCCCGTGGTGGTATTATCTTATCAAAAAATCAACCTGAGTTATCTAAAAAAATAAATGCAATGATTTTCCCTGGCACCCAAGGTGGCCCTTTAATGCATGTGATTGCTGCGAAAGCGGTTGCATTTCAAGAAGCATTAACAGATGAATTTAAAGTATATCAATCACAAATTGTAAAAAATGCGCGCGTGATGGCAGAAACATTACAGCAACGTGGTTATCATATTGTGTCGGGTGGTACAGATAATCATTTGTTTTTAGTTTCTTTAATTGATAAAAATATTACTGGGAAAGATGCTGAAGCAGCGTTAGGCGTAGCAAATATTACTGTCAACAAGAATACTGTGCCACGTGACCCAGCTTCTCCTTTTATTACGAGTGGCTTGCGCATTGGTACCCCAGCAGTAACGACGAGAGGGTTTAAAGAAACAGAGTGTGTTCAGTTATCAAAAGCGATTGCGGATATTTTAGATAATATCAACGATCAACAAATAACTGGGCGTGTGAAAGAAGAGATGTTAGTTTTGTGTAAGAGATTTCCTGTGTATGCAACATAAGGATATATTATGCGTTGTATGTATTGTGGGACAGAAGATACAAAGGTTATAGATTCTCGTTTAGTGGGAGAGGGCGATCAAATTCGTCGTCGTCGTCAATGTTTAAAATGTTCAGAAAGATTTACAACGTATGAAGCAGCAGAATTAACATTGCCACGCATTATTAAACGCGATGGTACACGTGTGAATTTCGATGAACAAAAATTGCGCGCAGGCATGCTACGTGCTTTAGAGAAACGTCCTGTTGCCAGCAGTGCTGTAGATGAAGTCGTAGCGCGAATTAAATATCGTTTGCAAGGTGTCGGTGAACGGGAAATACCTGCACGTCAATTGGGTGAATGGGTCATGGATGCATTGCGTGATTTAGATCAAGTTGCGTACGTGCGTTTCGCATCAGTGTATCGCAGCTTTGAAGACGTTAATGCGTTTCGTGAGGAAATTGAGAAGTTATCTAAGGTGTAACCTATATGAAGTATTCTCATGATGATATTTTATTCATGCAACGTGCGTTGAGTTTAGCAACACTAGGTTTGCCATTCACACGGCCTAATCCTTGTGTTGGCGCGGTGGTTGTGAAAGACGGGGTGATCGTGGGTGAAGGGTATCACCAACGTTTTGGTGGGCCGCATGCAGAAGTATATGCACTAGAACAAGCCGGGACGGCTGCCCAAGGAGCCACGTGCTATGTGACGTTAGAACCCTGTAACCATACTGGCAAAACGCCCCCGTGTGTTGATGCTTTACTGAGGGCTGGTATTGCTCGTGTGGTTATTGCCAGTCAAGACCCGTTCCCTGCGGTGAATGCCCAAGGCATTGCCCGATTACGTGCTGGCGGGGTTGAAGTAGAGGTAGGTTTATTGACTCTAAATGCCCGTCAGCAAAATAAAGCCTTCCATCATCATATCGTACACCATCGCCCTTACGTTACTTTAAAATCCGCAATGAGTTTAGACGGCCGGACGGCAAAGGCCCTAGGGCAGGCGCCTTACGCCATCACAGGCGAGCCTGTAAGGCATGAAGTGCATCGTATTCGGTCTGAGTCTGATGCTATTGTCACGGGGATCGGCACCATTTTAGCCGATAACCCCTTGTTTAATGTGCGTTTACCCTGCGCTGAACACCCTTCATTTGTGCCTCCCGTCAGAATCGTTGTAGATACCCATTTACGTCTCCCCCCTTCGGCTCGACTCTTTGATGTGCCTGGGCGTGTTATTATTGCAACCTGTTCAAAAAATGAACAGTCTCAGCTTCAAAAGCAGGCTGATATTTGGATTTTACCGGAAGACGGGGGGCAAGTTAGCCTAAATGCTTTGTTAACACGTTTGTCAGATGAAGGAATGAGGCAAATTATGGTAGAATCAGGGCCTCGCTTACAGGCAAGTTTCTTAACGCAGGGTTTGGCAGACGAATGGCTTATTTTTATGGCCCCCAAGTTATTGGGGCATGAAGGGTGGCCTTTAGTATTTGCCGGGCCAGAAGGGGTGCCCCCGTTAGTATACGAAGGAACGCGTATGATGGGTGATGATCTTTGTATGAGGTATCGATGTTCACAGGTTTAGTTAGCCACATTGGCACAATTGCAAGCATTGAAAGCGGTGTGGGTGATTGTGGATTATGGATCAGAGCCGCAAAAGGTTTTTTAGGGCGCCTCGTGCTGGGGAGCAGTGTGTGTGTCAGCGGCGTTTGCTTAACCGTGACGGCTTTAAAAGCAACACAATTTCGCGTAGACGTTTCTTCAGAAACATTGCGTTGCACTGCTATTGGCACCTTAGGAAAAGGCAGTTTCGTGAATTTAGAAAATTGTTTAACCTTACAAGCCCCTTTGGGCGGGCATTTATTATCGGGGCATGTGCAAAACATGGGGGTGATTAAAAAAATCAGGCCCGAGGCGCGCTCTTGGGTATACGAAATAAGCGTACCTAAAGATGTGATGTATTATGTTGCTCCCAAAGGATGTATTGCGATTGATGGTGTGAGCATGACAATTAATCGTGTTGCAATGACTTCTCTTTTTATTAATGTCATTCCGCATACTTTTTCAAAAACCATATTTCAATATAAAAAAATAGAAGATGCAGTTAATTTAGAGCCAGATATGATCATGTTATATCTAGATCATCTTTTAAAAGGAAACAGTGCTGATCCTATGAGCGTGTGGGGGCCTGATATTTTAGCAAGCTGGGTGCATGCATCTGAGACGGAGCATTAGCATGAGCATGCAATTTGATAGTGTCGCTGAGCTGATTGACGCTATTCGCCAAGGCGAGATGGTTATTTTGGTAGATGATGAAGATCGCGAAAATGAGGGCGATTTAATTATTGCAGCTGATCATATTAAACCCGAGCATATTAATTTTATGACAAAACAAGGACGTGGATTAATTTGCTTGTGTTTAACACCTGGAAAAGCAGCTTCATTAGGGTTGCGCCCTATGATAGAAAAAAATACATGCCCACGTAAAACGCAATTTACCATTTCAATGGAAGCGAAAGAAGGGATTACAACCGGTATTTCTGCTTATGATCGTGCAAAGACGATTCAAACAGCGATGAAGAGCGATGCAAGTTTTGATGATTTCGTACACCCTGGGCACATGTTTCCTATTATTGCGCAACAAAGAGGCGTATTGGATAGACCAGGTCATACAGAAGCGGCAGTAGATTTGGCAAGATTGGCTGGGTTGCAGCCTGCAGGTGTATTAGTAGAAATCATGAATGATGATGGTACCATGGCGCGCCGTGATGATTTAATTATTTTTGCAAAAAAACATGGTTTAAAAATGGGAACTATTAAAGATTTAATTGAGTATCGCACAACATTTTCTTGTGCTGTAGAAATAGAAAGAGGGTAGTATGTCAACAGAAAAAATTGTTATTGCTTATTCACGATTTAATGAAGAAATCACACAAAAATTATTACAAGGTGCAAAAGAAGCATTATTATCCTCGGGAGTGCAAAGTAATTCCATTATGGAGTTATCGTGCCCCGGTGCTATTGAATTGCCTATTTTATTAAAAAACGCATTATTAAAAAAAGAAGTGGTAGGTGGTATTGCGCTAGGTTGTGTGATTCAAGGTGAAACAAAGCATTTTGATTATGTGGCGGGAGAATGCTCTCGTGGTTTAATGCAAGTGATGTTAGAGTTAAATAAGCCCATTGCATTTGGAGTATTGACTACACATAATGAAGCACAAGCGCATGCGCGGGCGGAGGAAGGAAAAAATAACAAAGGTTATGAGTGTGCTAAAGTATTGCTGGAAATGTTAGAAACAATTAAGCAGGTGAACGCATGAACCCAATTACACTTCGTAAAAAAGCGCGTCGATCTGCGATGCAAGCATTGTACCAATGGGAATTAACTAAAAATCCTACTTCTGATATTATGGCAGACATCTTGTCACAAGAAGGAAAAATAGATCGTGATTATTTTAAAGAATTATTTGTAGGTGTGATTGAAGCGTTAACAGATATCGATATACTGATTGCAACGCATACTTCTCGTCCTTTGGCAGAAATCAGCCCTGTGGAATATGCGATTTTAAGATCATCCGTATATGAATTGTTGCACCGCTTAGATATTCCCTATAAAGTCGTTATTAATGAGGCGTTGGATATGTCTAAAGAATACGGTGCGAATGAAGCGCATAAATTTGTCAATGGCATTTTGGATAAAATTGCTCATGATGCACGAAAACAAGAAATCAGAAGCGATCGGTGAATTTAAAATCATTGATCGTTATTTCAGCCACATTGGAAAACCTGTGGCAAGCGAAGTATTGTTAAGCGTTGGAGATGACGCTGCTGTGGTTGCTTGTGATCCACAAGCGATGGTGCTTACCGTAGATACACTGGTTTCAGGTGTTCACTTTTACCCTGACGATCCTCCTGAAAGCATTGCGCATAAAGCATTAGCGGTGAATTTAAGCGATCTTGCCGCCATGGGTGCAACACCATTTGCTTTTTTATTATCGCTCACCTTGCCTACTGTTGATGAAGCGTGGATAGTGACTTTTTCTAACACATTGAATGCGCAAGCGTTGCATTTTAATGTAACATTGATTGGCGGAGATACAACGCGTGGCCCCTTAGCTGTTTCTATTACGGCATTAGGGCGTGTGAATCGTGATTATGTGTTGAAACGCCAAGCTGCCAAAATAGGCGATGATATTTATGTCACGGATGAACTCGGCTGGGCTGCTTTTTATGTTTATGCAAAAGCACATCATCAAGATCCGAATGATCGCGCAACGAACGCTTATCTTTATCCGGAGCCTAACATTGGTTTTGGAGCACGTTTGTGTGGATTAGCGCATGCGGCTATTGATGTATCAGACGGGCTATTTGCAGATTTATCACATATACTGGCTGCAAGTGGTGTGGGTGCGCAATTAGTGCGTGAACATATCCCTATTGCAGCTGCGTGGGATATTTTACCGGTTGATGAGGCTTTTTATCATGCTGTCACAGGCGGTGATGATTATGTGTTGTGCTTTACTGCGCCAAAAAGTGCTGCGGTTTTATTGAAAATGTTATCTGAAACAGCAGGTGTGAAGTTATCAAAAATCGGGGAAATTGTGGAAGGAAAAGACATCACATTAGATGGCATACCATGGAAAGGAGAAATTGGTTTTGAACACTTTAAATGATAAAAAAGCGTTAAAAAGTATTGTCTTTTCGCATCCATTACATTGGATTGCCTTTGGATGTGGTGCGGGCTTAAGCCCTATTGCTCCAGGCACGGTGGGATCTTTGTTGGCCATTCCGTTTATTATGTATTTATCAACATTGCCTACTTGGATTTATTTTGTTGTCACTTTATTAGTGATTGGCATTGGTACGGTAGCAGCAGGTTGGAGTAGTGCTATTCTGAAAGCGGAGGACCCGAGGGGAATTGTGATTGATGAAATAGCGGGCATGTTATTGATGATGTTATTTGTGCCTATTCATCCGTGGAGTTTATTATTAGGTTTTGTATTGTTTCGAATATTTGATATTGCAAAACCTTGGCCTATTGGTTGGGCTGATAGGCGCGTAAAAGGCGGCGTTGGGATCATGTTGGACGATCTGATCGCAGCTATGTACGCGGCTATGCTATTAGGACTGCTTAATCTTCTATTTTAGGTTCTTTAGCATTAAACAATGACACGAAATGTTTGATGCATTTTTTCACGACGTGTTTTTGTCCCACAGGCGTAGCGGTACCGTCGTGATACGTGCCTGTAGCGCGATCACAATTTCTTGCCCATTGTTCAAGCTGCTTAGCATATTGGTGATCTATTTTGCGTTGAGATGCAATTTGTTGCGTGGGCAATTCTAGGTTTGTATAGGTGTCATCTGAGCCTTCAGCACGGCTTTTACACTGGCTGGCAGCACCGCGCAGCGTTTTTTTCATTTCATCAAAATTGACCAAGTCTCTGCATTTTTTTATGTATTGTTTTTCATTTTTTGCATCACTGTCACAGTTTTCAGGCATTTCGCTCTCTTTAAGTGCTTTCAAATCTTGTGCATATTTACCTCCTGACGTGGTAGCAGTGGTAGGAGGAGTCTTCGTGGTATTCATCGTGGCAGCAGGTTGACATCCGCACCAGGGCTGCAAAGGCGTTTTGGCAGTATAATGATTGGGCGCGCGGCATAAAGCTGAGAGTTGTTCATTGCTTAATTTTGGGGCAGCAGGCAGTGTAGGAGGAGCTACTACCGCATACCCAGATAGCGCGTACGCTGTGGCAAGTATGGTGCATAACATTTTTATTGAAGATGTTTGAATAGTCATGAAATCCTCCTGTTTTTTAAGTGTGGATGATGAGAATGATTTTTGCAAATAATTTGGCTGATCAAATTGCTCTGTTGGTATTCTATGTCTATACTGATGAAGTATCGCGCGACGATGCTCGGTTTAGGGTGCAGGCATGCAGGAAATCTTAAGCAAACATTCCAGGGAACTGATCGAGAAAAACCCTTTATTTGGTAACTTAACTCCTGAACAAATGGAGGAGTTGCTAGGCTTAATGTATGAACAACGCGTTAGCGTGGGTGTCAATGTGGTTCAAGAAGGCGAGCCCGGAGATGCCATCTACATTATTTGCTCGGGGACCGCTGAAGTTCTGAAGGAAGACGATCATGGGGAATTCCACCATATCGCGTTGCTTAAAAAAGGTGATGTAATTGGGGAAATTTCCCTCATTGATAAGCGCCCTCGCTCAGCCACGGTGCGAGCCGTGGAAGATATGACACTCGTAGGATTGAATGTTAACGATTTGGAAAAACATTCAAAACCCGAGGTATCATTATCTAACATTTTAAAAGTGAACTTTGCGAAGACGCTGAGTCAAAACATCCGCAATTTGAATACTAAAGCAGTTGTGAAGCTGAAGGACCAGCTCAAATATTCTCAAAAACAAGTGATGCTAGGGCAATACATTTTTCGCCTGATGACTCTCGTTTGTTTATATGTGCTCGGTATGAGTGTTTTTAACGCCTTGGTGCCGCTATCTGCCGGCACCGTTTATTTATCCATCCCAGTTGTTTTGCTGTTTGGTGTGGCGTTTTACCATTTGTTATCGCGCAGTGGGTTTAGCTCGAAAGCGTTTGGCTGTACGCTCAATGGATGGGAGTACGCGCTGAAAGACAGTTTATTAATTAGCATCGTTGTCATGATGCCGATGATTTTGCTCGCCAAATTAATTGCGAATGCTACTATGCATTCAATGGTAGAGGCGCCTGTATTTTTTTATAAAGGGATACTGGGGACGCTAAGCGTGAAAGAGAGAACGTTGTTGCTCGTTGGGTTTGCATTATATGCTCCCGCCATCGAGTTTATTGCGCGCGGCGTGTGCCAAACTTCTTTCATGACCTTTTTAAACCACAAGAATCGGCAATGGCAAGCTATTTTATTGGCCGCACTTTTCTTTAGTTTATCTCACGCAAGTATTTCGGTACTATTGGCGGGGGCCACATTTGTGGTAAGCTTGTTTTGGGGCTGGCTGTATACGCGCCATTCTACATTAATTGGGGTAATTGTATCGCACTGGTTGTTGACATACTTTGCCATTTTTGTGGTAGGCTTTGATTTTTAATCTTAAGGAGAGAGAGATGAGTGAAGAAATTTTGGTTGTTGTATCGAAAGTAAAGTCTTATATTAAAGAAAAATCAGATGGAATGAATACCTCTGGTAGCGTGGCAGAAGCTCTCTCCCGTGCTATTTGCCAAATGTGCAACAAGGCGATTGAGAATGCTAAGCGCGATGGTCGTAAGACTGTGATGGATAGAGATTTCCAAGAGTAATAAGCGTAAGTAGTTCGTAAAAGGGGCGCACACTTATCTTGGGCCTTAACCCGGGGTGATGCGCCCTTACGATAGAGGGTCGTATAAAATTAAAATGCCGCTTTTCCAACGAATCATTTCACTTCTTGTCTGGGCAGCGATTGCCGTTGCTTTCATAGGCGTCGCTATTTTAGGGATTATCTTTTTTTGGTACGCTTTGATTGTTGGCGTTGTGTTGTTTGTCGTTGCCAAAGTTTATACGGATTTTCAAACATCGAAGCAAAGCAAGTCTCGCGCACCCTCTGAAGAGCCATGCGAGTCTGGCAAGGTAAAGCGCGGAAATTTTCGCCAGGGGCGTGGGCGGACGATAGATCATGAGTGAGGCTTCTTTGATATAAGATAATCTTATACAACGCTATAAGATTATCAGGGTTCATTTTGTAAAACCCTTGCAATTTTATACCAGTATCGATTTGCTTATGGCAAAAGACGGGACTCGTTGGATCGAGACTGAGTATCACCTGATAAAGGGGTGTTTTTAGACGGCATGCTGGCTACCGCACGGCAGCTCACATAAACGGTCATCAATGCCATCATCAGTAACGTACCATAGATTGCTGCGAATACTGCAATTTCACCAGCGCCTTCCGGGCCAGGATTGCCTTTCGGTGCGACCCCGGGATTGCTTACAGCCGCAATACCATAAATCGCTACTGCAAAAAGACTGAAAGAGGCAAGGCCAGCGGGGAGCATGCCTCCTTCAATACACTCTCGATGGCTCGTTTCAAGACCTTTCGCATACCAAGCTCCAGCCATAGTCGCAAGCGCCAGTCCAATCATGGTTCCAAAAAGCATCATTTCCGTGTCGAGGAAATAAGGACTTTCAGAGGGTTCATAGTAAGGACCGTCCGGAGATTTATTTAGTTTGGGACCCTCAAGAGCCAAAGCTACTATCGATCCTATGAAAAGAAGGCCTGAGGCGTTGCTATAGTATTGATACATACCGCTTCTCCAATCCAATTTGATCTAAGCACAATAACATATATATCAATATGGGTCAATTTGTGGTGGAGCGTGGGCCCCTTAATGATTTATGCAAGATACTATTATCGTTCTGCCTCTAGCCAAGAAGTTGATTTCGTTCTTGAAGGGTCAACAAAACAAGTGATCGGTGTTGATGTAAAAGCCAAATCGAAAGTGGCCGCATCCGCTTTGCAGGGGGGGCGATAAGATATCTAGCTTCCCATGAAGCCGCCGCGAGCGGCGAATGGGTAATATAGAAAAAGAAATAATTGGGATATGAATAATTGAATTGGGATATAATTG
>CAYLHG010000026.1:0-10517 GCA_964383495.1 uncultured Gammaproteobacteria bacterium
GTAGAACCGAGGGCAGAGTGCTTGCGGACGCGGGTTCAATTCCCGCCGCCTCCATATAATTCAAGTCTAACGCAATCCAATAACGTCCAGAAACCCCTTGTAAATAAGGGGTTTTTTATTTAAGATACTCCAGTAATGTCCAAGGAAATACCCCCACATCCAGGCCATATTGGGGGTAATACTGGGGGCATATCAACAACGGATATTGGAGATACCCCCAAATGCCATTAACAGACATCAAGATACGGGCTGCGAAACCACGGGATAAGGCTTACAAACTTGCAGATGGAAAGGGCCTATATCTTTTAGTCATGCCTACTGGCGCCAAATACTGGCGTTTAAAATACCGCTTTGCTACTAAAGAAAAGACACTCTCAATAGGGGTTTATCCAGAGGCAACACTGGCTTTTTCTAGAAACAAATGCGATGAAGCTCGTAAACTCTTGCTTAACGATATCGATCCTGGTGCGGTTAAACAAGTCAACAAGCGTGCACAGCAACTGGCTGGTGAAAACAGCTTTGAAAACGTTGCCCGCGAATGGCATGTGAAGTTCTCTCCAAAATGGACACCGGCACATGGCGAACGCATTTTGATACGCCTAGAAAAAGATGTGTTTCGCTGGCTAGGTACTCGCCCTATTTCTGAAATCACTGCGCCTGATGTATTAGCAGTACTACGTCGTGTCGAAAACCGGGGCGCTGTTGAAACAGCTCATCGTGTTTCCCAGAACTGCAGCCAAGTATTTAGATATGCAGTTGCTACTGGTAGAGCAGAACGTGATCCAACGCTTGATCTTCGAGGAGCATTAACCCCTGTCAAACAAGTGCATCATGCATCTCTTACTGATCCAAAAGCAGTTGCAGGATTGTTGCGTGCAATTCATGGATATGAGGGACACTTCATAACGCAATGTGCCTTACATCTTTCCCCTCTATTGTTTGTTCGCCCTGGTGAATTACGTAATGCTGAATGGACCGAGATAGATCTAGAACAAAGAGAATGGAGAATTCCCGCAGAAAAAATGAAAATGCGTGAAAAACATATTGTCCCATTGTCTATGCAAGCAGTGAATATTTTGAAAGAATTGCACCCCCTGACAGGCAATGGCAAATATGTTTTCCCAGGCATACGCTCCATAAGACGCCCTATGTCTGAAAACACAGTGAATGCTGCGTTGAGACGCTTAGGCTTTAGTTCGAATGAAATGACAGCGCATGGATTTCGTAGTATGGCTTCAACTTTATTGAATGAGCAAGGCTGGAATCGCGACGCAATCGAAAGACAACTCGCGCATGCAGAAAGGAATTCCGTTCGAGCCGCCTATAACTACGCAGAGTTTTTGCCTGAACGCAAAAAAATGATGCAAGCATGGGCGGATTATTTGGATGAGTTGGTGGCCGGAGCGAAGATTTTGAATTTCAAGGAGGGTTAGATGATCTCTAATTCAATTGACTACAAAGTTTATGCATTGATGGATCTTTGGAACCTTTATACAGGTGTTTATTTACTTGCTGGGTGGGACCCGGATGCAACATATTATGACTTCTCCCCAGGTTATAGCGAATTTAAAACAATATTGAAATCAGCAACTGCCTCAATTAACGCAGGAAATTTACGTCAAAAAAACTCACCGACCGTTTTCTGCAACTGGGCAATAAGCAAAGGTTTCAAAATTCCAAAGCCATTAGCCAAGGCAGTCGAAGCTTACTCGAAACCTATCATTAACTGGGAAAAAAGATGCCAGGAACTTGAGGTTGAAAATCTTGTCCTCAAAGATGAAAATATCGCATTGAAAGAAACACTAGAAAACTCATTCCAACTACTCGAGAAGAATGATCCATTTTACTCAAGCGAACTTAATACAGCTATCGTACTACAAGGTACGATAAAAAAGAAGTTCACTGCACATTTTCCAACAACTTCTGAAATGATTGAGATTGTGAATAGGGAGTTCGCATCAGCAAAATTGCGCAGAGGCGCCTCAAATAGGATTGCAACGGTGGTCAATCCTGATGCCAACAAAAATGGTGGAAGAAGCCCACCATCACTGCCAATCAAAAATTGAATGGCAGCTTGAGAGACTATCTTTACTCAGCGTCTTGGTGCACTGCGATAGTGACCTGGCACATAGGTGCCATCGTCGCGAGTGTAAGGATCAACATGAACGGTCTTTGGTCTGCCAGTCTCTTGGCTAATTTGACCATAGTATGATTGATTGCTGCCGCTATCGTATGTTCTGCTGGAACCAGAATTTAGATGGTACGGTGAATCTGAATTATTATCATCAAGAACCGACGCATGTAGCACTGTTGCCGAAAATAACAGGCTCAGCGATAACAGAAAAGCGAATAAATAGTGTCTCATAATGCCCCCCACAACCTTCATTATCTGTTAATGTTCACAAGTATACCCGCCTAAGAATGCAAGATCAATGGGGGCATCAGGAGTAATTTGTTGCCCAAAAATAAGGTTTTTAACTAACATCTCAGATTTCCCTCCTACTTCCCTTTTAAACCCTCTGGGGGTTTCAGCCCAGTATTGACGTGGGTTTTCGCTAACTCCCCGGGTGTTTTAACGCACCTTTTCAGATAACACCCCCAACTGTTCCACCTATTTCCCCCCTAAAAACCCTGCTGAAATGGCCATACAGTGGAACAACCATGGAGAGACAATCAATGATTCAGTTACACACAACCGGTTACTTACGCATTCCCCATATTCTTGGTGATCCCAAAGCAAACCCACCCATTGCACCACTCATACCAGTGGGGAAGTCCACGTGGTGGAAGGGGATCAAGTCTGGACGATTCCCCCAGCCCGTCAAATTGGGCCCAAGAATTTCAGCATGGCGTGTCGAAGATATCAAAGCGCTGATTGAGGAGATGGGGAAGTAATGAACCATCAAAAAGAAAACGCCAGGGAATGTAGATTTCACCTGGCGTTACAAGTAAGCATTACGGCAGAAGGATTTTATCATGAAAAGGCTTGCAGATCTAAAACAAATTCTCTCACTAGCAACTGGACATTGGCCAAACATTCTCAAAAGTATAGGAATCCCAGATAAATTTCTTACCAACAAGCATGGACCATGCCCTCTTTGTGGCGGGAAAGATCGATTCAGATTCGATAACAAAGGGGATAGGGGCACTTACTTTTGCGGGCAATGCGGCGCTGGTGATGGCTTTCAACTATTGCAAAAATTTACAGGATGGCCCACCAAAAAAGCCTGTGACTGCCTCAATAATTTTATGCAAATTGCACCTAGCCCGAAGCCTATCAAGACTTTCACTCTGCGAATAGCTGAGCAAGCAATCAATACTGGGGAAGCCGAGCTCAAAGAAAGGGCAAAGGCATTAGAGGCAGAGGTACAACGACATCAACAGCAAGCGTTCAATGTCCCCACAGATCATCCTTACTTGGTTAAAAAAGAGATTCACCTCGAAAATGTGAAGGCAGTTGGTGACTATTTGATCATCCCAATGTACACAGGAAATTTTCAACTGGTTTCTTATCAACGCATCTGGCCTGATGGCACAAAAAAATTCCTGAAGGGAACAAAGAAAGATGGAGTGTATGGGATTGTCGGTCGATACCAGGCGGGCAAACCCATCATCATAAGTGAGTCTTTCTCTACCTCTTTCGCCATATATGAAAGTCTGGGAATTGCTTGCTGGATATCCTTTGGACATAGCGGATTCCAGGGCGCACTCAGATCAATCCTAAGCCACTTTGAGCATGGGGGGCGGGTGATAATCGCCTGTGATAACGACGACGATCAGGCCAGTTTAAACTCAGCCCTGAAGGCATTCGACGCGCTAAAAGATCATCACATCAAGAACACACATATTGCAATACCGGTTGCAATACCGGAGCTAAGCGGCACGGACTTCTGTGACCTGTATCTTTCCGAAGGCACAGAGGCAGTGCGCGCTGTCTTTAAGGAGCTACTGCCTTGAGTCCCGTTATTAATCTACCCCAACAAGCAACGCTCATCTCCATCACCTTGGGTGAGTTTCTTTCAAAAGAGCTTCCCCTGCGAGCTAATATCATTGATCCCTGGCTGCCTGAGGCGGGCCTGTGTATGGTCTATGCCATACGAGGAATTGGTAAAACACATTTTGCACTCGAGCTCATGATGGCCGTTGCCTATGGGCAAAACTTCTTAGCCTTCAGGGCAACAAAACCACGCAAGGTACTTTATCTTGATGGTGAAATGAGCGCCCCAGCGCTACAAGAACGACTCGCACGCATCGAAGCCAGGATGATGCCGAACCCTGAAATGATTGAGCCAACTATAGTGACACCCGATCTACAGGCTGACGCCATGCCAAACCTAAGCACCGGGGAAGGACAGCAAGCCATTGAGCCATTTGTTGAGGAGGCAGATCTAATCATCATTGATAACATCAGTACCCTTTGTGGCTGCGGTAATGAGAATGAGGCTGAGAGCTGGTCTGAGATCCAAGCTTGGGCATTGAGTATAAAGCGTAGGGGAAAATCGGTATTGTTCATTCATCATGCCGGCAAGAATGGAAACCAGCGCGGAACGAGTCGACGCGAGGACGTCCTTGATACGGTAATCTGCCTTAAACATCCCACCGATTACGAAGCAACCATGGGTGCCTGCTTTGAGCTTCACTTCGAGAAAGCACGGGGAATCATGGGCGAGGATGTCACCCCGCTTCGATGCGAACTCACCCCCACTGGCTGGAAGTTCGAACCCCTAGAGATCAGCAACTATGACAGAGTAGTCGAGCTAATGAATGAAGGCATGAGTCAGACAGAAATTGCCAAAGAGATAGACCTAAGCAAGTCCCAAGTGTCCAAGCTCGTTAAGAAAGGAAAAGCGGAGGGAAAGATACGTGGGTAATTTTCAGCAACAAGCACAGGCCATAATTGATCGAATGGACAAAAAAAGTTTCCAGTTTCCTACGCTAGTAAAGGAAACAGGAAACTTTGATAGCATTAATGGAAACTCCAGAGGAAACCTACGCTCGGATGAGCAACCGATAACCCAGCGATCATGCGGGGTTTCCATGGAAAAAAAGGAGGAAACTAGCAGGAAACTGCCAGAAAATATACAAGAAACATTATCACAAAACTATGGTGCCAAAAGTTTCCAACCCCGAAACACCGCCGAGTTACTCATGATGTTTTTTGAAAAGGCACCTACTCTTGGAATTGAATTACTCCACGGTGATCGCGCATGGTTACAAAATATTCTCTATGGTGCACGACTAACACAAGCCACTGCCCTACTATGCCAATACATCAAAGAGTGGAAGGAAGGAATGACAAGCGAACCCGCCGTACACAAACAACAAAACGTAGGTCGCTGTCTTGCCAACATTTTCATCCGTGAAAATCTAACCACAAGAGAATATACTAATCAGCATGGAGGAAAACATGGCCAGTAAAAACAATAATAACAAAGCAAAAACCTATCTCAAATCAGAAACACAGGCTGCCCTTCTCCTTGATGCAGTGACAGAAGGAAGTATCAGTGATATCGGGACATTTGCAGCAGCGATACGCGAGGAAATTAATAGCCTCGCCCAACCGGAATCAATGAAAACGCAATCCCTTCTGGCTGCTAATATTGTTACGCTGAACATACTATCAACAACAATGCTTTCAAGTGCAGTAAAATCATTCACGCTCGAAGCAACCCAAGCCTATGCTGATATAGGGCTTCGAGCGCAAGAACAGGCACGCAAGACAATCCTTGCGCTTAATCATATTCAAAACCCCAAACAGAACACGTACGTGGCTCAGCAGAATGTGGCACAAATACAGCAAGTCAATAACGGTATCAATACGAAACTTGAAAACGAACTGATAAGCGAGGCAACTCATGCGGCATTGGAGCAAAGAAGAACGTCTGAAACAATCTCAACTGATCCGAGAATCAAAGCCATGGCTGAGATCCACAGGCCCGAAAACGATTGAGGGTAAAAATATTGCGAAAATGAATGCCATGAAGCTTGGGGCTTATACTGCTGAGCTACAAGCAGCGCGAAAGATATTAACTTCATGCGCAATTAGCAACCGAGATATTCTCAGGAGGGCTTGAAAAATCTAATTAAGCCGCAATATAACATCTAGGAACTTAATACTAAACACCTGGAGATGAAATGACTGACGCGACAGATCAAACAACTGGGACTGTTCAGCCGCTCCTTATAAACCTACCTACAAAAGAAAATATCTCAAAAGCACAAGCGCATTTGGGAATGCTTGACTTGGAGCTAACTTGCTTAGCTCGGCAAATTAAAATCTGGATGTGCATTGCTTCCCCGGACACAAAGAATAGAATATCAATCCAGCATGATCCATTTTTCGCATGGATACAGTTTAATTCGCTCAGTCAATTTTCAATTAATAGCATAAAGATTACACAAGATACAAAAAAGTGGGTTAAGTCTGCCCTTGCCTTATTGATGCTTGATGGCATCCATAGTGATAATCTTATTGAGAACAGCAAGCTTCAAAATAGAATAACAATGCTATCTAAGGTAGCCATGCCTTTAAAAGTTTGGAGAAATAAACGGCATGCACATTTTGAGCCAGTGGAAATCGATAACGTAACCTGCAACTTAGAAGCCTTATACATCGCTCTTGCAGAGCTCAGAAATTCACTAGATTACATTTGGCATTTTGTGGCGAACCCTCATTACATCTTTTCAGCTGAATGGAACATATTTACTATACATGATACCGAAACGAATAAGCGCCCTTCTGAGTTAGATAGATATTTTGAAAAAGATCCTACAATCCTATCGCTGCAAAAAGTATTAAATGTCTGCGGTGAACGAACGTCGACCATCCTCACAGCATTAGAACTCTTCCAAAAAATCATCAAAGAGTAATTTAAAAATCCTCTTTATGAGCCTATTCCTGGCTGTATGGTCTCTTCAGGCTACGAAGCGAGGGAATTAGCTCACCCACTTCCACCCCCAAGGTAAGGGCGATTTGAATCAGGTTCTGAATAGAGATGTTCTGCTCGCCCCGTTCGACTCGGCCGTAATAGGTCCTTCCAAGCCCTGCCTTTGAAGCAAAACCTTCCTGCGAAAAACCCTTGAGTTTCCGCATTTCTTTGATTTTTTTACCTATTTTAATGAGGTTTGGATGTTTGGTTTCCATTCTTCAAGTAAAACGGATAGACCCTGATCAGGCCACACCCAATAAGTGGCATTTAATGCTTGACAGCAACATAGGGGGCAGATACCATGCCCATACTAATAATCTATTAACGTTAATCTAAACGTCCATTGCAGTATGTTAAGAGGTCGTAACGCAATGAAATTAAATAAAGTATTCATGGCCGCCACTTTAAGCATAATACTTATGCTCACATGCACATCCTTGATGGCTGAATGGTCAACCTTTGATAGAAGTACACCTGATGTCACGCATTATATAGACTTCGATAACATTCAAAGGGCGGAGGACAAAGCAACATTATGGCAATTAACAAGTTTTAAAACGGCACAATTTGGAAGTGGAGTTAGATATTCTTCTGTAAAGGCTCTCTTTGAATTCGATTGTACGGTAAAGCTTTTTCGAATTATCGAAGCAGTGGCCTATAGCAAGGCAATGGGTGAAGGATCAGTAGTTGATAAGGATCCAGATCAAAATTCCGAGTGGAGTGCAATACCACCAAACTCAAATGGGGTTTATCTATGGCAAACCGCCTGCAAAAAACATACTAACATACCAGTGACTGACACAAATATAACAGGTATTACTAATGGCAATAAAAAAAATAACATCGCGATAGAGGGAAATGGCCTTGCCAAATTTGCTCAACAGAAATCAACCCTCATGAGCAAATATGATCCTCTCACAAACGAAGCACGTACTAATGAAGAAAGATTATTAGATGAAATATTAATTACAATATCACCAAATCATTTTATGGAATATAACGCAGAAAAGAAAGCGAAACATTTAATTTCCGAGTATAAATCGATCGCTTTAAAAATCCACTACCTAAACATTTCATTTGCGAAAGAAATGAAAATAATTACTGCAGAAAGCTTAAAATATGATTTCACAAAAACATCACTAGATGAACTGAACAAGTCTAACGATGAACTTATATCAATATTTGAAGAATTAACTGAAATAAGACATGAAAAATCAAACATCTTCTTAAAAATTATTAAGCTAATTGAATCCAATAAAAGCAGAATAAAAGTATTAGATGGATTATTTGTATTCGAAGAGCAAAGCACATTACAGCTATTCAATCAATACACTAATGATCTTGAACATGCCGCTAATAAAGAAGAAAACACAATGGAAATGCTTTTGCAAAATCGTCGGGAATTCATAGACAAATTGCTAGGCCCCACTTCAGTTTCGACAATTAAAAAAATGCCCTTAGCAGAGAGGAACGAAAATCCAATAGCACCTGAGCCGAAATTCCAACCCGTCCAGTCTCTGTCAGCCGAGAGGACGACTTTTGATTGGGATTCGCTTACTGTTCCAAAACTCAACAATTACATCCCACGGGAGTATACGTTGCCTGAGATTGACCCCGAGGGATCCGTTTTCATGGCGAACCTTGCTGAATACACGATCTGGGGCGCTTTAATGAACCGCCGTAGCTCAAGAGATTTATCCAAAGTCAACATCGATGAGTTTAATGCCTTAGAGCATCTAAGACCAGACCAATTACCCGATCTGGAATACTATGCTCTCGATATGAGCCAAGAAGAAATAGACGAAACATCAGCCCAGCTTTCACGCGCGAGAAAGAACAAGAGGATCATTGCAGCACACCCATACAAATCATTTTTGATTTTACTAGTACTTAACAGTCCGTTTCTCGCCCTGGCAGCCATAACCATAATATCATTCATTCGAAAGCACAGAATAAAAAATAAGATTATTTGAGAATCACTCCTCGATAAAAGCCCCTAAAGGTAACGCAACCTCATAACGCACTAAAGAGTCAAATATCTTTTGATCTCGCTTCGCATGCATAAAATTTTCATTGTAAATTGCACAATAAATATTTTTACATGGATCCCATCCAACACCAAAAATATCAGGAAACCAGTTATACCAACAAGTATCCACAATTATCGCATATAGATTATTCATCCCATTAATAATTTTCTGCCTATCTACTGCCTTACATGTTGTGGTTGTTTGACGTAAAGCACTAATGAGATTCTCTTTAAGATGTTCAATAAATTTCATAGTCTCATCTGCACTGAACGAAAAACCGGGCATAACCAGAGCCAAGCTGACGGCAATAACTCCAGGCTTTCCATCCGAAAAATATGATTCCTTTAATTTGCCACAAACAGACATTGCAAGCCTTTTTGTCAAAAAAGCATCATTATGGAATTGGCCGGTAATGCTTTGGAGTGGGAAGTTCAACTCATTAAGTTTTTTGATTACTTTCTCCGGAACAATTTCTTTGAAGTACATACATGCATATCGAAATATATGAATCAAATCACAAACAAAATCTACAAAAGTTCCTGACCTATCGGGAAAAATTTTCAACAATCGCGCATGCAAAATCTCCTTTTCACTGCTGGAAATAGTCCGGCATGTGTCAATAATAGAAGCTTCAAAAAACCATTGATTAATATCTCTTGATTTTTCAAACATCATTTCGAAGATATTTATAACATCATCGAATACAGGAAGCAGCTTATCCCACTCATCTATTACACTAGATATACTTGTCGTGCACTCCATAAAATATTTATCAAAAAAAAGATCAGGCGGAGTCGATTTTTCTATGAGGTCGTATTTCCTTGCAAGCAAGTCCGCCATCAATAACTCAAATATAGTCTGACTACATTGCATAGGTATGTCTGTGAGAAGCTTATTGATTGTTGCATCAAGATATTTAGCGTACTTTTCAAACCATTCATTAATGATTTTTCGCATTTGGATTGCTAGTAGAGCATCTGATCTGAAATATTGATAGTACCTCAAGCTCGACCATTGGTTAATTTTTAATTGTATCTTTCTATCTCTCGCTTGCGCTGATGCCAAACGGGAGCTGAAGTATCGTATAAGCCCATCCTGTGACTCCTTAAGCTCAGTAGCCCTATCATGTTCGAATATATTTACCATCACCCCACTCTTCTGTTTACAGAAAAAGTCAGATAGTACCATACCACAGCCCCACTCACCCCAACCCCTTACCTATCGGCACTCCTAGGACGGGCCTCTTCGAAAATATCTGCAGGATACAGAATCATAGCAAATAGTAAATGATGTAACACTTGAGATCCGAAACCAAACGCCCACATTTTAGGGGTATATTCTGGGGTACATTTGCAAAGCACATTACAAGAATCCAATAGAAACAATGGGTTGAATATACTATGCGGTTGACGCCGCCCCATGAATTAAAAAATAGGGCCTTTAGGCCCTATTTTTTAATTCACAGAAAGTGGGATTGAAACCACGGAGCGGGTTCGCATGCTTGCGATGAATTTAAGCGTGAAGCGAAGTATTGTCTTAGTTTATCCTCACCCTTCTG
>CAYLHG010000027.1:0-8832 GCA_964383495.1 uncultured Gammaproteobacteria bacterium
GGGTTTACACCATTGATGGCAAATTAATTGGCCAATTCGGGGAAAAGCGCCGTATTCCTGTTAAATTAGAAAATGTTCCCCCTATGTTGATTAACGCTTTTGTGTCGACAGAAGATCGTCGTTTTTTCGCGCATTCAGGCGTTGATTTTCGTGGGCTTGCTCGTGCAGCGCACCATGTTCTTACAGAAGGAAATCGCGGGCAAGGCGGTAGCACCATCACCATGCAATTAGCACGCAACATGTTTTTATCACCTCAAAAAACTTATGTGCGAAAAATCAATGAAATTTTATTAGCGCTACAAATTGAAAAAGAATTTTCAAAAAAAGAAATTTTAGAATTATATTTGAACAAAATTTATTTAGGCCAACGCGCCTATGGCGTTGCTGCAGCTGCGGAAGTATATTATGGAAAAACACTTGAGCAATTGACAATTGCTGAAATGGCAACGATTGCAGGGTTACCTAAGGCGCCCTCTACGCTCAACCCCATCAGCAGCTCCGATCGCGCACGTGAACGCCGTACACACGTCTTAGATGCCATGTTATCTGAAAATTACATCACGCAATCACAATATGATATTGCAATGAAAACGCCTATTGAAACTTATTATCACGCACCACAAGTAGAAATAGAAGCACCTTATGTTGCGGAAATGGCACGCCAAGTATTATTTCAACAATTAGGGGAAGATGCTTATACGATCGGGTTGCAAGTGTATACAACATTGCAAGGTGATCTTCAAATCGCTGCTAACGACGCGTTGCATAACGGCATGGTGCGTTATGATAGACGTCATGGATTCCGTGGCGTTTTAAAAACGATTGATCTTCATACCGATAAAACAACCATGTTAAAAGCACTACGGTCTGTGCCCGAGGCTGGGCCTTTGAATACCGTGCTTTTATTATCATTGCAAGAGGGACAAGCCAATGTATTACTACGCAATGGCAATACACTTTCTATTCCTTCGAATGCGCTTTCTTTTGGTGCGCGTGATGCCACGCAGCTTGGCATTCGTCCTGGCAGTGTGATACGTATTTTCAAAACCAGTGACAATCAATGGGTGCTTGCACAACGCCCGCAAGTAGAAGGTGCATTTGTAGCATTACGCCCTCAAGATGGCGCAGTGTTAGCACTGGTGGGTGGATTTGATTTTTATCATAATAATTTTAATATGGCCACTCAAGCAGAACGACAACCAGGTTCTAGCTTCAAACCGTTTATTTATTCTTCAGCATTAGATAATGGTTTTACAGCAGCAACGTTAGTGAATGATGCACCGATTGTATTTGAATCTGCCGGTTCAGAAGCATGGCGCCCACGAAATTATGAACGCCGTTTTTATGGGCCCACTCGATTGCGCATGGGATTAGTTCGCTCCCGTAATTTAGTTTCAATTCGCATTTTAGCAGGTGTAGGTTTAGAAACAGCGATTGCGTATGCAGAGCGTTTTGGATTTAGCAGAGGGAGCATGCCGTTAGGATTATCACTCGCATTAGGTACAAATATTGTTACACCATTACAAATGGCTCGTGGATTTGCAGTGTTTGCAAACGGAGGATTTTTGATCACGCCCTATGTGATTGACCATGTTCGTAATGATGCAGGAAAAGTGATTGAGCATGCAACGCCCGCATTTGCATGTGACCCATGCGACCCTACTGTTGTATCACATTTCTTTAGTCATTCTTTGATCAGTGTGCATTCTGCACCACGCGTTATTACCGCAGAAAATGCTTATATTATGAATGATATGTTGCGTGATGTTGTGCAACGAGGCACTGCGTCTGCGGCAAAAGTGTTAAATAGAACCGATGTTGGTGGCAAAACGGGAACAACGCAAGATCAACATGATGGTTGGTTTACAGGTTTTAACCCAGATATCGTTGCGACCAGCTGGATAGGGTTTGATACTAATCGCTCCATTGGGGAGTATGGCGCGCAAGCAGCACTTCCTACTTGGGTAGAGTTCATGCGTTATGCATTGAAAGATAAACCAGAACGCTTTTTACCAGAACCTGATGATGTCGTGAGCGTACGCATCGATCCTAAAACAGGCTTGCTCGCCGCCACCAACCAAAATGATGCTGAGTTTGAATTATTCACTAAAGATACTATTCCCACAGATCATGCTTCGGCTTATCAGCAAGATGACGACGATGATGACGATAATGAGCATGATGATGACAATGAAGATGGTGATCGTGAACCCGTTAAGATTCCTAATGAGCATGAAATATTTTAATAGTAGGTGAAACTATGTCAAAATATTCTATAAAACGGCAATCTCAAGTGCGAGACACCATTGCACGGGAAGCAGCAAAATGGATGTCAACACATGGGATTGTAGACTTTGAATCAGCGAAACGTCGTGCTGTAAAATCTTTAGGAATTACACGAATAGATACTAATATACTGCCTTCTCACCAACAAGTACAACAAGCGTTGATTACTTATCAACAATTATTTATTGATCCACATCGTGAACAAAATTTAATCACATTGCGTGAAAAAGCTTATCGTGCTATGTTGATTTTGAAATCTTTTGATCCTCATTTAATAGGCATGGTATTGGATGGTAGTGCAACAACGCATGCTAATATTGAATTACATGTTTTCTCCTCTACTTCTGAAGAAGTAATAATTCACTTTATTAACCTCAATATTGCATATGAGTCTACAGAACAGCGCATTCAATTACTGGATAAACAATTTAAAACGTTCCCAGTAGTGCGTTTCTATTTAGCGGATAGCGCCATCGATGCTATTATCTTTCCTGAAAAAACGTTAAAATACCATGCGCGCTGCCAAATTCATGGTAAAGCCATTGAACGCGCTAATTTAGATGAGGTCCGCGCATTAGTTGGGTTGGTTTAAGGAAAAGATTATGATTGGTATTATTGCAGCGATGAAGGAAGAGACTGCGTATTTAAAAAATCAAATGAAAGATATGGTTGTTGCTGAAAGTGCAGGATATGCTTTTTATGTAGGTACCATTAATGATATTCCTATTGTTTTAGCACAATGCGGCATTGGAAAAGTAAATGCAGCAATTGGCACAACATTATTAATTGAACGTTTCAAACCCACCTATATTATCAATACTGGAAGTGCTGGCGGATTGCATGAAGCGCTAGAAATTGGTGACGTAGTTATTTCAATTGAAGTGCGTCATCATGACGTGGATCTGACTGTATTTGGTTATGAGCATGGGCAATTGCCTCAACTCCCTCCAGCGTTCACGCCCAACCAAATATTGATTGAAGCTGCGGAACGTGCTGCGCAGAAAATGAATTTACGTGTGACAAAAGGGCTGATTGTATCAGGCGATACATTCATGAATAATGCTGATCACGCAGCACGGATCCGCGAAAAGTTTTCAGACGTTCATGCGGTTGAAATGGAAGCAGCTGCTGTGGCCCAGGTATGCCATCAATTTCAGGTACCATTTGTTGTGATCCGCGCGTTATCTGATATTGCTGGAAAAAGTTCTGATATTTCATTCAATACTTTTCTTGAACAAGCTGCACGGCACAGCGCACAGTTGATTATTTCTACATTGGCAGAGCTTTGAACGATATTTTGCAGTAGTTGAAATCTGATGTGACATGAGATTTCAACTACTACATATTATTACATATATAGGACGCCATCAAATAGCCCCAACGCACCAGCAAAAAGACAACTACATAGGGTAGTGTCCATAATAAAAATAAACACTCCAATTCTTTTTAGCCATGTAGGCATTTCTTTTTTGTAGATAGAAGGAGATAATTTTATTTTTATATGATTAATGTATTGGCCAGTAGAAACTACTGATGCAGCGGCAACATTCCCCAATGCAGATCCATAGATTGGAATGTTAAGGTATTGTTGGAATTTTTTTGATAAGAAAACACTTGTCAGTAATCTCATCGGAAAATAAATAAACATAAAATAAGCAGAAACCCAAGCAAAAATATTTTCTGATAGTGTATGGTTGCTAATCATCTCGGTGATTGAATTCATGGCTCTCCTATCGGTTTAATGTCATAGCACTCAATCAAACAACCCAACCAAACCCAGCGCAATAAATAAAAGAGCGATCATATCCATGAGAAAAATAATGCTCCCAACCCTTTTTAGCCATATCGGCATTTCTTTTTTATAAGAAGATGAGAAAAAATTTCGAAACCAACCAAAATGTTGAGAGGCAGTTAGTATTGCGGCTGGTGTAATACTTTTTATTGGCCCTAGAGTACACGGTATATCAAGATATTCTTTAAATTTTTTCGATAAAAAACTACACATAAAAAATCTAATAGGAGCATAAATAAATAAAAAATATATTACTAAAAAAATCTGTATCGTTTCTATGATACTGTATCTACTAAAAAATTCAAAAATTGATTTCATCATAACTACTCGCTCCGCAATAATTTTTAAGATTCTTTTTCATATATAAGCTCATAAGTCTTAATAATTTTTTCTCTAAAAATCTTATCTACTGGCTCTTCTACTGACTCCACAACAATTAAGGCTAAAACAACTGCTGCTAATGCAACAGCTGTATGACCTGTTTTAGGAAGTATTTTAAAAAATAACTTTGCTGTTCCCCATTCAACAGCTGCTCCAGCACCAGAACCCACAGCAACTTTTCCTACGAAACTTCCCCATTCTTCAATTTCCATTTTACGACATTCTTTGACATTTAAATCTTTACATATCTTATTAATCTTCTCTTGTGTCTCATGAAAATCTAATGCGATAAGTGCTATCCCACCAGTTTTGGATACATGGTGCATTTTAGAAACTGAAGCATATAGCTCATCTAAAGGCGCGAGTTTCCACGTTGTAGGGATCCAGTGATGGATAATAAGCCCTGATTGCAACCATGCTTCCAATATATTGCTAGTAGAAATTTTTTTGCCCTTGATCAAATAATCAATTGCAGTAACTGCTCTTCTATCCATACTTTCCACTGCTTCCATCCTAAATTTAGCTAATTCTTTGCTAAATGGGTGCTCAGAAAGTGCTTTCATATAACTTTCTAGATCTTGCTTAAATCCTGTCAGCAAAGCATCCGCCGTTTCCGTAATTATCCCAAATCCTTTCTTAAAAGCCTCTGTATCATCACTTCGGTAACTCCCACGCTTATCTCCCACTGTTCCGGCAAAGCTTCCATATAGTGCAAAATGTTCAGCAAAATATGCGGCTTCTTCAGCAGGAATATGGCACATCATGTTATTTACTTTCATGCCACTTTGATACAACACCTCCCCCCATTTTTCAACCACTTTATTTTCTCGAGGCAAAATGAAAACCATTTGGCCTGGCTCAATCCAAGAGCTCACATGCCTATTCACTTTTTTAAAATACTCTCTGTCCTCTTTCGTAGGATTTGCATACACCCTATCAATAAATTTTTCCACATAGCATTTTTCAGGAGAAATACAAAAAAACAAATTAGTCAGTTCACCTGGCATCGATTTTTTATTGTAAAAATCAATAGGCTCTGAATAAACAATTTGATGGAAGATAAGCGGCTTTTCTTCACTTGTCTCAGCAGCAGTATCTTCATTTCCTGCCATATTTGCTACCATTTTATCTGCGCTTTGTTTCACTTGATTGTATAAATCCTTCCCTTGATTTATCAGCGTAGATAAATGTTCGTTTTCACTGTTAAAATAAGATGATTCCAATGGTTCTTTTATTTTTGATTTGCCCTCCTGCTTTGACCGCGACAAAAAAGAGGCTTTCTCACCAAACTCAACCTCCTCAGCCTCTATCAATACACTTTTTGCACCAAACAAAGTCGTTTTATCTTTTTCCATTTTCAAATAAGCTTTTCCGCCTCCTGCCATTAATAATATTTTTTCATCACTTTTCCAATTAATTTTCTTCTCAACCATCATTTCTATATTGTTTCTTACAGCATAAGTAATATTTCCGTCTTTTACCGTTCTCGCATATTTTCCACTAATATTTGCAGAAAAATTTCTGTTTTTTACAAAAACATCTCCTGCCACATCAACGTTCATATTTTTTTGTGTGTCTATTTCAATAACACCTGCAGAATTTAAATCAATATTTCCTTTTCTAGCTTTAAAGCGCTGTGACTTTCCTGCGCTCAGGATAGTGCCTTTTCCACTTTTATGTACCCAATCCTTCCCTACATTAAAATTAAAATTTTTGGCAATACTCATGTGAAAATCGCCATCACTTTGTAATGTAATCCCTTTTTTGGGGCCATTTTCTAAACGAATACCATGTGTGGGAGATGATTGTAATGATATACTCTGCTTTCCTGGCTCGTCATCAAAACATAATTCATGCCCACTGCGTGATCTAATAATATGCTGATAAGGATTTGCACTCGTTACGGGGCCTGCCATTGCATCATTTGTTAACGCATTCACTATGATAGGCAAATCGGTTTCACCATATAAAAAACTTACTAACACCTCGACGCCATCTTCTAACGGAAAATGAAAACCACCTTGTGGCGCTACATAAGAACGAAGCCTAGGCATATAAATAGCCGACGCAGTAAAATTAGCATTGTCAGGAAAAATAATTTTTTCTTCGCCTCGCTCATTTAAAGCTGGTTCGCCTGTTTCTTTATTGCCTTCCACAAAGGCTTGCATCACTAAAGGCAACATCACACGCGGCGGCGATACAGCTCGCCACGGACCGTCGCCTGTTTGCAAAATTGCCTTGTTCTGATAACGTAATGTTTTTCCAAATTGCGTAAGAATATGTTGCACATAACGAATATGACCTTTGTATGTTCTGTGCGCCGTCATATCCGATATATCCAACCAATTCCCCGTCTGCAACAATATTGCATTACTTTCAACTTCTAAATGATGGTAAATTTTACCCTTTGCATTCCAATTCAGACTTTTTAAATAAGCATTTATAGAGGCATCATCATAACCAAATGCTGAAAACGGCTCCATCATGGCCCCCGCCTCAAATTTGCCTGCCCACGCACAAGGCACACCACTATACAGCTGTAATGGGCTTTGATCTTCCCAGTGTTTATTTTTAATCCAACATTCTTTTTCAGTAATAATACCTCTGGAAGTTTCCGAACATACGAACGCACCTAATGTTTCGCTCCCGTTTTGCAATAATTCTGCTTTCTCTTTATAAAATAAATGATGAATAGGACTATCACTTAGTTGAGAAGGCCCATTTAAAAAATAAAAATGCAGGGAATCTGTTGAAGGCAAGATCACAATATTTTCTTGCGCTAACATTTTGAGAAAAAAATCGTAATCACTTTGCAGTGCCTGAATCACATAAGGACGAACACTCTTACAATCAAAGCGCCACACTAGATTTTCTGCACCAATTTGATGCACATTTAACATATTTTTTACCCAATCTTTTACTGAAGTTGCGCCATATGTTCGAAAATGTACTGTGCTTTTTCTTAAACGGCTTAATAAGCTTTCTAATTTGCATTTAACTACCCAACGGCCTGTATCAAGCATCATCTGATCAAAAAAAATGCATTCGCCCACCCAATACCGTTGGTTTCCTAGTGCATCCTTTATCGAAATTTTCCATATGCGGTTGATAAAATCAGCAGATGAACAAGGCGCTGCAGCATGTAAAAAAATAGCAGCTTCATGGGAACGGCATACCGCTTCCGTCATCACGGCAGAAATAATAGGAAATGAAAATCCATCTCTCTCTAACACTGCTGTGATAGGCATTTGACCAGCTGGGTTGAGAGTGGAAGTAAAAGATCCTATCGTTGAGTTCATTATTGTTACTTCCTATTTTTAGGTACCATAGCAATGAATAATTACTACATTATTATGGAAATGAAGAAATGTGACAAGAAAAATATTTTAATAAATATTTACAAAGAGACTAGCTTTTAAACCAAAATCTCCTCTAATGCTGTTCATATTTGATCACAGTCAATTCTCTACGCCTGAATATCCCCAAAAACCAATTTGAAGTAAGCAATATTGCGCAGGAGGATAAAATCCCTCTGCTCTTTGGTACTGGTTGATTTTAATGGTATTTTAGCATGGCTTCTTTCGCCCAAATACGCTATAATTACTTAATGGAAACACAATCTTTATCTAAAACTAACCCTTACTTAAAAGATGCTCAAAAACGCAGGGCGTTGATTAGGAAACAAGTTATTGACTCTAGTGCCGTTGAAGGAATTGACCCGAAGCGGATTGCTGGCGTCTTGGATAAAAGCTCAAGTTCTAACCAGTAAGCATTCCCCTGAACAACGCCTCCATGGGTTCATAATCGTGATCAGCACCAGCTTGTATCGCTTTAAAGTACATTTCACGGCCATCATCATTCGAAATATAACTGATATCCAACATGTTCTTGCCTGCTTGTAATGCGATCAAAGTGCATAATAAGCGACCCAATCGCCCATTTCCTTCTCTAAATGGATGAATCAAAATAAACTCCACGTGCAGAATTGCTAAGGCACGAACTAGTTCATCAGTAGTTTGGAGACGTGAACCAGGAGTATATTTTCTTAAGACTTCTTTTTCATATCGCTTCATCAGGCTCGGGATCAGATGGGCAGCAGCAAAAAGGAAACCTCCTTTTGACATGTTAACTGTCCTATTTTCTCCAGCAAATGAATAAATATGGCCTAACCATTGACGGTGCATCCAAATAATGTCCTTAATAGTCAGAGAATCAAAGGAGTTAAAACGTTCGAGGCACAACTCATAGCAGTGTTCAAATGCAATGGATTCTTGATTTTCCATCTCAATGGATGATGTAATGGTAAGCTTATTTCTCAATACAGTTTCATCTGAACCAGGCTCCCATCCCTCTTGTTCACTTGTTCACTTGTT
>CAYLHG010000028.1:0-8586 GCA_964383495.1 uncultured Gammaproteobacteria bacterium
GGGCCCAAAAGGGCTACAATCGGGGTGACTTGAAACCCGATTTGAAGCTTTTGTAGATACTCTGATCGCTTTGTCATAGTTTCATGAAAATTGGAAGTCTTTGTTCCAATTTTCATGGAGTAAGGGTATGAATTTGGCTAACTGGCAGTAATGGGTGCACCTTATAGAAACTCCCTATAGCTCCTTTCCCAAAAAACAGCTACAATGAGCCAAGTTGAAGGAGGGTTTCGTTTTGGGATTGCCAGCCATATTAGCCTTAGAAGACGGGCTGATTTTTGAGGGAATATCCATTGGTTACACAGGGAATACCTGTGGCGAAGTTGTTTTCAATACAGCCATGACAGGCTATCAAGAAATACTTTCTGATCCTTCTTACGCCGAACAAATCGTTACACTCACTTATCCGCACATTGGCAACACCGGCACTAATAATGAAGACAATGAAGCTGGCAGTGTTTTTACAAAAGGCCTGGTGATCCGTGATCTTTCCAGCGTCACCTCTAATTGGCGCAGCACTTCATCGTTACAGGATTATTTAGTATCACATTGCGTTGTGGGTATTGCAGATGTTGACACACGCGCATTAACACATCATTTACGCACACATGGCGCAAAACGTGGTGCCATTATCAGTGGAGCGAATATTGACCGTGCGGCAGCAGTTGCATTGGCTCAGCAAGCACGAGATTTAAAAGGCTTAGATTTAGCAAAAGAAGTGACATGCCAAAAACCCTATGTATTTGAAGAAAGAACATGGGATGCAGAACAAGCTGGCGATTTACCATTACCTAAAAAATATCGCGTTGTTGTGATGGATTATGGCGTGAAACGTAATATTTTACGTATTTTAGTGGATTTAGGATGTGAAGTACATGTATTGCCAGCGCAATCTTCCTTGCAAGATGTGTTGTCGTACAAACCCGATGGCATTGTATTCTCAAATGGACCTGGTGACCCTGCGCCATGTGATTATGCCATTCAATTAATTCGTGATTTACTCGAAAAAAATATGCCGATTTATGGCATTTGTTTGGGACATCAATTATTAGGATTAGCGGCCGGCGCGCGCACTTATAAAATGGCATTTGGTCATCATGGTGCTAATCATCCTATGATGGATTTGAAAACAAAAAAAGTATGGACGACATCACAAAATCATGGGTTTGCTATTCAAGATGAACATTTGCCTGATGAAATAGAAGTGACGCATCGTAGTTTATTTGATCAATCCATTCAAGGTATTCGTTTAAAACATAAGTCAGCGTACAGTTTCCAAGGCCACCCCGAAGCAAGCCCTGGCCCGCATGATGCGTTTGAATTATTTAAACCATTTATTCAAGCAATGGAGGATCACCATGCCAAGACGCGATGATCTTCGAACAATTTTAATTTTAGGTGCAGGTCCCATTATTATCGGGCAAGCCTGTGAATTTGATTATTCAGGCGCGCAAGCGTGTGGTGCATTAAAGGAAGAAGGATATCGTGTTGTATTAGTGAATTCCAATCCTGCCACTATCATGACAGATCCTCAATATGCGGATGCAACTTACATCGAGCCATTGCATTGGCGTGTGATAGAAAAGATCATTGCGAAAGAACGTCCTGATGCATTGTTACCCACCATGGGCGGGCAAACAGCATTAAATTGCGCGTTGGATTTAGCAAAAAAAGGTATTTTAGATAAATACAAAGTAGAATTAATTGGTGCATCACGTGAAGCTATTGACAAAGCAGAAGATCGCGAAAAATTTCGCCAAGCCATGCATAAAATTGGTTTAGGTACGCCACATTCTGCCATCGCGCATAGTTTAGAAGAAGCGAAACAAGTGCAAGTGCGTTTTGGTTACCCTGTTATTATTCGTCCCTCATTTACATTAGGTGGAACGGGGGGTGGCATTGCTTATAATCAAGAAGAATTTATTGAAATTTGCACACGCGGTTTAGATTTATCACCCACACGAGAATTATTAATAGAAGAATCCATTATTGGGTGGAAAGAATATGAAATGGAAGTAGTACGTGATAAAAAAGATAATTGTATTATCGTGTGCGCGATTGAAAATGTAGACCCTATGGGTGTTCATACAGGCGATTCCATTACTGTTGCGCCCACCCAAACATTGACAGATAAAGAATATCAACGTATGCGTGATGCATCGATTGCCGTATTGCGTGAAATTGGTGTTGAAACAGGCGGATCAAATGTGCAATTTGGTGTTTGCCCGATATCGGGGCGATTAGTAGTGATTGAAATGAACCCGCGTGTGTCGCGCTCTTCTGCTTTAGCGTCCAAAGCTACTGGATTTCCCATTGCTAAAATTGCTGCGAAATTAGCGATCGGGTATACATTAGACGAATTAAAAAATGAAATCACAGGCGGGGCAACGCCGGCTTCTTTTGAGCCTTCGATTGATTATGTTGTTACTAAAATTCCACGCTTTAATTTTGAAAAATTTCCGCAAGCGTCTTCTCGATTAACAACGCAAATGAAATCTGTTGGGGAAGTGATGGCTATCGGGCGCACTTTTAAAGAGTCAGTACAGAAAGCGTTGCGAGGTTTAGAAATTGGTATTTCAGGGTTTGATCCCAAAGTGGACCCCAATGATCCGAATGTATATGATGTATTACGATCTGAAATTTCCATTCCAGGCCCAGAGCGGTTACGCTACATTGCAGATGCATTTCGTTTGGGCTACCCTTTAGCGGAAGTAAGGCAATGGTCGCAAATTGACCCTTGGTTTTTAGCGCAAATTGAGTCATTAATGCTCACAGAAGCAGAAATTTCTAGAACACCTTGGAATAAAATTACTGCAGAAAAATTATTTTCTTGGAAAAGAGATGGGTTTTCTGATATTCGTTTAGCATCGTTGTTAAATACAACAGAAAAAGAAGTGCGCGATTTGCGGAAAAAATTTGCTATTCATCCTGTTTATAAACGCGTTGATACGTGCGCAGGAGAATTTTCCACACAAACCGCTTACTTATATTCTACGTATGAACGTTTTTGTGAATCAAAACCCACAGATAAACAAAAAATCATTGTATTAGGCGGCGGTCCTAATCGCATCGGGCAAGGCATTGAGTTTGATTATTGTTGTGTTCATGCAGCCTTAGCCATTCGCGAATGTGGCTATGAAGCCATCATGGTCAATTGCAACCCCGAAACGGTATCAACGGATTATAATGTTTCTGATCGTTTATATTTTGAGTCATTAACATTAGAAGATGTATTGGAAATTGTACGCTTAGAAAAACCAAAAGGTGTAGTGGTTCAATACGGTGGGCAAACACCGCTAAAATTGGCGAAAGCGTTAGAAGCAGAAGGCGTACCGATTTTAGGAACATCGCCCGATGCGATTGACTGTGCAGAAGATCGCGAACGTTTTAGTGCGCTGTTGCATGAATTAGGTTTAAAGCAACCTGCCAATTGCACAGTGCGCACTGTGGCACAAGGGTTAGAAAAAGCGCGATCCATTGGTTATCCGCTAGTAGTTCGTCCCTCCTATGTGTTGGGCGGGCGTGCGATGGAAATTGTTTATAATGATGCGGAGTTGAAATATTATTTAGAAAATGCCGTAAAATTAGGGAACGATTCACCCGTTCTATTAGATCGCTTTTTAGATGATGCCGTAGAAGTGGATGTGGATGCTGTGTGTGATGGCAAAACAGTGATGATCGGCGGCATCATGGAACATATTGAGCAAGCAGGCGTACATTCAGGGGATTCAGCGTGCGTTTTGCCGCCTCATCAATTAAGTGCTGCTGTTCAAAAATCATTAAGTGAGAGCATGGCTCGGATGGCATTAGCGTTAAACGTTGTTGGTTTAGTGAATGCACAATTTGCTATTCAGAATAATGAAATTTATGTATTAGAAGTGAATCCGCGTGCGTCGCGTACGGTTCCGTTTGTAGCGAAAGCAACAGGCGTGCCGTTAGCGAAAATTGCAGCGCGCTGTATGGTGGGTGTGTCTTTAGATAAGCAAATGGAAGCGCGCATGCCTGTGTTAAATTATTTTGCAGTGAAAGCGCCTGTGTTCCCATTTGATAAATTTCAAAATGTTGATCCTATTCTAGGGCCTGAAATGAAATCAACGGGAGAAGTGATGGGTGTTGCTTCAACATTTGCACAAGCCTATTCAAAAGCGCAGTTAGCCATTGGGCAAGATTTAAATCCCGGCGGAAAAGCATTTATCAGTGTGCGTGATGCAGATAAGCCGCGTGCAGTACAGTTAGCGACACAATTAATAGATTTGGGTTTTGAATTAGTCGCAACACGCGGCACAGCGGAAGCGCTCAGAGCAGCAGGCGTGTCTTGTGAAACTGTGAAAAAAGTAGCAGAAGGCCGCCCTCATATAGTAGACATGATTAAAAATGAAGATATTGAGTTTATTGTCAACACCACAGAGGGTAAGCAAGCTATTGCGGATTCTTTTACGATTAGACGGAGTGCATTGCAGTCCAAAATCAAATATACTACGACTTTGGCAGGTGGGTTTGCTGCTGCCAGTGCTTTTGCTTGTGACAAGCAATGGCAAGTCGTTTCCCTTCAAATATTACATGATAGGTGAAGTATGCAACGTATTCCTGTAACGCCAGCAGGCTTAAAAGCCCTGCAGGATGAACTAGACCACTTAAAAAAAGTTGAACGCCCGCGCATTATTGAAGCAATAAAAGTAGCGCGTGAGCTAGGTGATTTAAAAGAAAATGCTGAGTATCATGAAGCCAAGCGCGAGCAAGGGCACATTGAAGGGCGCATTCAATATTTGGAAAGTAATTTATCGTTATCCCAGGTGATTGATGTTACCAAATTAGAGAAAACGGGCCGTGTGGTGTTTGGTTGTACGGTGACGTTGATGAATTGTGCAACGGAAGAAGAGGTAACATATCAATTGGTGGGTGAAGATGAGGCCGATATTAAAAAGAATAAATTATCAGTATCTTCTCCTTTAGCGCATGCGACGATAGGGAAGGAAGAGGGTGACGAGGTGACTGTGCAGACACCCAGTGGCGCAGTGAAGTATGAGATTGTTAAAGTGGAGTATCTTTAAATGAAAAAAACCGGCTTTGAACATGTCCGCGAATTTCACGAAAAATTCAATCATCCTATTCATATAACGCCTTACGTACCCGATGAAAAAACGGTGAAACTGCGTTTAGCATTGATCCTCGAAGAGTTTACGGAGTTAGCCGAAGCATGCTTAGAAACGGATAACGAAGGCGCGCAGAATGTGCTAAGACCATTGGCTCAAGCGATGGAAGGCATCCGTTCATTAGCTGCGGAAGATTTAAATGTAGATGTGGTTGAAGTGGCCGATGCGCTCACAGATATTAATTATGTGACTTATGGCGCAGGGCATTGTTTTGGCGTAGATTTGGACGCTTGCATGCAAGAGGTGCAGCGCGCGAACATGAGCAAGCTGGGTGAAGATGGCAAGCCTATTTATAATGCCCAGGGGAAGATTATGAAAGGGCCACAATACACACCGCCGGATATTGCGAAGGTATTGAAGGAGCGCGGGGGCGCGTGATCCCGGGCAAAGGCTACACCCACCCCCTTAAAAGGGGGCGGACGAGCACGCAGTGCGAGTCGGGGGTTTTTTTAGTTTTAATTAATCGAATTAGTATTAGGGGCCAGCAGAGGCTCCCTAGTAGATACATCGCCGTTCCTACTAGCCCCCCAGCTAAAGAAGGAGCGGGGCTTATTTCTCGCTGCTTCTAATTGCTCCCTGGCCCAGTTTTCTTTCGCTTCTGTTTCTTTATCTGGGCTGTTACGATCAGCTTCATCAAGAATAATATCTGGTTTTGTTAAACAATAATGAATGGCTGCAAAGGAGGATGCCAGCATAAAAGGAGCGAATATTGTTAAAGCAAGCAGATAGAGCGAGCCTTCATCACTAATGGTTTCATATTCACGGCTCGTCCCTTCATACATTGTTTCGTAGCCACCTATCTCATCGAGGGTCGCAAATGAGGTAGCGATACCAGCGATAGAAAGGATCATCAAGTAGACAAAGAAGGGGCCAGCAACAGCATCTTCATAATATTCCCGTAGTGAGTCTTTGGGGTTGATTTTATTATAATAAATCGTGGGTTGCTTCGTTTTTAAGAACGCACCGATTTCATTTTGGGTAATCTCCCTAGCTTCAGCAGCCATAGCGCGTTCCTCGTATATTAAGAATGATTAATCGAACCAGAATTAGAATTAGAGCCCATCAGAAGCCCCCTATCTATGTCATCTGTGTGCTTTTTAGCCCCCCAGCTAAAGAAGGAGCGGGGCTTATTCCTCGCTGCTTCTAATTGCTCGCTGGCCCAGTTTTTTTTCGCTTCTGTTTCTTTATCTGGGCTGTTACGATCAGCTTCATCAAGAATAATATCTGGCTTTGTAAAATAATAATAAACGGCTGTGAAGAGGGATGCTAGCATAAGAGGAGCGAATATTGTTAAAGTAAGCGTATAGAGTAGGCCTTCATTGGTGACCGCTTCGTATTCGAAATCCGTCCCTTCGTTGACTGTTTTCCAGCCATCTATGTCATCGAGGGTCATAAGTGATGTAAAGAAACCAGTGAAAAAAAGCGTTCCCCACAAGGTAAGGAAGCGGCCAAAAACAACATCGTTATATTCGTGTGTTGAACCATCAGATCTGATTTTATTATAATAAATCGTGGGTTGATTCTTTTTTAAAAACGTATTGATTTGTTGGGCAATCTCACCAGCCATAGTACGATCCTCGAATTATTAACTATAGGTTATGATACTCTGTGCAAAGTAAGAAGTAAAGCTCGGTGTGCCTTCCCTCATGACGCTTCTAGCGTAGGGGCGCATCGCATGCGCCCGCGCAGCCAAAGGCTGCGGAGGTTTTTGAACTTTAGTGTTTCATTAATTAATCGAATGAGAATTAGAAGCCACCAGAGACTCCATGGATCTGCTATCTGGCCGCTTTTTAACCCCTGACCAATTAAGGAACGAGCCCAAGGATTGAGGTTTATTCGTCTCCGCTTCTAATTGCTTTTGGGCCCACTCGTTTTTCGCTTCTGTTTCTTTATTGGTGCCACGATCAGTTTCACTAAGAGTAATATCTGGTTTGGTTAAATAATAATAAATGGCTGCAAAGGAGGGCGCCAGTATAAGAGGAGTGAATATTGTTAAAGCAAGCGCATAGAGTAGGCCTTCATTAGTGGCCGTTTCGTATTCGAAATCCGTCCCTTCGTTGACTGTTTTCCAGCCATCTATGTCATCGAGGGTCATAAGTGATGTAAAGAAACCAGCAAAAAGAAGCCCTACCCCCAAGCCTAAGAAGCGCTCAGTAACAACCTCTTCATATCCTTTTAATCTACCACCATGGCTGGTTTCATGGTAATAGATCACAGGTTGCTTCATTTTTAGGAGCGCATCGATTTGTTGTTGGGTAATCTCACCAGCCATAGTATGATCCTCGAATTATTAACTATAGGTTATGGTACTCTATTCAAAGTAAGAAGTAAAGCTCGGTATTGCCTTCCATACTATGTCACGCCCGCGCATTATTATTATTAATAGAGCCGTCATGGGGTGAGGGGACTGGATTGCTCGAACCCCTAAAGCTTAACCCGTTGGACTGATTAGTTTTTTGATTTTGATATAGCACATAAGTCCCCATCACAAAGAGCAGCAGGAAGGTAGGCCCTAGCGTTAAGGCTACGCGACACCACGCGCCCTCCTCAGTGAAGACAGTGGTTTCATCTCCCGTTCCTTCATCTACTATTTTTGTTGCACCGGGAATTTCTGGGGTAACCATTTTACCGAATGCCCAACTGCGAATGCAAAAAGGGCAAAAAGGAACCAAGCTCCCCCTCTCTGGTTCTCTGATATCTCCCCCTCTTTTTTGGGGTGAATAGGAGGTGTGCTTTGGTTTAAGCTATTGTTAGCTTCTGGTTGAGCAAATGCAGTGTTAGCAGCCATAGTGCGTTTCTCGCTTTATTAACTATATATGATGATTAATCGAACCAGCATTAGAGGCCATCAGAGGCTCCATATTTATGTCATCTGTGTGCTTTTTAGCCCCCCAGCTAAAGAAGGAGCGGGGCTTATTCCTCGATGCTTCTAATTGTTCCCTGGCCCAGTCGTTTTTTGCCTTTGTTTCTTTCTCTGGGCTGTTACGATCAGCTTCATCAAGAATAATATCTGGTTTGGTTAAACAATAATAAATGGCTGCAAAGGAGGACGCCAGTATAAGAGGAGCGAATATTGTTAAAGCAAGCATATAGAGCTGGCCTTCATTAGTGACCATTTCGTATTCGAAATCCGTCCCTTCGTTGACTGTTTTACAGGCATCTATGTCATCGAGGGTTATAAATGCCGTAAAGAAACCAGTAAAAGCAAGAACTATCCAAGAGGTAAAGGCATAGCTAACAATATCGTCATAACCCTGTATTGGTATTGATCCTCCATTAGAGCTGGTTGTATTGTAATAAATCTTGGGCTGCTTTTTTATTAAGAACGTATTAATTGCATCTTGGGTAATCTCACCAACTTCAGCAGCCATAGTATGGTCCTCGTCTTATTAACTATACGTTATGATACCTTGCGCAAAGTAAGAAGTAAAGCTCG
>CAYLHG010000029.1:0-8279 GCA_964383495.1 uncultured Gammaproteobacteria bacterium
CAATATCTTCTCTAAAAACTGCCCAGTAAAAGATGCTTTAATACCAGCCACCGTCTCCGGCGTACCTTGCGCAACAATAGTGCCACCGCCATTTCCGCCTTCTGGCCCCAGGTCAATGATCCAATCAGCTGTTTTGATGATATCTAAATTGTGCTCAATAATAACGATCGTATTGCCTTTATCTCGCAATGCTTGCAACACACGCAGCAACATTGCCACATCATTAAAATGTAAGCCCGTTGTAGGCTCATCTAAAATATATAAAGTTTTTCCAGTGTCGCGCTTCGATAATTCTTTAGCTAATTTTACGCGTTGCGCTTCACCGCCGGATAATGTTGTTGCGCTTTGGCCCAACGTGATATAACCCAAACCCACTTGATTGAGCGTAATCAATTTTCTTAAAATAACAGGAATCGCATCAAAAAACACTAACGCTTCTTCCACCGTCATGTTTAATACATCTAAAATGGATTTTCCTTTATAAGTTACTTCAAGCGTTTCACGATTATAGCGTTGACCTTTACACACATCACATGGAACATAAATATCGGGTAAGAAATGCATTTCAACGCGTGTTACACCATCACCAAAACATGCTTCGCAGCGTCCGCCTTTTACATTAAAACTGAATCGCCCTGTTTGGTAACCACGTGCACGCGCTTCAGGTGTAGCGCTGAATAATTCGCGAATAGGCGTAAATAATCCTGTGTAAGTCGCGGGATTGGAGCGCGGCGTTCTACCAATAGGACTTTGGTCAATATCGACCACGCTCTCTAAATTTTCTAATCCTAGTAAAGCTTCGTGAGGCGCTGGGCTTAATGTGGTTGCACCATTCAACAGCGTAGCTGCAACAGGGTACAGTGTGTCATTAATCAATGTTGATTTGCCAGAACCTGAAACACCTGTAATGCATGTCATGACACCTAATGGAATAGAAATATCTACCTTTTTTAAATTATGTCCAGTGGCGTTTTTAATGTGAATTGCGTTTTTAAGATTCACTGCCGCTCTTTTCGGGGGAATAGGGATGCATTTTTTATTGGATAAATATTGCCCTGTGAGGGAGTTAGGGTTTGTAAGAATATCTTCTATAGATCCTTGCGCAACGATTTCTCCACCGTGTACGCCTGCGCCAGGGCCAATGTCTAAAATAAAATCTGCGGTTCTGATCGTGTCTTCATCATGTTCAACAACAATCAAGGTATTTCCTAAAGATTTTAAATGCATCAGTGTTTCTAATAAACGCGCATTATCACGTTGATGTAGCCCAATGGTTGGTTCATCTAATACATACATCACGCCTACCAAGCCCGATCCAATTTGGCTTGCCAATCGAATGCGTTGTGCTTCACCACCTGATAATGTTTCTGCACTTCTATCTAATGTTAAATAATTTAATCCCACATTTTTTAAAAATGTTAGGCGCGCAATAATTTCTTCTAATATTTTTTTAGCAATTTCGCCACGCTTTCCCGGTAACTTCAAGGAGCTAAAAAAAGCATGACAATGATCAATAGATAAAGAAGTAACGGTGGATAAATTTTTCTTTTCAATAAAAACATGTCGTGCGGCTTCACATAAGCGAGAGCCCTCGCAAGCACGGCAAGGTTGATTGTTTAGATATTTTGCCAATTCAGTGCGCACGAATTCTGATTCTGTTTCTTTATAGCGGCGTTGCATATTAGGAATAACGCCTTCAAAAGAATGTTTTCGCGAAAAAGATTTTCCAGTATCATTATAATATTGAAATGCTATCTCCTCTTTATCGCTGCCATATAAAATGACTTTTTGTATTTTTTTTGGAATTTTTTCAAAAGCAGCATCAATATCAAATTTGTAATGCTTCGCTAAGCCCACTAATAAATCGTAGTAATAACCATGCCTTCTATCCCACCCGCGTATGGCTCCTTGACTTAAGCTTAATTTTTTATTGTAAACCACTTTATTTTCATCAAAAAAAGTTTCAACACCTAATCCTTCACAAACAGTACACGCGCCAACAGGATTATTGAAAGAAAAAATACGAGGCTCTAATTCTGTTAGATTGTATCCACAGCGAGGGCAAGAATATTTGGAAGAAAATAATAATTCATTTTTCTTTTCATCAATGTAAGCAATTTTGGCAATGCCATCCGATAGTCGAAGCGCTGTTTCAAAGGATTCCGCTAAACGTTGTTTGAGATCACTTTTAACTTTGAAGCGATCAACAATAATTTCAATCGTATGATTTTGTTTGGCAGAGATTTTCGGCAACGTATCTAATTCGTAGATTTCACCGTCGATGCGTGCACGGATAAAACCCTGCGCTTTCAGTTGTTGCAATAATTGTACGTGCTCTCCTTTTCTATTTTCAACCACAGGCGCAAGTAACATCAATTTAGTATCTTCTGGCAAATTCAATACCGTATCCACCATTTCTGCGATACTTTGGGCGCTGAGCGTATTGCCATGTTGGGGGCATTCAGGCGTGCCAGCACGTGCGAATAATAAACGAAGATAATCATAAATTTCTGTTACCGTGCCTACGGTAGAGCGCGGGTTATGCGAGGTTGCTTTTTGTTCAATGGCAATGGCTGGAGATAAACCTTCGATGTGATCAACATCAGGCTTTTCCATCAGTGATAAAAATTGCCGCGCATAAGGCGAAAGCGATTCCACATAGCGACGCTGGCCTTCTGCATAGAGGGTATCAAATGCAAGGGAAGATTTTCCCGACCCAGAAGGACCTGTGATAACAATTAATTTGCCTCGAGGAAGGGTGGCATCAATATTTTTTAAATTATGGGTGCGAGCCCCTTTAATTGTGATGTTTTGCATGGTAATATGTGCGGGTTGTACGTGGTGGTGCACCATCATACCAAAATAATTCTTTAAAAGATACATTAATGAATATGCGATCAATACCCTTTACGTCGATAGAAACTCGCGCTGTCGGGAGCTTAACGCTGATCTATGTGTTGCGCGTGTTTGGTTTGTTTTTGCTTTATCCAGTGTTAGCTATCTATGCAAATACTTTGCCCGGGCACACGCCAATATTAGTAGGATTGAGTTTAGGTATTTACGGTTTATCTCAAGCCTCATTGCAATTACCGATGGGTATGTTCTCTGATCGTTTTGGTCGCAAGCCGCTGATGACATTTGGATTAATATGTTTAGGCTTAGGTAGTGTACTGGCAGCACATGCTGATAATATTTGGACATTTACCTTCGCGCGTTTTGTGCAAGGGGCAGGCGCAACAGGCGGTGTTTGCGCGGCGATGCTCGCAGATGCTGTTGCGCCTCCGCGTCGTTCGTTGGCTATGGCATTCATTGGCATGGGGATCGGGCTGGCTTTTACAATGAGTTTGATTTTAGGGCCGTGGTTGGCTGCTGAGATGAATATTAGCGGCGTATTTTACTTGATGGGTGCCAGTGCACTATTAGGATTGGTGATTTTGTGGGGATTCGTTCCTAATACACCCTGCTTAATACCTGAGCTGCCGTGGCGAGAGGGTTTAGGAAAACTATTTCAAATGCCTTCGATATGGATGTTTTCATTATCGGTAGGATTATTGCACGCGATATTAACGAGTTTGTTTATGGTTGTACCCCAACAACTATTAGCATTGACGGGAAAGCCGCTAGAAACATACACTGGGGTTTATGCAATAGCGATGGTAGCTGTTTTAGTATTAACTGTCATTTACATGCATTGGTTGGAGCAACAATTAGATCGCCATAAAGGTATTGCATGGGCGGTGTTGGCTTTGTTGGCAGGGCAAGTATTGATGTACATTCCTGAGGGTGGGATATTAAGTTTTGGAATAGGTTTATTTGTATTCTTCATAGGCTTTAACGTGTTGGAAGCGTTGTTGCCATCGTGGTTATCTCGCACTGTACCGGATACATTACGGGGCGCCGCAATGGGCATTTTTTCAACATGTCAGTTTGTGGGGATTTTTCTAGGAGGGGTGTTGGCAGGGGTGCTTATTAAATATGCGCCTGAAGTAAACATTCATTTTGCTACGAGCTGCGTTATACTATTGTGGTTCCTACTGCTCCAAAAAGGCAAAGGTTCGTGGGCAATGTAATCGTTAATCATAATCACAAAACAAGGAGATATAAAGATGGCAAGTCGTGGTGTAAACAAAGTAATCATCGTTGGTAATTTGGGTTCTGATCCTGAAGTGCGTTATATGCAAACAGGTGGGGCAGTGGCTACTATCAGTGTTGCAACGAGCGAAGTGTGGAAAGACAAAGAAAATGGACAATCGCAGGAGCGTACAGAGTGGCACCGTATTGTTTTCTTTAGTCGTTTAGCAGAAATTGTGGGTGAATATTTACGCAAGGGCTCAAAAGTATTTGTAGAAGGCAGTTTGCGTACACGTAAATGGCAAGACAAAAACGGCCAAGATCGTTACACGACTGAGATTGTAGCGTCTAGCATGCAAATGTTAGATTCACGTGGTGGTGCTGGGGCAGGAGCTGTGCCAGGTGCTGACAGCTTTGGAGATTTTGGCGATGCGCCTGCTGAATTTGCCAATGCGCCAGCCACCGCTGCTGCGGGCTTCGATGACGATATTCCTTTCTAGAGATTAACGTCGTAGGGGCGCATAATCCCCAAGCCTGGGGCAAGCATGCGCCCCGCGGCCAAAGGCCGCGGGGTCTTTGTCATTATAATAGAAGGCAGCTACATGTCACTCCCAATCACTGACATCAAAAATTACCTCCTCACTCTACAAGAAAACATTTGCGCTGAAATTACTGCAGAAGACGGTAAAGCACAGTTTATGCTTGATGAATGGGAGCGCGCGGAAGGCGGCTCTGGCCGCACGCGTGTTATTCGTAACGGCGGATTAATTGAACAAGGTGGTGTCAATTTTTCACACGTTTTTGGGCTTAATTTACCGCCTTCAGCCAGCGCGGCGCGCCCTGAGTTAGCCGGCCGTGGTTTTGAAGCGATGGGCGTTTCATTAGTAATGCATCCTCATAATCCCTATGTGCCAACCGTTCATTTAAATGTAAGGTTTTTCTGTGCAACACACCCCACCCACCCACCTGTTTGGTGGTTTGGCGGCGGGTTTGATTTAACACCTTACTATGCCTTTGAGGAAGATTGTCACAGTTGGCATAAGGCCGCACAAACATTATGCAAACCCTTTGGGGAAGATGTTTATCCTCGTTTTAAAAAAGCATGTGATGAATATTTTTATTTAAAACATAGAAAAGAAGCGCGTGGTATTGGCGGTATTTTTTTTGATGATTTGAATGAATGGGGTTTTGAGAAATGTTTTCGTTTTATGCAGGCAGTGGGAGATGGTTTTTGGCCAGCGTATCAAGCAATTATTGCGCGGCGCAAAAATATACCCTACGGAGAGCGTGAGCGTGAATTTCAATTGTATCGTCGTGGTCGTTATGTTGAATTTAATTTAGTATTTGATCGCGGTACATTGTTTGGGTTACAGTCTGGCGGCCGTACGGAATCCATTCTTGTTTCTATGCCGCCGTTAGCAAGATGGGAATATAATTACATGCCGAAGGAAGGAAGCCCTGAAGCTGCATTGGACGGGTTTTTAGCAAAAAAAAACTGGGTTTAGTTTAACTGATTGAATCATAAATCAATTTATCATTTAGTTTTTGGGTTGAATGTGGTATACTTATGGTTGAATTATGGGGTGAAAGAAAAAATGGGTGCAGCTTTATCTTTACTACGTACAATACCTGAAAAAGATCTCTTACACCTTTTTAAGGAAGGGGTTCCTGACGGTAGTAAGGTAGTAGATTTTTTAAAATATAAAAAAGCGGACGTTGCAGCGGCGGCTAATATCCCTATTAAATCTGTTAGATACGATCAAAAAATTCCTACAGAATTGCAAGAGCGCCTGACGGAATGGGCTGTGGCCATCAATTTAATAGCATGTTTTTTTAAAGATGAAGAAAAAACTTTATTATGGTTTGCTACGCCTAACCCTATGCTGGGAGGAATGACTCCACGAGATATGATTCGTGTAGGAAGATTTAAAAAATTACTTCATTTTATTCAAACTGCATTAGATGAAAATGAGAGAGATTAATGTCACATTCACATGGAAGAAAGAAGAATAAGGAAAGAGTGACTTATTTGTTAGAATCAGGTTCTGCAGATAGTATGCGAAAAGCAAAACAGATAACAGAAGAACAAATAAAATTTGAATATGAGTATTATGCAGCCTTAGCCAGGCAAAGAAGCGCTATTCGGGACGAAATTAGTCAGAGCTTAATTAAACCTAGTATTCCATATGAAATAAAAAGATGGCAGCGAGCAGTAAAATATAAATATTCTTTGCATCCTTTATCTGTAAGTGGTAGCTTGAGCTTTATAGGTGGTCGGTTCAATACGGGGGAGAATGTTAATTCTGAGGTTCCTATATTTCCAGCGCTTTACCTTGCAGAAGATAAAGATACAGCCTTGCAGGAACATCTTGGGCAAGGAAATATTGCTAATAATAAAAGCAAATTAACTCCTCGGGAGATAGCGCTTACACATCCTGCTTCAGAAACAATTGTATCTGTAAGTGGAGCGTTTGATCAGATATTTGATTTAACTAATATAAAAAATTTAAAGCATTTTATAGAATTAATTAAAAACTTTTCCATAACTCCTCAGTTAATTAAAGACGCAAAAAAATTAGGAAAAGAAAATCTCTTGTTAGTGAAAACACCCAGGATGTTACATAATACTTTGCTAGCTAGTAATTGGAGGGAGCATCCGAGCAACTATGATGTCCCTGCCAGCTCGCAAATTTTTGGGCATCTCATATATCTTGCTGGTATTGAAGGGATCCTTTATCCCTCAAAATTTACAAGAAAATTATGTTTAGCACTTTTCCCAAGAAATTTTGTTAACACAGATTCTTTTATATGCTTGGATGATGATCTTCCACATGAGAAAATTCCTAAAAAAATAAACGCAAATAATTGGCGTTTCACTGAAATGGAGATGAAAGAAATTATAAGTACTCACGATATTTAACTTAAATGTATAACTAAATTTCGACAGAATTATTTCAACGCAAAAAAAAAATTGCGCCCTTAATATTATGCTAATATTAAATTATGGAAACAAAAATTATAAATTAATACGTAGTTAGAAGTGTCATTTACAAACTCAGCAGTAGGAGGATATCATGAAAAACCCCAATCAACCCGATGTTCCAGAAATCCAAGGTGCAACCCAAGGACGCCCCAAAGGCACTGGTCAAGGTCAAGGTAGCAGAGGTGGCCAAGGTCAAGGCAGTGGCAGCAAGAAGTCCGAAAACGAGGGTGGCCGCACTAAGGAATAGTATGTCATGAAAGGAGGCTATTATGGATAAAGATATTGTAATAGAGAAGGAGCGAAAGGAAGAAAAGCATAAAAAAGAGCCTGAAAGCGAACAGCCTGATGTTCCTGGCGAAAAAGGCCCCATCAGGGGAAAGTGGGAAGAGATCAAAAATGCCGTGAAAGAGAAGTGGGCGGAGCTGACAGATGAAGATATGGAAGGGTCAGAGACGTCTGCGGCAGGGCTTCAGACCATGTTGGAAAAGCGATATGGTTATGAGAAAGAGGCTGCCCGCCGGCAAATTGAGACTTTTCTTAAAGAAAATGGCTTGAATGAGAATGATTTGCTCTAGGAGATATCATGCCATATGAATCTCTAGACGATCTTCCCAAAGGTGTGAAAGACCATTTGCCTAAGCATGGACAAGAAATTTACCAAAAGGCATTTAATAATGCGCTGAAAGAGTACGGCAAAGAGAAGAATGCTCATCGAGTAGCTTGGAGTGCAGTGGAGAAGGTCTATCACAAAGATAGCCATGGGAAATGGGTTAAAAACTAGTACAGTGTTTACTATTTTCCGAGCGTAGATGTCTTGAGGGAGACGTCTACCTCGGTTTTTTAATTTTTCAAAACGCGCCTCGCCGCGTTAAGAAACTCTCGAATGCCCACCTAGTGATCTATGCTATGTTTTTTCGTCGCCTTTTGGCTTGCGACCCGCGTTTTGTGAGAGTCCTGGTAGTTGCGTGTGCTGCATCGTTTTGCATAATTCCTATTTTTGTTTTATTTTCATTTTTTTGATAAAAAATAATGAAAACGTGTTGACAGATAAGAAAAAGGCTGTAGAATGGGCGACACATTGGGAGTGACCCAAACGTTCTTTAAAAAGTGAATTCAAATGATTTGTGTAGGTACCTGTCGAGTACAATGACATGTTGAAACACACATGTCGAGATATATTGAGCAATTCAAACTGAAGAGTTTGATCCTGGCTCAGATTGAACGC
>CAYLHG010000030.1:0-6562 GCA_964383495.1 uncultured Gammaproteobacteria bacterium
GCCCGGGTGGTGGAATAGGTAGACGCAAGGGACTTAAAATCCCTCGGGATTAAACTCCCGTGCCGGTTCGATTCCGGCTCCGGGCACCAAACTCGAAAGTGGCTTCTCCTTAATAAAGCCGTGTCAAAGCTAGGGGTGAACACTTACTCTAGATCTGCTAAACTACTGATCACACTCGTCGTATTACGACGGCTTCTATTCACAACTTTTTGGGCGATTATTTATGCGATTGTCACGGATGAAATTAGCTGGGTTCAAGTCATTTGTTGATCTAACTACCATAGAATTTAAAACGGACCGAGTTGCAGTGGTTGGCCCTAACGGTTGCGGGAAATCTAACGTTATTGATGCGGTGCGTTGGGTGATGGGGGAAAGTTCGGCAAAACATTTGCGGGGAGATTCCATCACAGACGTGATTTTCAATGGCTCTACGGGTCGCAAACCTGTCAGCCAAGCCAGTGTTGAGCTCGTGTTTGATAATAGCGATGGTAGCCTCGGGGGAGAGTATGCGGCTTATGCAGAAATTTCTATCAAGCGAGTGGTGAACCGTGAGGCAGAATCTCAGTATTATTTGAATGGTGTTCGGTGTCGTCGTCGCGATATTACGCATATTTTTTTGGGAACAGGGTTAGGTGCGCGTAGCTACTCTATTATTGAACAAGGCATGATTTCTCGTTTGATTGAAGCCAAACCGGAAGATTTGCGCCATTTCTTAGAAGAAACAGCGGGCATTTCGAAATATAAAGAACGCCGCCGTGAAACGGAAAATCGTATTAAACATACACGAGAAAATTTAGATCGTTTGAATGATTTAAGAGACGAATTAGATCGTCAACAAGAAAAATTAAAACGTCAATCAGAAGCTGCTGCTAAATTTAAAGTATTTCGTGAAGAAGAAAATTTGTTGCAAGCGCAATTTTTAGCAGTGCAATGGCGTGATTTCGATGCGAAATATAATGAAGAAAGCGCAGCATTGAGCATAGCACAAGCACATGCGGAAGGCATTACTGCGGAACGTACGAGCTTAGATACGCAATGGGAACACTTACGTATTGATCATGATAATCTGACTGATGCGTTGGCCCAAGCACAAAATCATTTTTATGATATAGGCTCACAAGCCTCTCGTATTGAACAAGATTTAAAACATGCGCGAAATCGCTTAACATCATTAACGGATGAGCATACAAGCACACTGCAATCATTAGGGGAGTTGCGCGAAGAACAATCACAAGACGAATTGCACATGGCTGCGTTGACTGAGCGTTTGGGCGTACTAGAACCTGCTTTATCGAGCAGCGCACAAACGCATGAAACTGCTGCATTACGTTTATCTCAAGCGGAAGCTGCGTTACAAGAATGGCAAAAAGTGTGGGATACATTAAATCAAGCCTTTCATGTTGTTTCGCAAAAAGCGCATGGAGAGCAAACAACCATTACTCATTTAGAGCAAGCTACTTTTAAAGCGCAAGAACGTTTAGCAAAACTCAATGTGCAAGCCTCTGCATTATCAACCCAGGCATTAGAAGCACAAATGATGCAATCCACACAACGTGTTGAGCAAACGCAAGCGCAATTAGATGCTACCAAGGCAGCGTTGGAAGAGGCGCGCACACGCATTCAATCCGCACGTGATCATATTACAACTGCGCAAGATGCGTTGGATGATCATAAAGAATTAGTGCAATCCACTAAAGCGGATTTAACAAAACAAACTGCTTTGCAAGAAGCTGCGTTAAAAGGGGTTCATCAATCAACAAGCGATTGGTTGAAGTCGCATGGCTTTGATAGCGCTAAACGGTTGGCGCAATGTTTGCGTGTTACGCCTGGATATGAACAAGCTGTTGAAACAGTATTAGGTGACACGTTGCAAGCAGTATGTGTATCTGATTTGCATGCGGTGCGTGAAGAGTTGGGAAATTTTCCTGAAGGAGAATGTTGCTTTTTAACAGCATCTGATGAACATATGAGTGCGCGTGCAGATGTATTGCTGAGTAAAATTCAGGACAGCCCTTTTGATTTATCGGCATGGTTAGGGCATGTGTTTGTGGTAGACAATGATGCTGATGCGTGGGCGATGCAACCGCGCTTGGCAGCACATGAATCTGTGGTCACAAAAGAAGGGTTATGGTTATCAAAAACATGGTTGCGCGTGGCGAAAAAGGTTGCAGAAAATACATCTGTTTTAACACGCGAAAAACGTATTCAGGCACTTACAGCGACAATGGCATCGTTAGAAGAAGAAACACCCAGCTTAGCAGAAGCACTGTCTATGGCGCATGAAGCGTTGGCCGATCGTGAAATGGATCGTGATGATGCACAAAAATCAGCAAATGAAGCGCATCGTTTATTAGTAGAAGCGCGCTCACAATTATCTTCTTTGCAAAAAGAAGCTTCGCAAATGATCGAAAGACGTCGTCAAGTAGATCAAGAGTTATCTGATGTAACAAAGCAATTATCACAAGATGAAGCCAATATCAAAGCTACGCGTGCCAGCTTAGAGCAGCATGTGGATGAAATGGCCATGTTTGAACAACAAAAAACAGGGCAATTGGCCTCTAAAGATCACATTACGCAAGAGCATTATGCTGCAAAAACAGCTGCAAAACAATCATTTGATGATGCGCAGCGCATCAAAATGGAATGGACAAGCTTGCAGTCTTCCTTGCAAGGCGCTGTGAAAAATAAAGAGCGTTTGTCATTGCAATTGGAAAAAATGGTGCAGCAGGCTGCACGTCTTCAGACAGACATAGAGGAGACAGCCAAGCCTATTCCTGCCTTGGAAACTGATTTTGCACAATTACTATCGCGCCGAGTAGAAGCCGATAATGGATTACAAGCTGCGCGTACAGCATTAGATAATAGCGCACACATGATGCGTGATTGTGAGCAGAAGCGTCATGGTTTGGAAGAATCGTTGCAGAAAGCGCGCGAAAAATTAGAGGGCATGCGTTTGAATTTGCAAACATTGAAAGTGCGCGCACAAACAGTGGAAGAGCAAATGGCTACTTCATCATTTGTGTTAGCAGAGGTGGTGCAAGCGTTGCCTGCAGAGACAGTAGCGGTTGGATTGGAAGCGCAATTAAATACTGTTCGCGACCGCATCAAACGTTTAGGCGCTATAAACTTAGCTGCTATTGAAGAATACGAAGCAACCCATGAGCGCAAAACTTATTTAGATGTGCAATTATTGGATTTAACCACAGCGCTTGAAGCGCTCGAGGCCGCTATTGCAAAAATTGATAAAGAAACGCGTGATCGCTTTAAAGAAACGTTTGATAAGGTCAATGATAATTTGCGTACTTTATTTCCTCAAGTGTTCAATGGAGGAGAAGCTTATCTTGAATTAACAGGAGATAATTTACTTGAGACAGGGGTGTCTATCATGGCACGCCCACCCGGCAAGCGTAATTCAACCATTCATTTATTATCCGGTGGCGAGAAGGCATTGACTGCAATGGCATTAGTGTTTTCATTATTTCGTTTGAATCCTTCGCCTTTTTGTATGCTCGATGAAGTAGACGCACCACTAGATGATACAAACGTGGGACGTTTCTGTAATTTGGTGAAAGAAATGGCGAAATCGGTACAATTTATTTTCATCACCCACAATAAGTTGACGATGGAAATGGGTGAAACCATGATGGGTGTGACGATGAGAGAGCCTGGGGTCTCACGCATTGTCTCTGTGAATATTGATGAAGCGGTTGCGTTGGCAGAGGCCTAAGCCAAGCCGCTCCCTTTTAAGCCTAGCCCGGACTTGACCCGGGAGGGGCAGCGACCAAAGGCCGCGGGGGTTTTTGTCTTACAAAAGGAGAAATGAACATGGAATTACATTGGATCCTACTTTTTGCTGCCGTGATCTTGATAGGATTAATTGCATGGCATAGCAGTAGTTTTTCTGTATCTTCCTTAAAAAAAATATTTGAGCGTCGAACCAGTGACGAAAGTGATGCAGTATTGGGTTTAGGTGGAAACGAATTTGAACAAGATGAATCTGCCGAAGATGATTGGGTTGATGGGGTACGCGAAACGCCTCGCTCTTCTCATACAAATAATTTTTCTTCACCTATTTTTTGTCTTAATATCAAAGCGCCTGAAGGCCAGGCTTTTTCTGGCACAGTACTAGAATCTAGATTCCGTGCTGCAGGATTATACTTTGGGGATTTGAATATATTTCATTACGAGGTAGAAAAGGATGGAGATTTCCACCCTGTATTTAGCCTTGTGTCTGCATTTGAGCCAGGATGTTTTGATATGAAAACCATTCATCAGTACACCACAGCGGGTCTAACATTATTTATGGAAGCCGATAAAGTAGATGCGCCACGCGAAATATTCGAGTTGATGTTGAAAATCTCTCAAAAACTTGCGGCAGATTTACAAGGCATCGTATGTGATGAAAAATGGATCCCTTTAACGGATCCTAATCTTGAACGTTACTATGCACGTTTGGGTGGATAATCCATGCATCGAATTGAAGAGCTTCGTCAGATATTAGATGAGCATAATTATCGTTATTATGTCTTGGATGAGCCTACCATTCCTGATGCAGAATATGACCGCTTATTTCGTGAGCTGCAAGATTTAGAGCGTGCACATCCTGAGCATGCTTCATCAACCTCGCCCACACAACGTGTGGGCGCCAAACCCGTAGAAGCATTTGAGGCAGTAGCGCATTTAACTCCTATGTTGTCATTAGACAATGCTTTTAATGATGAAGAAGTCAAAGCATTTTACACGCGCATACGAGAGCGTTTAAAAAATACTCTCGATATTGCCTTTACATGTGAACCCAAAATGGATGGCCTTGCGGTTGACTTGCGTTATGATGAAGGTGTTTTAACCACTGCCTCTACGCGGGGTGATGGTTTTGTGGGGGAAAACATTACACAGAATATTAAAACCATTCGCTCTATCCCGTTGCACTTGCGCACACAAACACCGCCTAAGTGCATTGAAATTCGTGGCGAAGTTTTTATGAGCAAAGCAACATTTATTGCTATTAATGAAGCTGCTTTAAAATCAGGTTCGAAGCAATTTGCAAATCCTCGCAACGCTGCTGCGGGAAGTTTGCGTCAATTGGATTCAAATATTACCGCATCGCGCGCATTATCTTTTTATGCTTACGGTATTGGTAAAGTAGATGCTGAAGAAAAAATGCCGGTTACACAAAAGACGTGGCTAGATTTATTGAAAATGTGGGGAATACCTGTTTCAGACTTAATTCAACCTGCAAATGGAATTGATGCATGTTTATATTATTATCAAGACATGATGAAAAAGCGCGCAAGCTTGCCTTATGATATTGATGGCGTTGTATATAAAGTAGATGCTCTCGCACTGCAAGAGAGACTAGGGTTTGTGTCTCGTGCGCCTCGTTTTGCATTGGCGCATAAATTTCCAGCTGAAGAGGCCATCACGCAACTGATTGCCGTGGATTTCCAAGTAGGACGAACAGGTGCATTAACACCTGTTGCGCGTTTAAAAACGATATTTGTAGGTGGTGCCATGGTTTCTAATGCAACCTTGCATAACATGGATGAAATTGAGCGGAAGGATATTCGTATTCAGGATACGGTGATTGTGCGTCGTGCTGGAGATGTGATTCCTGAAGTGGTAGGATCTGTACTGACTGAGCGTCCCAGTAATGCGCAGCACATTCATTTGCCGAAATGTTGTCCTGTTTGCGGTAGTGATATTGCAAAAGAGCCTGACGAAGCAATTGCACGTTGCGTAGGTGGTTTGTATTGCCCCGCCCAACAAAAAGCCGCATTGAAACATTTCGCGTCACGCAAAGCAATGGATGTGGAAGGCTTGGGTGATAAAATTATTGATCAATTAGTTGATAAAAAATTAGTGCGAGATTTATCAGGGTTGTACTCATTAACTGTTGAAGATTTTGAACAGTTAGAAAGAATGGGAGAGAAATCAACTCAAAACATTTTGGATGCATTAAAAGAAAGCAAAAAGACATCCTTAGCTAAATTTATTTACGCGCTAGGTATTCGAGAAGTGGGTGAGACAACGGCGCGTGTGCTTGCGCAATCTTTCAAAAAATTGGATGCGATAATGGTTGCTGATGAAATGCAACTGCAATCGATTCGCGATATAGGGCCCCGAGTGGCTTTTCAGATCACACACTTTTTTGCAGAGCACCACAATCGCGATGTGATTGCACGCTTAATAAAAGCCGGCATTACTTGGCCTGAGATTTCTCAAGTAGATGTAAATGATTTGCCGTTAAAAGACAAAACATTTGTGTTAACAGGAACATTAACAAATTTAACTCGAGAAGAGGCAACAGAAAAATTAATAGCACTAGGAGCCCAGGTCAGTGGTAGTGTTTCCCGCCAAACAAGCTATGTGGTAGCGGGGGAGAAGGCAGGCTCTAAGCTAGAGAAAGCAAGAAGTTTAGGTGTTCCCATCATTGATGAGGCGACTTTGCTTAAAGATTTTTTATGAAAATGGGTTCTAAAACTATTGAAACTTAAGAAATGTCCTACTTAGGGTTATGTTACGGATCAGCAGAAAAAGTGTCGCTTTAGATCTCTAATACGAA
>CAYLHG010000031.1:0-2237 GCA_964383495.1 uncultured Gammaproteobacteria bacterium
AAACGGTACCTGATATTAAAATACCCGATCTAAAAATTGACCTCGCACGATCAACTTTCTCTTCATTCAATGTAGACCCAAAGTAGTAATATCCTATTGATTACCCTTTTGCGGAGCTGCGAATAATACCTCTGAAGACATCCTCAAAAGTGGTTGCGGTTCTACCAATGGTTTCATTGGCCAGGGCTTCTATTTTATTGTCATCGAGGTTTGAATAGCCTTCAATTAACTTTTGGCAATAGTTCAGTGCATCTTCACTATTGCAACTGATTGTGCGATCGGGGTTCGTTAACACATTAACAAGACGAATAATAGCTTTTTCTATTGGTAAAGTTCCTGTTTTAAATAGCACTGTTGTGGCGTGACCTGATTTAGCCCAAGTTATGCTAAACAATTCAGGAAACATCTCAGCAACAACAATTCCCATTGCGTATAAGTCAGCAAAGAATATTAAAGAGTGGGTTGTATTGCAAGTAGGCATCTGGCGTCTTTCCATAGGTTCATGATAATCACGATTATATGGAAAATGATGGGGAGACCCTACTTTATGAGCTGATCCAAAATCAATCAAATGCATTTTATTATTACCTAAATCAATAATAAAATTTGCATTTGATATATCCCCATGTACTCGATAACGTCGATGCAATTCGTTCAAATAAAATAAGCCAGATTCAAGGGAGCGCAATCTGTTTTCATAAGAGGTCTGAATTAATATTTGAGGTTTTAATTTATTTAGCGCTTCCCCCTGCCTCCATTCTGATATAACTCGCGCTTTATTATTTTTATAAAAAAAATAGGCATTGCCAAAGAATTTATTATGCTTTGCTTCCCTTTTTGCATCCTTTTTGTCTTTTTGAACATGGTTAGTGTCGATCTTTTTGAGCATATAGGTAGGTGTAGTATCATAGGAAGTAGTATATGCCTTTTTTACAGTCCCCTGCCCTCCTCTCAATTTTTCTTTTTTTTCATCTGGGTAAATTGTTATTTCATCCTCTAATTTGATAGAAGAACGTTGTAATTGAGTTTCGTTTTTTTGAGTTTTATAAAAGCTAGATTCAATCACTGCTGGTGGGCGTTCTGTGATCCTTGTCAAAGCATTTGCAAATGTATTGCTGTTGAGCAAATTTGCCTTATGAAAATCGTCTATAAGATTGATCAAACGTTGTGCATTTCGTTTTTTAAGATTTAAAATAACGCCAAGTTGTGTTGCATCAATAGAGATATCATATTCCTCCAGATGAGATAATAATAAAAATATTTCAGCATCAAATAAAGATGGATCTTCGCCAAAACGTGCCGGTTTCCCCGGAGTTATTGCAATTTCAAGGCAGCGATTCAAAATAGCTTTATTAAGTAATTTTTTTCGATCAAGACAGTTTAATGCTTTTAAAATAGTTTCACAGTTTGCATGAGGGAAGTCGCTAAAGAAGACATGAACGTCAGGATAATGTTCTAGCTTAGCAATCATGTTTTTATTGGTCTCATCAAGGAGACCCCTGATTTTGCATATAGCAATTATTTGCTCAAAATTCATTTTTTGGTTCATTTCATGCTGAAAAAAGGAAGGAATATGATAACCATAGCAACTTATCGGCGCTAAATCAAGTAATTTTAGCTATTTGCCTAAACCGAACATTCCTACTTAGCTCTGCCTAGGGCATTTCTTTGGTTATCATGGCCGATGACTTGATAAAAACGAAGTATCCCCAAAGCTACTAAACAAAATCCTGCCCCGGCATAGAAAGTATAAGATGCGCCGTACTTATCCCAGAGTAAACCAGCAAATATACTTGCAAAAAGCATACCAATTCCACTTACTAAATTGAAAAAACCATAGGCGGTTCCTCGTAAATCAGGAGGTGCAGTATGGGCAACCATCGCAGCTAATAATCCTTGCGTCATGCCCATATGAAGGCCCCAGAGTGAAACTCCTATTAAAATGTTTGCCCAATGCGTGCCCATTGCCAACACCACATCTGCCAATACTAACACCATCATTCCCGCATTTAGCAAACGCGTATGCGTCATTGAATCCGATAATTTTCCAAAAGGATAAGCAGATAACCCATAAATGAGATTCATCAACACCATCACAAGAGGAATTAATAAAATAGGTATTTCATCTTGTTGTGCGCGAAGGACAAGAAAAGCTTCACTAAAGCGAGCAAGGGTAAAAATTGCACCAATGCCTACAACCCACCAGTATGAAATGTCTAACCGCTTTAGATTAACCC
>CAYLHG010000031.1:2337-6549 GCA_964383495.1 uncultured Gammaproteobacteria bacterium
TTTGTGAAAGAATTGTGAGTTTTTTCAAGCAAGCCTCTCTTTAATCGGGTTAATCTTAAAATCTATGGTTATGAGCTCAATTCAGTATTAGAGGGTTATTCCTGTGACAAAATAGACTTCTCTTTCTTTAGTTTTCTTGGGTAAATTTTCAGCTTCGGGAATACTTGCTGGATATGCTCGAAATCTTTATCATCATGCAATAAGACTAATTCATGCTCAATGGCAGTTTGTGCAACTAAACAATCAATAGTGCTTCTTACGGTAATACCTTTGGTGCGGCAAGCGAATAAAATATGTGCAGCGTGATGATGGAACTGCAGCGGATCGGCAGGATAAAAAAATCGCTGCGTAGATAAATATTCATTGAGTTTATTAAAATCTTTTTGTGTAGCCGCGCCCTGCAGAATTTCTTGATAAATAATCGGTGAAATTCCGAAGGAATATTTTTCATCCAGTAGCTGTATAAAATGCTCAGAAGCCTGGGTATGTTGACCACGAAGATAATTTACCCAAACAGAGGTATCCACTAAATACATGATTATTTGCCCTTCTCGCCTTCTGTGCGTAATACCTTGTAATCGTAGGTTGAGTCTAGCTTAACCTGCCCGCGAAGTTCACGTACGTCTCGTCTACGGTGATTTTCCACAAACTCGGTTAATGCAAGTTCAATAAGAGCCTTTTTAGTGTCTACTTGCGCATAGGTAAAGGCCTCTTTAACTAGCTGGTCATTCAAGACAATATTCGTTCTCATTACACCCCTCCAGATACACAATTATATGTGTATTGTAGGGTGTATGCTCGAAATAATCAAGTAATATTATGAGTCAGAAACCCAAGACTGGACATTTCTATTTGGACGGAGGTAGGGCACCTCGAGATAGCGTTGACAAATTAAGCTCCTACATTCTAGTTCTCAGAGTGAATTGAGGAAGCACGCACAAACTTTATTGCATCAGTATTATAAGAGACAGGTTTCCCCGTATATCGGTTGTAATGAGTAATCACCGGCTTAATCGTACCGTCATGATTAATAATATCAAATGTTGCAAGTATCCCTTTTTCTTCAGGAGCACAATCTATACTTGCAATATCAACATTAAGGTCCCGTTTGGCCAAAAGAGTTGCTAAATGTGATAAATTCGTTTTTGATTTTAACATGACACTACTCCATAAAAAGGACAGCAAACCGCACTATACTAAATTAGCACGCCAAAATCAAGCATCCCCCCTTATAATACCTTACAATAGTCCCATCACTGTTTATAACTACCCAGATGGTTCCACATGCAGCATGTATAATAATGTCCGGCTAATAATCCTTCTCCAAAATCTGAAGATACGGTTTAAATTCATAAGTTTTATATCTACCACCTTTAATAAACTTATGAACGTAATGAAGCGTTTCAAAAGTATCTAAAATATGCTCTACCGCATTATACGATCTACCGATCGCCTTGCTTGCCGCTGTAATATTTGTAATGGGTTGTATGAACAAATAATCTAATAAAAGCAATGAAGTTTCACGTTTTTTTGCAAAGTGATCTGATGTATCAATTAGATGTATTATTTGTCTCTCTAAATCTTCAATATCCATTGCTCGCACATAAGCTTCAGAAGCTGTAAAGCTGATTGCCTCCAAATAAAAAGCCATCCAGCCCTCAAAATCACCATGCGTTCTAACGCGATCTAAATGTTGATAATACTGCAAATGATGTTTTTTGAAATAAAGGGAGGGATAAATAATGGGATCCGCAAGCCTCTTATCTTTAATCAACATTAATACAATTAATAATCTGCCAATTCGCCCATTGCCATCAAGGAAGGGATGAATTGTTTCAAATTGAACATGCGCAAGCCCTGCTTTGATTAATGCAGGAAGAACTGATTGTTCATTCATGAACTTTTCTAAGGAACGCATCAGCTCAGGGATTTCCGGGGCTGGCGGAGGGACTAATCCCCCGACTTTCACAGATTGTTTTCTAAATTGCCCTGGGGTGGCTCTTTCTCCTTCACCGGTTGACATCAACACACGGTGCGCCTCTAAGATCACACGAGTAACAATCGGTAAGCGTTTTTCTTTTATCATCTTTACCGCAACTTTTAAGGCTTCAATATAATTCAATACTAATTGCGTATCTTTATTTATTTTTGAGCCATCTAAAGCCTGCGTAAACACATCTATTAAAGTAGTATGTATTCCCTCGATCTCTGAAGACAGCAAAGCTTCCTTGATGAGGTAAGCCCTTATAAACCTCTCAGGATTCCTTAATTTCCTTGCCATTTCATTGACCCGGGCAAGAGAGTCGCTAGCTTGATTGGAAAGCGCTACAAGCTTCTCTGACCATTCTAGAGGGGGATTTGGAGGTAATGGAGCAGGAATAAAGTAATTAATATCCCCAAGCAATTGATATGTTCCTGCTTTTCTCATAACCCCACCTATAGTGAAATTCACTGATTACAAATTTCAGTATAGGCGGGTAAAAAGAAAAATGCAATCTTTTATTTCAGTTTTAATATCAAAAATGAAATAACGTTTTGTAAAGACTAGGTGTTAATATCCTGCATAAATTTGAAACGTTTCTGCTTTTTACCATTGACTTCTATTACTTCTGTAAACATCTCAAACGGCCTGATCCATAATTCAAAAGCACCATAAAGAGCGCGATAGATGACAAAATATTCATGTGTCTCTGAATGTTTTGCTATGTCAATGACCTCATAGTGCTGCCCTTTGTAATGTTTATAAGTGCCTTTTCGTATCATATACTCTCACTATAATCTGGTTATCTCAACAGCCCGCACACTAGCCCCTATCACTTTTTCTTTATCTTTCATGCTGCTTTCTGCAACCAGTACCAGTAATGTCAACACCGTCAAGTGCGAGTGGTGTCATTTTTAAGGCGTATGTACCGCTACGTTTATTTCCATCAATAAAATAAGGTTCTAAACAAATTGAGCAATCGGCAAGCTATTGCTACCCGATTATTTTTTGTTCGCTGAATTGACCGTGGATGTATTAGAATGTAAGTGCTCGCTACTTGAGGTCGACAATAATACACGTGATTGTTGCGCAGGCTGCAGTGTAGCCAGCTTCTTCCAGCGTTCACGTGAGGCATAAACAAATCGCGCTGCGCTATCCAAGCCTAAATCAGGATAATGTCTACGCCCACTTTGCGAACCAACTGCTTCAATTTCTAGCTTATCACCAATGGTTCCTTGAGTTTCTTTATCAAAAGATTTCTTTACAGGGATTGTATAATTATTTGATAGCACTTGAAACGCTACCGCACTTTGATAATGAACATAGGGCTGATTGGTCACTAGCATTACTTTCTTATCCCCATTCGATTCCATATTGGATTCTTTCCAGGATAGAAAGTTGTCTGTAGTTGTCGCTCGTTTAGCTCCTGGCGCGCTACTGGCATTGAGATAAACAACCTTTACACCATTAAATATTTTAAATTTACTAACATGCTCATCAACAAGATATTTCATCATATCAATTTCATTGAGGTTTTCGACCTTATCTCTTATATACTGCATGTACCCAGCTTCTACATCGGGAGACATCTCACGATACCCTGAAAAAACATACAAGCGCTTAATTGTGCAACCATTTTCCATGAGGTTGGTCAGGTAATCAAGACGTTCTTTTACAGCCCACGCTGTCGCACCCATCAAAAATGCTGCATCGTATTCTTTTTGTGTAGGAACGATACAGTCATACAATCCTATGTCTTTCAAAGCATTTGAAAGAATTTTAGTTTTACTAGGCGCAAAACGACCGCTGATTTCCCAGCGTTCTTTCCCCTCAGCTCTCAACCAACCCGTTTGTTTATTTTGTAATGATGCGTTAAATAAATCGATAAGGTCTGATGCTGGCAGATCTGCTTCAATCAATGCCGTTTGTTCAGTAGTCTCTAGTAATGACATCCAAGCATTATGTTCCTTGGGGGCGGGGAAAAGTACTTTTAGCAGGTCTTTCATCTTCATAGCACGTCTCCTTCAGAACCATAACAGCATATCAAAACAATAGTCATGATTCAAGCTGTAGGCATTCGTGGAAACGTGAAATTGCTAGGAATAAACGAGTAATGCAAGCACCTGCCTTACTCTATTGGATCTTTGGATCTATTGTGGAGTATTCCGATCTGCCCCATCAGCAAGAAGAGTATCATCATCTTGCACAGCGCTCTCAATTGCTAAATACTT
>CAYLHG010000032.1:0-6259 GCA_964383495.1 uncultured Gammaproteobacteria bacterium
TCAGTGTGATTGTTGTGTTTTTCCAAGCAAAATTTAACATTGTTCACCTCTATAGATAATTACTTTAAAAACTAAAACATTAAACCCTTGCCCCCACGCCAGCGCCACTGTCTTCGTGGTGTGTATGCTCATTGTTCAATGCCTGGGTTTTTTCTCGTATATCTCTTATTTGCGCTAGTATGCTGGGGGAAGGGGTGGAAAACTTGTCGGCAGCATCTAGTATGCCGTTGGCAACGCGCAGGGCTTCTTCCTGACCAAATGCTGTTGTATGTTCAAGGTAATACTTAGCCATATAAAGTCCTACTTGGCAGGCAGCATCCCGCTGATAGCATTGTTCAAATTGGTACATTGCGCGACTTGCCAGCACTTTTATATCTTCAAAGTGAGGCTCACCAGTAAAGGGATCGACCCGATTATCCAATAAAGATTGCAAGCTCGCGAAGTTAGTTTGGGCAGCGAAATATAAATCAGCAACAGGTTCCAAAGCATCAGAAGGACGGGCTGGAGACCCTGCAGGACGGTCGCTGGGCCCGTAGATATGACTCCATCCACGGCCACGAAGCCTAAATTGATCATACATCCAATTGAACACAAGCTACCTCGCAAGCAAAGTATATAAGGTAACATACTTACTCTGGTGAATCAAGCGCAAACACATGTGGGCTGCTTCCATCCCGAAAAACGGCCTAGTTTTTCGGAGTACGATTTTTATATACCAACCTGGAATATAGATCATCAACGTACGCTGGTTGCCCAAACTGCAAAAAAATTTGGTCACCTTCTTGCATTGTCTTGGGCGGGAGGTATGGGACGTATAATAGGGATGTTGTTATTGGCTTCACCAGTCTGCTAAAAATCCTCCCATCAACAAGGTAATAATAAACCCCATATCATGAGTAAATATAAACACAGATAAATAATCCAACCATTTTGGAGGTTGTTTTATATATCGACGATACAATATCCTTATTCCATATGGATGCAATGCACCCATCGCTGCCCCATATATCGTATTTTGTAAAGGCGACCATGAGAATGTCGGACGAATATACTCATGGTATTTTTTTTCCAAAAAAATACATGTCAACAATCTCATTGGAAAATACGTAAATAAAAAATATCCAGCAGCCACACCAAAAATATACTCAAAAGTCGATAATGTTGTTCCCATCTTCATCCCTCGAATAATTAAGCCTATAAAAAATTGTTCCGCCCATTTCCCCAATAAAATCTCCCGCATACGCCGCAGGTTGGCTAAGTACCGCAGTACCACCTACCACAAACACAATGCTCCAGCCCATGGTCATGGGTGCTGCCACCGCTGCCAATCCCGCAGCCAACAAAGCACCTCCGCCGAACCTGCCCGAAAAACCTCCCCACTCTTTATATGTGATTTTTCTACACTCATCTTCCCGAGCAACTGTACATGCTTCTTGAATATACTGATGTGTTTTCCAACCATCAAATCCAATCCCTAAATATCCTACTCCTTTCAGGCCTAAATTTACTTTCTGCACGGCAGCATATAAATCATCTAATGGAACCAAACGGCTTGCAGTCGGTACCCAACGTTGTATGCCCACAAAGGCTTCATTCACTGCTTTTAAAAAACCATTGCGCGTTACATGCTCTCCTTCCATCAACGTATCTAACATGTTGATGGCGCTTTTATCCATTGCTTTCAACGCATCAGTTCTGGCTGCTTTAAATGCGGTGTTATGCTCAAAATTATAATTATCTAGTATGTTTTTTATTTTATCTTGGTATATCTCTATTCCCGCCTGCGCTGCCTGAGGAATCATCCCTGCTATTTCTGCAGGTGTTTGTGGGAAAACAGGCATCTCATTATCCAACGCATAATAATTTTTTGTTTTTCCTACAGAAGGGGCAAAACTACCCATCACTGCAAAATGTTGCGCCAGGAAAGCAGATTCTTCATCCGATTGATTCAGCCGCAATGCATTAATTTTTTTTGCACTATTGTGCAAATCATATTTGAATTTTCTAAAAAGCTCATTTTCTTTGGGGAAAATATAGGCAATCTGCCCTGGCTCAATCTTATCTCCTAGATGCGAATTAATGCTTTTAAAGTGTTGAAAATGTGCTTCTGTTGCATTCACATACACTGCTTTTACAAAGTCAAACAATTCATATTTTTTAGGTGCAATACAAAACAAAAAATCATCCAATTCGCCAGGCGCAACAGGCTTTCCATAAAATGAAGTTGTGCTGGATGTGGAAATTTGATGCAACATCAATTTATATTTTTTTATATTTTTAGGTGCAGCTTTTATTAGCAAGGCTTGAGCCGCTTTTCCTGCGGTTGTTTTACCTTCTTTAATCAGCCATTGTGCCGTATTGCTCGCCATTTCTACACGTGATTTGGCTCTAGCGAGTGCCTCAAAATCAAAAGGCACGTTGATGCGGCAGTAGTGGTGCGATAATGGTGTGCTTTTTTTGTTATCAAAAAACTCAAAACGATGTTGTGCATAATACAATCTACACCGGACACGCTGGTACGGCGCATCATCCCTCGTCACTATTGTTTGAACACTTTGAACTTGAACGGGCTGGAAAATACTTTGAAAGTGAGGTGTTAATTTTCCTACATCATCGATTCTGAACGTAACGACTGAAACTTCGGCTAACGTTTCTAACGTGGTTAAATATTCAAATAATATAGTGCTGACAAAAGAGATGGGAATTTCGAGTTCAAACCAGGAATGAATGCGCTCAACCTCATCTTCTGCCATTGTTTCGTTATCTAATCCGGGAAAAGGGGTGTAAGATTCAAACAGCCCACGAGGGCGTTCAAATTTTTCATACCACGCTTGGGTGCCTTCCTCATAAAAACGCATATCACCCAACGTTTCTGAAGCGATACTCATGCAAATGCGGCGGCGTACGGTGTGCACATAATGCTGGGCAGAAAAATAAATGGCATCAACAGCACCGTACAATTGCGGATGCCCATAATAAGGATGCGTAGGATTGCGAGCATTATGAATGTTTACTAGTTGATAATCTTGCCCATAAAACCAGGCAAATGTTCTTAATGCCATTTTATTATTCCTTTACCTTCCAGGTAATATTTAGGAAGTATGAAGGAAGCGAAAAATTTTTACAACTATATTATTTCGCCATGGGCGATGCTTTGGTTGGTTTAATAATGGGCCTAACTGCTTTTATTTTATTTCAAGAAGGAGCAATCGGCGAAAATCAATGGTTTGCGATGAGCAATATTTACACCAAAATTTCTTTGATCACAGTGTCACTTGGAGCAGTATGGTCACTTTATGCCGGGCGCCGTCAGGCGATCGTAGATGCAGAGCAAAGTACTTATGCAGAACAACTTCTTCCAAACAACATCACTGATAACTCTGTAATTACTTCGCAACAAAAATATCAGCTGGCATCAGAAAATACGTCTTCTACAGAGTTTAGTTTTTTTACTGCATGCGTGCCTTGTGCTTCACCCCAAGAGAATGCAGGAGGAAAATCAGCTCCGACTATCTAATAATTTGAAAAGAAAAAACAATTAAGAGTAGTACTAAATATTTTTACAAAGGGTGTACGCATTTCCTCATCGTTTTCTACTACAATGAGAAGACTATCCATCGAGATAAAAATATGATCCATGACGTTGGTATTATTGCTACCTTAGCCATCGGTTTTGGTCTGGCTTTGGTTTTTGGCTACATCGCCGTGCGGTTAAAAATACCTCCTCTGGTGGCTTATATATGCGCAGGAATTGTCATTGGCCCCTTTACCCCTGGCTTTGTGGGTGATGCAAACGTCATTAATCAACTGGCTGAAGTCGGCGTCATGCTATTGATGTTTGGGGTAGGATTACATTTTTCGTTAGGAAATTTACTTTCTGTCAAAAAAATCGCTATTCCTGGTGCTATTGTCCAAATTGTTGCAGCTGTTTCATTAAGTGCATGGGTGGCCTTGGGGTGGGGATGGAGTGTGCCGGAGTCCTTAGTTTTCGGTCTTTGTCTATCTGTTGCCAGTACAGTTGTGCTGCTTCGTATGCTGGAGTCAAAAAATTTAATCGACACGATTAATGGCCACATTGCTGTCGGCTGGTTAATTGTTGAAGACTTGGTCATGATTTTTGTATTAGTCATGTTGCCCTCTGTTTCTGTTATTTTAAGTGAACAAGCGGTCAGCAATAATCTTTATTTAGATTTAGGATTTGCCTTAGTCAAAGTTTTTGCTTTTATTGCTGTGATGATAGTGGTTGGCCGTACGGTTTTCCCGAGAGTACTCGCGTTAGTTGCCAAAACAGGATCCAGAGAGTTATTTACGCTTTGTACCATTTCAACGGCGGTGGGGGTAGCATTCGGCGCAGCAAAATTATTCGATGTATCCTTTGCTTTAGGTGCTTTTTTTGCTGGCATGATGCTCAGAGAATCAGAACACAGTCACCGTGTAGCCAATGAATCTCTTCCTCTTCGCGATGCTTTTTCTGTATTATTTTTTATTTCTGTGGGTATGTTATTTAATCCCAGCATTATTTTATCTGAGCCTATCAAATTGCTTGTAACCTTATCGATTATTTTGGTTGGGAAAACGTTGGTGGCAATACTATTGGTTTTAGCCTTTCGATATCCGATGAAAACGGCTTTTATTGTAGGGATCAGCCTCGCACAAATAGGTGAATTTTCTTTTATCCTAGCAAGCTTAGGGGTTTCGTTATCATTAATTTCTAATCAGACCTATCAGCTTATCCTGGGGGCAGCGATCATTTCAATTGTTTTGAACTCATTTTTGTTTTTGGGGGTTCATAAAAACCCTGCTGCCATATCAGCATGACCAATGCGAGACGATTAATAGAAAGCGGAAGATGTTTTGTAGGTAAGCAAATTAATGCTTGCTTTTAATTGGGAGCATCACACTCTCATCACTTTTTTGGATTATTTTTACGTATTGAACAGTTTTCATCAGGCTGTTCTTCTTCTTGCTTAGAGGGAACGATTCCTAATAAATGAAGAGTCACTTTAGAGATCCTATCATTGATCGCAAGTTGGGATATATGCGGGCTCACTGATTCCAGTGCTCAATTCGTTATCATGGTGATCGACTCATAATAGTTCTGGCAAATGCTTCAGCGCATATTCAAATGGCAAGCAAGTAGCTTCTTCTTTGTATAAGATATCATTCCCGCCATAAATCAAAAAACATTTAGCCATGGGGTATTCCTCTTTAAATATTTTTAAGCCTTGCAAATCCCTCGTATCTATATAATATTTACGTTTAATTTCGAAAGCCAATAATTGTTTAGGCCCGTAAGCAATAAAATCAACCTCAATGCCTGTTTGCGTACGCCAATAATAAATATCGTATTCTTTGCGTAAATAGTCATTGACTGCACGTAGCTCTTGCAAAAATAAACTCTCATACAGCACGCCCTCTTTTTCTGGCTGCGTATCCAGAACCATCATTGGTCTCAATGTATTGTAAACACCCGTATCAAAGAAATAAAATTTTGGATGTAATACTGTTTTTCTTTTTGCTCTTTTATTAAAAACAGGGATACGATAAGCGAGCAAGAGATCGCTCAGTAACTCGAAATAATTGCTAATCGCTTGTGAGCTTAGGCCTATCTCTCGGGCGATGCTTGCCATATTTAATGTTTCGCCTTGGGAAAAGCTTGTCACTTCCAAGAAGCGTGAGAATACCGATAGATTTCTTGCAAGACCTTCTTGCATCACTTCCTCACGTAAATATGTTTTCACATAACTTTCAAGATAGCGAGTTGGGTCGGGTTCCGTTGGAATAGAGGGTAATTGCCCGAACATCAGAGCCCTACCCAAATCAAAGTCATCTCCCATTTCGATAGCTGTGAGCGGATGCATCGAATAATGGATCGCACGTCCTGCCAATAAATTGATACCTTTTTTTCGCAGTGCACGCGCACTGGAGCCAGTTAAAATAAATCGATAATGTGCATGCTCAATTAATCGGTGAACTTCATTCAAAAGCTCAGGAAGCTTCTGTACTTCATCCAGAATAATCCAGTCTTGAAAATGAGGCGGAATATAATCGGATAGGTGTTTGGCATTTCGCTGTAAATGAAGATATATACTAGCATCCAGGAGGTCGAGGTAAATTGCGTTTGGGAAATGATGCTTAATCCAATATGTTTTGCCCGTGCCTCTAGGTCCAAAAAGGAAGACGCTTTTGGGGTAGTCTTGAGGGATGTGCAGCAAGCGATGATATACCATGGGGGAAGTATAGCAGAAAAATTCAAGTG
>CAYLHG010000033.1:0-2880 GCA_964383495.1 uncultured Gammaproteobacteria bacterium
GGCACCTTAAGAAAGCTTGGATTTGACGAGCCAGCTTATGCGCTATTTGCTGGTGCATCTTTAAAATTGAACATTCCTGTTTCTGCTGAACTGCTTGAAAAATGCAAAGATTTTAACCACTGCATGGAGGTGCATCAAGAAGGGATTGTGCTAGCATGGCAGGCAAGAGTGCGTGATGGCAAGATTTTTATTGGCGTTGCGGGGACAAAAGCTTTTTACGGCGACAAACCGCCACACCACGATGAAGCTTTTGCTCAAAATAGAACCTTGTTGCAATTGAATATTGTAAATACTGTATTGCCAGCTTTCATTTCTGTTGCTTTGGGAAGAAATACTGAAGGGCAAACACTAACAGAAGTTGACATGCTATTGTTAGAGCAAAAAGGCATTGCTAAGCGCGATGTAGGTTCACGTGCTGTGGCGTATGATGGTGTCCCAACACTAGGTCGAATCTTTAAAGCGGGCGCCCCTGTAAAGAATGCTCGCGTTACAACTGGCTTGGGTTCTGGTGGTGTTTCTTTTGCACCTGCTGCCGTGGAAGCTAGTCAAAGTGCGGATACAGCCGAACCTGAGCCTATGCTGGCTTATGCGAGCTCGAAAAGGAGTTGCAGTATAACTACTGGATAATCCTCAATCTCAGATTACGAGCTTGAGGCTCTTACTATTTGAGCCATGTGAATAACGATAAAATCAACATAATCGCGAGCCATTGGCTAATTTTTATCGTGAGGATTTAAATATTATAGAATTATGCATTTATTTGATGGTTTATTTGGCGCGGGGGGTAGGGCAGGAGGTGGAGGAGATTTGAGTTGGTAGATAAAATCACCTTTGACATTATCATAGTGTAAAAAATAAATGCCTTCTATAAAGTTTGCTGCAACCAGTAAGCTTACATTATCTCGCTTTAAGTTAAATGAGCCATCTGTATTTTTTTCGTAGTATTCAAGCGGAACATTTTTTAAGAAAATAATTATACTACTCGCAGGATCTTCACCATTTCTGAGTGCTTCTTTTGCCGATTCAAGGGTTTCAAAATAAGAAGCTTTGCAATGTAATCCTAGTCTTTCAAGGGTATTGGCCGAAAACATATGCCCTGTACTAACAAGCATTGTTACTTCTTCTATTAAATAGCAATTTTTTCGAGCGCTACGTTGTCTGTTCATGGGCGTAAACATTTCATTCTCCTTAAACCCTCTCAGAAAGTAACATAGAGGTACTTGCTAACAAAATTGAACTTAGCTTCATGATGACTCCTCATAAGCTTCATAACATTTTTAATATATTACCATGCTTTAATATTTATTTAATAGTATTTTTTGAGCTTTGTAAGCGCAAATTTCGTGTGTTCGATGCGATTGACCAGCCTTAAGTCAACCAGTTTTTTTTAGCGCTTTCGATACAGTCATTTTATCTAGCTGTGTCCAGCGAATAATACTGGCTGAGGGTTTTTGTCAACTTTATGCGTCGATTAACCTCTCTAATCTACGCAAAAAATGATTGATTATGCGTAGATTAAGCGCTATAATCTACGCATAGAGGGGGCTTTAATGACCGAATATATACATCAATTAAAAAATTGGCCATTTTTTACCTGGAAAAACGAGACTGTGTCGCCTCTTTTAACGCAAGTGAGGCATCAACAAGGGTTACTTCTTGGAAAAGCACAGGCCTTGGGTTTTTCAGAGCAGGGGCTTGCTTCGCTCAATTCTCTTACGATAGAAACTGTCCGATCAAGTGAAATAGAAGGGGATATACTGAACCCTGGCGACGTCCGTTCTTCTATTGCAAGACGTCTTCATTTAGACATGGCTGGATTAAAACCAAATACAAATAAACATGTTGAAGGCGTTGTATCTTTGATTCTAGATGCAACGCAAGGATACCAATTACCGCTCACCGCTGATCGTTTATTTCATTGGCAAACATTATTATTTACAGACATAAATCACTTTCGCATATGTATTGCCACTTGGAGGAATGACGAACATGGCCCTATGCAAGTAGTGTCTGGGCCGATGGGTCGCGAGCGGGTACATTTTGAAGCGCCTAGCGCTGATCGTTTAGATCAAGAAATGAATTTATTTATCCGGTGGATTGCAAATGAACAATCTATAGATCCTGTTTTAAAAGCAGCAATCGCACATTTATGGTTTGTCACAATACATCCATTTGATGATGGAAATGGGCGGGTCGCACGTGCTATTACGGAGTATTTATTGGCACGTTCGGAAGATAGCTCATTGCGTTTTTATAGTCTTTCGGCGCAAATCTGCAATGAAAAGAAATCGTATTATACTGTTTTGGAAAAAACTCAAAAAAATTCGCTTGATATCACTCAATGGCTAGCATGGTTTTTAAATTGTTTGCTTCATGCATTTGAAGAAAGCCAGAAAACGATTTCTTTATGTGTTTATAAAAATCATTTTTGGGAAAAACATGTGAATACCCCAATGAATTCTCGCCAAAAACTCATGCTCAATAAACTGATAGATGGATTTCAAGGCAAACTAACAACAAGGAAATGGGGTGTTATCTGTAAGTGTTCTCATGATACAGCTTTGCGTGATATCCATTCCTTGGTTGCGCTTGGGATATTAGAGAAAACTTCTGCTGGCGGAAGAAGCACGGGTTATGCGCTTAAGTGAGGTATTTTCAGCCCTTACTCTGATGTGCTGATCCTTTAATAGGAGGAGCCGTAGGCGCTGTTAGTGGAAAAACCACTTGCGGTACGGACACATAGCAATGCTTGTATCAGCCCATAGAGGATAGGTGTACATTCAACCGTGCAAGCGACTTTAAAATCAATTGGTTAGCTTCGGTTGATCGGAAAGTATCGGCCAGCTTTTGTATTGTCATCAAAAATTTATAATAAAAGCA